>CAJXOB010000079.1 GCA_913057955.1 uncultured Gammaproteobacteria bacterium | reverse complement strand
CTAAAGATCCAGAAAGAATTCATCCTCAATTTTCATACTTTAGAGCTTTGGTTGAGTCACTAGTCAAATAATAATATTAATTGAAGAAATATCACTTATTTTTAATCGTGTTACATACCCTCATTGGGAAAGTATAATATTATTCTAATAAATGGAATTTAACCAGTTAATGAATAACAATAAATTACTAATAATCAATGGCCCTGGGCTTTCAGATTTAAGTAACTTTAATGAGTATGGTTATGAAGATCTAACCTTGAAAAAGTTGCAAAAAAAATGTTTAGAGACGTGCAAATCACTGGGTATTGACTTGGATTTTTTTCAAACTGATGATCAGTCTGAATTGTCTGAAAAGCTATCTGATGGGCTTGAGGGGTTCGATGCTTTAATTATTAACCCTGTTGGATACTCTCATTCATCTAAGTTAGATTTAGACGTCTATAATTCGAATATAAAGACAAGTGCTATTAAAAATAAACCAGTGATTGAAGTACATATTGCAAACATTTTTCAAGATGGCGAAAGCGTTTCTGAGCCTGTAATAGTTGCAAAGAGTGATGTTGGCTTTATATGTGGCCTAGGGGTGAATAGCTACGAATTAGCTATTAGATCAATCCATGAAAAACTAAACCAAAATTAGATGAATATTTACGTTATAAATGGGCCTAATATAAACCTTCTTGGAACGCGAGAGCCAGAAATTTATGGCAGTGAAACATTAGATGATATTGAAAAAAAATGTTTAGAGCAAGGTGTAAAAGATGGTCATATTATTAAATTTATGCAGTCAAATTATGAAGGTGAAATAGTTGAGTGGATTCAGAATGCAATCAAAGAAAAAGTAGATGCTATTGTTATTAATGCTGCTGCCTACACACATACATCAATCGCAATTCATGATGCATTAAAATCTTTTTCTGGTTTCAAAATAGAGCTGCATATTTCTAATCCACATTTACGGGAAACATTCCGTCATGTTTCTTATATCTCTCCAGCAGTAGATGCTGTTGTTGCTGGGCTTGGGCCAAATGGATATAGCCATGTTATTGAGCTGTTAAATAATTTGAATTCTCAGAGAATTGGGAAACTAGCCTAATAGTAAAATTCTATTGTTGAGACTGAAATGTCAGCAACATACTCTCGACCATAAGCAACAATTCCAAGCCTTGTTATATTTTGAGCATCTAATTTTGTATTATTTGAACGCTTACGTTTAAATTTATTAAAAGGCAGGTCTATCATTTTCCAATCAAAATCCGCTTTGAAGGTTGCTGAATAATAGTCTCCACGATAAGTTCTATCATTAGTTGTAATATGAATTTCATAAGTTTCACCATTGCCTCGTACGTTAAGGCGAACACCCTGAAGGTTTTTGCCATCTTTTTCAGAATTTGCAAATGAAATTCCTGAGCGCAATTGAATAAAGCCACCATTATTCCTTGTACTTACATTGCCAGTGAGTCTTGCGTAATAAATTTCTCCATCTTGCTCAAGATTAACTTGACCATCAGATACCCCGCCCATTACTCGATCACTTACGTACTGCCAGTATTTGCCACTATCAGAGTTAAATGGGAATGAGAGGTCACCCTCAGAGGCAATTGATCTTGTATTTATTCCAAGAGTAAGCATAAAAGTAATTAGTAAGAAACAAAAGGTGCCTACTTTTGAAAGTATTAATGGCTTCATAAGTATTAAAGTGCGTCGTGGTTCGTTTCACCTGTGCGAATACGAACTACTTTTTCGATATTGGTGACAAAAATTTTGCCATCACCCTTTTTGCCAGTAAGTGCGATATCGCTAATTGTGTTAATTAGCAAGTCTAAATTTTTATTAGAAATAGCAATTTCAAGTTTAACTTTACGAATAAATTCAACAGTAAATTCTGTGCCACGATAAAGCTCCGTGTGACCTTTTTGCTTACCAAAACCTTTAACTTCAGTTACAGTCATCCCTGGAATATCTATGTCACAAAGCGCCTCTCTAACTTTATCAAAAGTCTCAGGTCTTAATACTGCAG
>CAJXOB010000078.1 GCA_913057955.1 uncultured Gammaproteobacteria bacterium | reverse complement strand
CGGCTTCGATTTCAGCCATCATTTCTTGAGAGGCTAATTCTGCAGCCAACTGAGCTTCAAATGCAGCCAGTTCTTTTGCAATAGATAACTCATCCATAAGGGCAGCAATTCTCGCATCGTTTGCAAGTTTAGATTGGTAGGCGGCTGTTGACTTCGCAGCAGCAGCTTTTTCATCTTCTATTTTTTGTTGAAAAGCATCTAGTGCAGCTTTTCTTGCCATCTCTGCTTCTATTTCAGCCATCATTGCGTCCGAATCAAGCTCAGCTGCAATTTTAGCTTCAAATGCTGCTAACTCCTGATCTAAGTTTTCATAGTAGGCATCGTCACGATCGTCACCACCAGCAAAAACATTTAATGAAAGTAAAAAGACTATAAAAAATTTAATTGATTTGTTTATCACACTAATCTCCAATAAGAGTTAAAAGTAATATATGTATTTATATATAACTTTATTTTATACTAGATATATTTTAGGAACATAATTAATTTATGATTATATTTACAGAAGAATTTAGGGTATTTTTCAATGATTTAGCCCTAAAAAAAATTGCAGATCAATGTCTTAAAGCTAGCCTAGATGCTTTCAATGTTAATAATGGTAATATTCCTAAATGGTCTGTGGCAATAGAGGAATTAAAAACAATACCTAAAACGAAAATAGAGCTTAATGAACCCTATATTAGTATAGGTCAAAATGGCAACAATACTAAAATAATTGAAACTGCACTTAAGAGGCTTTTGCCTTGGAGAAAAGGCCCCTTCATTTTTGATAATTTAAAACTTGAAAGCGAATGGCAGGGAGGTCTTAAATGGCAACGCCTTCAAAACCACATTACTCCATTAAAAAACAGAAGGGTTCTTGATGTCGGCGCTGGAAATGGTTACTTTACTTTAAGAATGGCGATCGAAGGGGCCTCAAAGGCATTAGGAATTGAACCTTTTCTTTTGTTTAATTACCAATACGCGGCAATTAAATCATTATCGAATAGTAAAATTAATGCAATGCTCCTTCCAATTAGGCTTGAAGAAATGCCAAAACTAGCAATTTTTGATTCTGTCTTTTCAATGGGCGTTCTTTATCATCAAAGAGATCATATGCAGCACTTATCTCAATTAATGGAAATGATGGCGCCTGATGCAGAATTAATTCTAGAGACTTTAGTAGTCGAGGGTCCAAATGGCTATTCCCTCATACCAGAAGGTCGCTATGCACAAATGCGCAATGTTCACTGCCTTCCTAGCATTGAAACTCTAAAATCATGGCTTGTTAAAGCTAATTTCAAAAATATTAAAGTTATTGATATTAACAAAACTACTCCTGAAGAGCAGCGGAAATCGGAGTGGATTGGTGATAATGCAGCTTCATTAGAAGACTTTCTTGACCCGTCTGACTCATCACTCACAAAAGAAGGCCACCCTGCTCCTACAAGGGTAATTATTATTTGCCAAAACTAATTCAGTGGTGATTTAAAGGATTGGCGTATAATTTCCCTTCAATTTTCGATTCGATTTAAGCTATGAAAAACCGTCTTTTACTAAGTTTTATTTTAATGATAACCATCAAAAGTGTTGTTGCACAATCAGGCCCGTCTGTTGTCGTTAGTATTAAACCAATTCATAGCATCGTTACAGCACTGATGAGTGGTATTGCAGAGCCACAACTACTACTTAAGTCGAGTAACTCAGCACACACTTTTCATTTGAAACCTTCGCAGGTTCGGATGCTTGCAAATGCTGACTTAGTAATAATTATCAGTGAAGACTTTGAGTCTGGTTTAAGAAAAGCGATTAAAAATATAGAAAATGAATCACTTTTTCAAATTACTGACATAAATAATCTTAGTATCTATAAATCTAGATCTGAAAATATACACTTGGAAGAACATGATGAACATGAAGAGCATGAAGAGCATGAAGAGACTATTTATGATTTACACCTCTGGTTAGACATTGACAATATAAAACTTATTGCCAAACACATTAATGAGCATCTAATTAGAATAGACCCAATTAACCAGGCTAGATACAACAATAATTTTCTAGAATTAACCCTAGACCTTGAAGAGTTGAAATTAGACTTGGAGAAAGAGATTGAGCCATTTTTAACTAAGCAATTTTCAGTATTTGCAGACACTCTTCAATACCTTGAAAAGAGCATGGGCCTTAAGAGGCCAATTATCATAACGCCATACCACGGAGCAAGATTGAGCATTAATAGAACATTGGAAGTTAAAAATATGATCAATGATTTAAACGTTTCTTGCTTGCTATATGGTCAAGAAGTTAAACTCAATCAAGTCAGCGTCTTGACGGAAGGTCTCAACTTAAAAACATTTGAAATTGATATTTTAGGATCTGATTATCCAGCCGGCCCAGATCAATATTTTAATTTAATGAAAAGTATTTCAAGCAAACTTGCCTCATGTCTAATATAAGTAATACTTTTACTGATGCTCACAAATATCTGTCGATGCCGACGTATCACACAATT
>CAJXOB010000077.1 GCA_913057955.1 uncultured Gammaproteobacteria bacterium | reverse complement strand
AAATGCAGTAAAGTCATCTATTGGCAAGTTGCTTTTTTAATGATAAGATTCTATTTATTATTTTAACTAAATATTAAAAGGCTTTAAATGAAAAAAATTATAGTAGTTGGCGCAACTGGAAAACTTGGTAGAGTAGTAGTTGAAGGTTTACAGAAAGACTATGAAGTTATAAGAGCTGGAAGATCTGGACCAGATTTAAAGATTGATGCTTTTGATTTTGAAAGCGTTAGTGATGTCTTCGCATCTGTTGGACCATTTGATGGTTTAGTGTCTTGCATCGGAGGCACTCCTTTTAAGACTTTTGATGAACTTACAATGGAGGATTTTGCATCTGGACTTTCGACTAAATGTTTTAGTCAATTGAATTTGGCAAAAGCAGCCATACCTTTTCTCCGTGAAAATGGATCAATCACCCTTACAAGCGGAATTATTGGCGATGAGCCAATTATTGCTGGCTCTTGCGCTGCCGCTGCGAATGGTGCTCTTAACATGTGCGTTTCAACATTGGCGGCAGAATATGCTGGGAAATTAAGAATAAATATTGTATCTCCATCCATTATTGAAAACTCAGTTGATTACTATGGAATGCTTTTTGATGGTTTTGAGCCGACTTCAAATGAGAGCATCATTCTTGCATATCGCCGCACTATTTCAGCGCCAATTACTGGGCAAGTACTAAGCCTAACAAGAGCTCTCTAAGGTTTCTATCAAAATTACTTTGCTCTGAAGATTGGTATTAGAATTTGTCGCCAACAGCACGACTTAGCCCTTCTGGTTTGGGTAGTTTTTTATGCGCATCATAGATTAGTTCTGTCCGAGAGATGACTAAATCATTTGGCATACTTGCACTTCGCGTTTTAAGATCAACATGAATTAGCATGTGCTCAGCAGTTGCGAGTAACCTTCCGTCATCATGATAAAGCCAATGAAAGAGGTGAAGTTTTTTATTTTCTCCATATATAACTTGGGTTTTAGCGTTTACGCACTCTCCTATTTGAACTTCATCCAAGTGCCGAATATGAGTTTCAACTGTGAAGTACGATCCGATATTTGCAATATACTTTTCGTCAGCCCCAACAATTGACATCATTTCTGTCGTTGCTTCTGAAAAGCACTCCAGGTAGCGGGCCTCTGTCATATGACCATTATAGTCAGCCCACTCTTTAGGTATTTTGGTGCTGAAAGTAAGTAAAGGGCCAGATAAATTCAGTTCTGAGAACTCTGATTTAATGATCGACTCTGATAAGCTATCATCAAATTCTTTAAGAGTCTTGCCTGCTCCCCATAGGTTATCTTTTAAAACTTTTAGAAAATCAACCAAATTGTCATCACGCTTTTCCATAAGTTCATCAATACTAAATTGCCCAGACTGCTGATCCGATTGATTTGAAACCTTGTCTATTAACTCTTCTGTGAATTCAGGAACATCCATTAAGTGTGTCCAGGGCCATTCAAGGCAAGGCCCAAATTGTGATATAAAGTGACGCATACCGGCTTCACCGCCAGCTAACCTATAGGTTTCAAAAAGCCCCATCTGTGCCCAGCGAAGACCAAAACCATAACGAATCGCATCATCAATCTCTTCGGTTGTAGCTATATCATCATTGACTAACCAAAGCGCTTCTCGCCATACAGATTCGAGAAGTCTATCCGCAATGAAAGCAGGAATTTCTTTTTTAATATGGAGTGGAAACATGCCAATACTAGTAATAATACCGGTGACTTTTTCGATTGCATCTTTGGAGGTTTTAGAGCCACCAACAATCTCCACCAATGGCAAAAGATAGACTGGATTAAATGGGTGTGCAACTAGAAGCCTTTCAGGGTGTTGCATTTCTGCCTGCAAATCTGAGGGAAGAATACCAGAAGTTGACGATGCTATTATTAGACTTTTGACTGCGCTCGACTCAATTTCTGCATATGCAGATTGTTTGATTAAAAGCCTTTCTGGAACTGCTTCAATAATTATTTCACTAGATTTTGCTACCTCTGAAATTGAGCTAGAAAATGAAAGTACACCTTTTTTTGGCAAGCTGGAGGTGAGCAAATTTTTATATGCTCTTTCAGCATTATCAATAACTTTATTGACATATTTAGGAGCCTCTTTGGAGGGGTCATAGATAAAAACATCAATACCATTAAGAATAAATCTAGCTATCCACCCACTTCCAATTACGCCTGCACCAATTACACCTGCCGCCTTGATACTTTGCATATCTAGCCCCAACGCTTTTCGAGTTTCATATTATCTCGGACTTGATCTGGCCCTATAATAGAACAGCCCATGCCCTCTGCTGTCTGAACAGCCTTCTTTACAAGGTCTGCATTGGTAGCAAAAACGCCACGTTTTAGATAAATATTGTCTTCAAGCCCAACACGAATATTACCCCCTGCTAGGATAGCCATAGCCACATAAGGCAACTGATTTCTACCAATTGAGAAGGCAGAAAATGTCCAATCTTTTGGAATATTTGATGTCATTGCAAGGAAGGTGTTTAAGTCATCAGGAGCGC
>CAJXOB010000076.1 GCA_913057955.1 uncultured Gammaproteobacteria bacterium | reverse complement strand
ACCCATCTCAATAGTGATTGCACGGGCAAGTTTTTCGGTCCATACATTGCTGATAGTTTCATAATTACAACCATTTCCTTTTTCATCAACCATAGCCATCGGTGTTGCACTTATACCCCCCAAAGTAAATGTCACCATTTGAAGCTCAGGAAAAGCTCGTCCCATAGCATCACCATCGATTATTGGTAATCCCAATTTAGACGCTGCCGCAAAAGGTATTGTAGAATTTAAACCCCCAGCTTCAATACATAGAATAGCTGATACTGGTTTAGTAAGCATCTTTTCAATCATTGGTATTAATTGCGCAAACTCATTGCCTGATGGAAATTTCTCTATCATAACAGTCGGCGCTCCCATCATAGCAATGGGCAAAATTAATGCATCATCTGGTAATGATTCAATATCTATTACATTAACACCTCCAGACTCATTCATGCTTTGCTGGGTCATTAATCTTCCAACATACGGGTCACCTCCTCCTCCAGAACCTAGAACTGCACCTCCAATAGCGATTGCATTTATTGATTTACTATCAACATATGATATTTTTTTTATAGTCATTAAATTTCCTCCATTAAAAGGTCACCAACAACAGTCACGTTAATTAATAAATTATTGCCTGGTAAATAAGATAAAGGCATATCTGATACTGTTAAAACAGAAATAGATTTAGGGTCGGCATGTCTTTTAACTGCAAGCTTTGTAGCCTCATCAGTAACTTCTTTAATAGCGCTATCACGATTAATACTATCATTAAGTAAAACTACTCTTGATACCTGGCCACTTACTTGAGCAATTGCAGCTCCAACAGCATTAGCAAGATCATTATGGGGCGGACAAATGACTTTTAGACCGTCTACCTTAGATGGCATCATAACGCTTCCTCCTCCAACTGCAATAACTGGTATATCTTTGTTACTTGTCCTTGCTCGTGCAACTTGATCTGAAATCATCTTATCCATAATTTCAAGTAATTTATCAAGTGAATTTATTGGTGGTGGCATAACTTCGCCCACCTTACATCGGCCTCCAGCAACTGCTAAGTCAGTTGCAGTTAGTGTGTCACCACTAAATACCTTTGCTTTATAAGGAAGATCATGCCCAACAGAAATCGGTCCAATAGACATTGTATCTTTCTCATTAACAATAGATCCGCCTCCCAAACCAATACTTATTACATCTGGCATTGCAAAATTAGTTCGAACATCAGCAACCATAACAGAGGTTCCTGCTAGCCTAGGAAATCCATCTTGAACCTCGCCAACATCTGTAGTTGTTCCACCAATATCAACTACTAGAGCATCTTTTAGGCCCGTAAGAAATGCCGCTCCGCGCATAGAGTTTGTAGGTCCACACGCAAAAGTTAGGACAGGTAGTTCTATTACCTCAGATGCTTCAATTAAAGTCCCATCATTTCGAGTGAAAAACATTGGACATGAAAGACTTATGTTTTCCTTCAGCATTTGAAAAGAATCTACTACTTCTTTTGCTAAGGGCCTGAGGGATGCATTAATAATTGCAGCATTCTCTCTTTCTAGTAAACCCATCCCACCAATACTTTTGCTAAGTGTGATACTTATCCCAGGTACTGCCTTACTTAAGACATCAAAGGCCTCTTGCTCCATATCACCCCTAACTGTAGCAAAAACTGAACTTATTGCAACTTGCTTACACCCTAGGTCAAATAATTCTTGGGCAGCGCCGATAAGCTCACTATGATCCAATTGAGTTATCTCACTTCCATCCATCTCGTAACCACCCTTGATGAGCTTATAAGAGCCACTCATGCCATCAACAAGTGATTTTGGCCAGTCAGAAAATGGCAAGATAGAGCTTCCTGATGGTAAGCACATTCTAATTAATCCCGTTTGAGCAAGCTTTGTTCTCTGAATCAATGCATTAACAAAATGAGTCGTTCCTATAATCAACACATCCACTCTAGTTGAGGCAGTTTTTGCTTCAATTAAGGCCGCTTTAATTGCGTTTTCAACTCCAGTTAGAATGTCAGTTGAAGTGCTGCGCTTAGCGCCTCCTAAAAACTTTTTTCCATCCATTACTACGGCGTCAGTATTTGTTCCACCTACATCTACACCCACTCTAATCATTTGTATTCTCCAACTCTTTTCATATCAGTATTTAAACATTTTTACGTTGAGACCAAGAATCAATTGCTACAGCAATAACAATTACAAGGCCTAAAATTATCCTTTGCCAAAGTGGATCAATCTGATTCAAATTAAATCCATTACTCATAAACGCTAAAAAGATCAATGGAAAAGTCATGGAAGCTGGTGATTCATGAGGTGTATGTTCGTATTTAGTGTCTTTACCCCAGAATATACCAAAGTATAATCTAAACATATAAAAAGCTGTAAGCCCGGCCACTACTACGCCAATATAATAAATGAGCTTATTGTGCTCATAGGCGGCTACAAGAATCTCGTCTTTACTAAAGAATCCAGCAAATGGTGGTAACCCAGCCATAGAAAGCATCAAAATTGTCACCGCAAAAGCAGCATAAGGAGATTGCTTTGATAACCCACCTAGAGCCGAAAGATCTTCCAACGGTTTCTTATCAGCTACATCATTCGAAAAATGACTTTGCTTAATTGCCATCAAAAATGCAAACACGCCTATTACCATAATACTATATACTACCAAGTATAAAAACTGTATCTTATAAACATC
>CAJXOB010000075.1 GCA_913057955.1 uncultured Gammaproteobacteria bacterium | reverse complement strand
GGCTCACTGGCATCAGGACATCCTGCTGCGAAACCTTGAATTGAGAAGAAGGATAGAATTAAAAGAAAGATATATTGTTTAAACATACCTTGAGTATATACCTACTGATTTGAATTAAAAGAGTCAGAAAGGTCTATTGATTAATCTAAATATCCAAACTTCGTTTGATGTGTGAGGGGTAGTATTTATTTCACTGACACGAAGAGTTATCTATGCCCCAAGGAGTTTGGGTATTGCAAAAAAATGCATCATCAAGAATAGCGCCCTTCAGGTTAGCACCTGTTAGATTTGCTCCAGTAAGATTAGCTAATGTTAGGTCAGCTTTACTTAAATCTGCTTGCCTAAGGTCAGCTCCTATAAGCAGAGCATCTTTAAGTATTACACCATAAAGGTTAGCTGCAAAAAATGAAGCGTCCTCAAGATTAGCGCCTTCAAAGTTTGAACCATATAGACTTGAACCTTCAAAGTTTGCTCCATAGAAATTTGTACCGGTAAGATTAGCCTCTATAAAGTTTGCTCCAGTAAGGTTAGCTCCAGTAAAGTCTAAGCCATTAAAATTCGTGGAACTTAAATTGCAACTCATACACTGATTAAGTTCATTTAATTTATTGATATTAAAGTCTAAATCTTGCCAATAATCATCTGTATCAGCAAAGGAGATAGCAGTTAAACCTAGAGATAGAAGCACAAAAAGAAAGAGTTTTTTCATACTAGTATTATATCTAAACTTGAACTTAAGCTCAAACTTCGTTTCATCTGTGAGGGAGGGTATCTAAATAGATAATTACTTTCTACACACCGTTTCATAAATAGTTGCATAATAACCAAAGGTGGTAGTCATTACGATATAAACCACACCCCATTTGTTAGTTGGCAGTCAAAGGAGTCCAAAGCCATGTGAATGACCAAGCCGATGCCAATAATTCGTAGCTTTGGAATAAAACAAAAAGCCATATATAAAGCGATAGGAATAAAGCCGTGCAGAGGGTGAAAGCCAATACCACAGCGCGTTGCATCATAAATCGGCACTGCCAAAAGATGGTCAATATCAACAAGCATGGTCACCATCATCACAAGATAGGCAAACTTCCAGTTACTGCGAAAGAACAAGCCAATTACAATAGCAGGTACGATGAAATGTAGGGCTATATGAATGATGAGGCTACTCCCCTAACAATTATTACGAAGACAATTAGTATTTTTTTCATTTAATAACCTCTAATTCCTGTCTCTCGATTCCACTTATAGCCGCGGGTATAAAGATTAATTGGTCTATAATTTTTGCTTCATACTATGATTGTATATCAAGCAGAGTTAAAGGCCAAGTCCTTACGGATATGAGAGGCAGGAAGTTCTTATTGAACTGTAGTAATCGTCATTTTACAAGCCTCTTGGAAATCAGAATGAAAATGCATAAGGTTTAATAGCAGAAAAACTCAAAATAGAGAACTTTTGACGATTAACTAAATCAACTTATACTTCAATCGCAAAGAATTCAACACCACGGTGACAGAAGAGAAGCTCATTGCAATTCCTGCGTAAGCAGGGGTTAACATTAATCCAATAATTGGGTACAAAACGCCGGCAGCTAAGGGAATTCCAGCGGCATTGTAAATAAATGCCCAAAACAAATTCTGTTTAATAATCTTCATGGATTCAACTGATAAGTTTATGCTTTTTGATACAGACTTTAAATCGTTGTTAATTAAAATTATATCACCCGCATCTTTTGTAATATCCGAGCCAGAATTAAGGGTTATGCCAATGTCTGCTTGTTTAATTGAAGGTGAGTCGTTAATCCCATCACCTACAAACATTACTTTAGCCTCGTTCTGTAATTCAGTGATAATTTTGTATTTTTCACCCGGCAAAACTTGTGCAAAGACTTGGTCTATATTTAACTGCTTTGCAACATTATTTGCAGTAACTTGGTTATCGCCCGTTAATAAAATAGGAGTAATGTTTTTTCTTTTTAGGTCTGCAATTAATTCTATTGCGCCTTCTTTAATGGCGTCTTCTAGCGCAAAAACTCCGACGCATAACTGGCCAATAGAGGCCAATATTACGCCGCTTCCTTGAGCTAGTGTTTGAGTGTAAAAATCGGAGTATTGCTTATCTACTTGAATTTTAAATTCTTCTAAAAATGCCAGCGAGCCGATGCGTACAGTTTTCCCTTGCCACTGAGCACTTATGCCTCTTCCGGGTATGAGCTCTAATTCATCAAACTCAGCGTCTAGGTGTAAATTTTTACTAATCGCATAGGTCACGACGGCTTTGGAGATCGGGTGTTCGCTCATTTTCTCAATGGAGCCCAGTAAATTTAAATGCTGCTCCTCATAGAGCGAATCTTTAACACTAATAACGCCTGCTGTCAGAGTGCCAGTTTTATCAAAAACAGCGTACTTTATATCTTTAATGATTTCTAATATTTCTGGATTCTTAATCAGTATCCCCTCTTTTGCGCCTTTCCCAACAGAGCTAACAATCGCAATAGGGGTTGCCAAACCAAGCGCACAAGGACAGGAAATAATCAAAACAGAAATAGAGGCAATAATGGCGCCAAGAGTATCGCCAACAAGAAAGTGCCAAACCAAAAAAGTAATAATTGAAATACCAACAACAATTGGCACAAAAATATTGGCAACTTTATCTGCAAAACGGCTAATAGGCATTTTTTTACTTTGGGCGGTGCTTAATAACTGAACAATTTTCGATAAGGTTGTATCGTCTGAGCGCTTTAATACTTCAACCTCAATAACGCCAGTGATGTTTAGGGTTCCAGCAACGACCGCATCGCCAAT
>CAJXOB010000074.1 GCA_913057955.1 uncultured Gammaproteobacteria bacterium | reverse complement strand
TACCATGTTGATAAGATGAAGTTCACCAGTAGCAAAAACATTACGCCCAAATCGCGTTTGCGTTAATATAATGCTTGCCATAACTACTATTATCAATGCAAGCCAAGTAGCAGAAGTTATGTCAAAAAACTTTGTACGAGCAATTTGTTGATACGCATCTCCCATGGGTCTCATTAAAGACCTATCGCTAATAAGGTAGCCTAATCCAAAGAACATAAACGAAGTGGCTAGTGTTGCTATAAATGAATTAACTTTCAAATAAGTCACAACAATTGCATTAAATGCCCCCATTGCAAGCCCTATAAAAATTCCCGCCATCACTGCTAGATAAATATTGCCAGTTGCGTTTTCAACAAGCAAAGCAAACAAGGGTGAAACGACAAAAATTGATGAAACTGATATGTCAAAATTGCCAGAAATAATAACAATAGTCATAAATGAAGCGGCAATCAAAATTGTGGATTGTTGATCAAGTATGTTTCTAAGATTACGCTCAGTAAAAAAGCCTTCGGTAGTTACTGCTAAGCCAATAAAAAGAACTACTGTGATTATTACTATTCCATTCTTTTTTAATAAATCTACTACATTATTCATAAGATTAACCTTCTTTAAAAGCCGCTTCCATTATTGCGGTCTTAGTTATTTCGTCTCCACTGAGCTCAGCTACAATCTTCCCACGCGACATAACAAGAGTTCTATGAGCAACTCCAATAATTTCTTCAACTTCTGATGAAATAATTATAACGGCCTCTCCAACTTTTGATAGTTGTGATATTAATTCATAAATAACTTTTTTAGCGCCAATATCAACTCCTCGTGTTGGTTCATCCGCTAGAAGAAGTCTAGGCTTTCCCATCGCAGCCCTTGCAAATAAAACTTTTTGTTGATTTCCACCCGATAAATACTGAACCTCTTTTTCTAGCCCACTATGTTTGATCATTGTTGTTAAACAACTTGCGTCTACTTCATTATATTCTTCACTCTTATTAAGACCATAAAGCCAAGAGGTAAATTTTTTCAAATATGGTAATGATGTGTTTTCTAGTAAAGAGCGCTCTAATATTAGTCCTTGATCTCTTCTCGACTCTGGAACCATTGCCATACCATTTTTTATTGAATGTGCAACATCCTTTACTATAAATTCTTTACCATACAATTCTATAGAGCCACTATCTGGCACTCTGTTGCCATAAATAGCATGTGCTAACTCACTGCGACCAGACCCAACTAGCCCTGCAATCCCAAGGATTTCTCCTTTTTTTAGTTCAAATGAAATATCCTTAAATTCATTTATACGAGAAAGGCCCTTTACCTTCAAAATAACTTCACTATTGGCAGTTATTTTTGGTTTTTTTGGAAATAAATTGCCTGCATCACTTCCTGTCATTCCCTCAATAAGGCTTTTTTTAGTTTCATTAGATGTTGGTCCAGTTCTAACTTTTTTACCATTTCTTAATAGTGAGATGGTGTCTGATATTTTAAGAACTTCTTCAAGGAAATGAGAAATATAAATTACTACTGTGCCAGAATCTGCGAGGGATCTCACAAGGGTATGAAGCTGCTCAGCTTGATGGCTAGCTAAACGAGCAGTTGGCTCATCAAAAACAATTAAGCGCGCGTTAGTATTAAGCGCTCTAAGAATCTCAACCTTTTGCTGGTCTGCTACTGACAACGAACCCACAAGACTAGTGGGATCGATATAAAGATCATATTTTTTCATGACAGCTAGTACTTTTTCTAGTGTCTGCTTACTTGATACAAATGGCCCTATAGTTGTCTCTCTCCCTATAGCAATATTATCAACCACTGACCGATCTGGTAATAATGATAGCTCTTGTGAAATTCCTACCAAACCTAGCTTTACAGAATCCCTTGGTGAAGACAAATAAACCTCACTGTCATCAACCTTAATAGCTCCTGAATCATGTTTATGCACACCAAGAATAAGCTTCCCTAGGGTAGATTTTCCAGCTCCATTTTCTCCAACTAAGGCGTGTATCTTTCCCACCTCAAAAGACACAGAACAGTCTATTAACGCATTCGTTGCTCCAAAGCTCTTATTGACTTTCTCAAAACTAACAAGCCTACTGGGGCTACTGTTTGGCTTTTCCACTATACTTAATAGTTATTTAACAATTATACGGTTTCCGAACTGATAGTCTTCTTGAAACAAACCAAAGCGATCCATATCATCCTCAGGTGGCGCCTCAGTGATCCATTGCCTTGAAGGCTTCCAGCCAAATTGATTCTTTAAAATGGCGGCTTGCTCAGCTTGTTTTAATGAAGCTATTGAGGGGTCGATAACTGGAATATTAAATTTATTTTGAATTTTTTCAAAAAAACCAAATTCTAATGTACAACCTAATATTATTGATTCGGCACCATCTTCTTCTATTGCAAGACGAGTTGCGTCCATTAATTTTTTTTCTGTAAGGTTATGGTCTTTCTGAAACTCTGGAACAGTCATACCAACATCTCTAAATGAAGCTAAATGTTCTCCAAAACCATATTCTACTATTGTCGATTGCATCTCATGCTGCCATTTTTTTTGTCCTATAATAACAGAGAAATAGTTAGATAGCTTTAATGCGATCTCAATCGAAGAATAACATGGCCCAACAACAATCATATCGCCAGAAATCTCTCTAGAATCAAGTAAAAATGGGTCATAAAAGCACCCAATAACTAGTGCGTCAAATCCCTCTACTGATGCTTGTCTTGTCTCCTTAATAAGTTCTGTAGCTATACGTGCATTATAAGTCCTGTCCTCTAACTTATCCATTTTTCCCATTTCTGGGTACACTTAGGTT
>CAJXOB010000073.1 GCA_913057955.1 uncultured Gammaproteobacteria bacterium | reverse complement strand
AAACAAAAACAATCTAAGATTTTATTGGAAGAGTTTTATAGACTACTTCCTCAATTGAAGGGAGCGCCTTTGGTTTATGTGTCCGCAAAAACTGGAGCTGGCTTAGATCGATTGTATGAAGCTATCATTAAGGCATATGGTGTTTGGAATATTAGAATTCCTACTGCTCGCTTAAATAGATGGTTAGATGAAATTGTAGAAGCCCACCCACCGCCTGCACCTGTTGGTCGACGAATCAGATTACGCTATATGACACAATCAAAAACCCGACCACCTACTTTTATAGTTTTCTGTTCTTTCATCGCAGTTTACTCTCGCCACATTACTAAATTGACTTCATTTTTTTGAAATTGTGAATCTATTTTTGAAATGCCGCTAGTCTTTTTAATAATTTGCTTGAAGTTAGGCTCATAAAGACTTTGATCTAACAAGAAGTCTACCTCTTCACTAAGCCATTGAAGTTTTTCATTTTTAACAAGCTCGGCTTTAAGTATTGCGTAATTAGGAAGTAGATATTTAACATCATCAAGTGCATACTGCAATACATCGCTCGGGAGCGGTCTTGTTTTCCAGTCAAATCGAGTGTGCTTTTTTTCTAGATAAATGCCTTGCAAAGTCTCTGTTAATGCTTGATACGAGACTTGCATCGGGTAATTTAATAGTGAGGCGGCAATTTGAGTATCAAAAATTGACCGAGGCGTCCTTTTAGATAAGTAAAAAAGAGCTTCAATATCTTGCCTAGCAGAATGAACAATCCAAATGGTTTGAGGGTCGTATAGTTTTTTAAAAAGAGGCTCTAAATTTTTTATAACAAGAACATCTATGCATTCTAAATGATCACCAACTGCAAGTTGAATTAAGCAAAGTTCTGGGTAATATGAGTTAATTCTTTTAAACTCAGTATCAATTGCAAGAAGAGAGTCATTTTGAATGTTTTGTAGGTATTTATTAAGTTGTAACTCGCTTTCAATCAAAGTAATCGTCTCAAATGGATTGTTGTATTTTATCAACAACTCATGCTAGTAATAATTCATTTATGAGATAATCAAAAAACTTTAATATTTTGTCAGCAAAATTTATGTTGTTAAATCAAGCTTTTTCTTCAAAAGAAACACCTCGCGCCTTGTTTTGGGTAGGCGTTTTTTTGATTTCATTTTTTGGAATGTTTTATCTTGGCCTAAATCCTGATTTAATTGAGAAATGGTATCTAGTTTTAGTTGGATTTAATGTTCTAATGAGCATAGTTGCAATATATTACATTGCGCTCTCGATGAGGCGATTAAAACAAAATACTGAGCAAGGCGTAATTGGGTCAAGATTTACCTGGTCTTTTATAAAAATTGTTCCAGTTTTGGTTTTGCTGCCAGTGCTATCGTTTTATTTATTTTCTTTCGGATCAATCAGAGATAACTTGCAAATTGCTGAGGCACAGTTTGATGAGTTTAATTTAAAGGTTATTAATGAGGTTGATGCGCTCTCTAAAAATACTACTAATTTTGCTGTTAAATATTATGAGGATAAAACCCGTAATATAGGTAAGCTTGTTAACTATTTTGAAGCTCCTAGGTCGTCAAACGAGCAAATGCAGTCAGTGCTTAACCTTCTAGTGAGTGACTTTTGGGCCTGTGAAATCAAGCTGTACGACTCTCAAATGAACCTGACAGCATCGAGCAAAAGAGAGGGTTCAATTTGCTTAAATAATGGCTATAAAGCTTCAACTGATGGATTTACTCTAATAGCTTATTTTTCTAGGGATGTTAATGTTGGAAGTCTTATCTCAGAGATGGATAGTTTCCGTAATGCCGCAAAAGAGGCTGAGTTGACGCTTAATTCTTCAATTATTAAAACACGCTTTTTAATCGATTTTACTTCAACAATTTTATTGTCAGTGCTAAGTGCATTGCTTATTGTTTTTCGAATGATTGATCAGTTAATGAGACCAATGCACAACTTATCCGTTGCTACAAGAGAAATTTCTTCTGGAAACTATGACGTGGAAATTGAGCAAGATCCTAAAAATAAAGATATGCATGATTTGATAGGACATTTCAACGAAATGATTAGACGAATTAAGCTGTCTACTGAGGGTTTAGATACACAGAATCTTTATTTAGAGACTATTCTAAAGTACTCTTTTGGAGTTATTGCACTTAATCAAGACAGGGAGATACAAATTATTAATCCAGTTATTGGAAAAATACTTCAAATTAAAGACGAGTCGAAATTTATTGGCCAGTCCTATGATTCTGTTGTTAAAGAGAATGAAAATCTTGGTCCACTTTTTTCGTTTATCCAACAAAAGATTGAGCAAAACTCATTGGGCTGGAGTCAAGAAATTGAATTAACACTTAATGATCGAAGTCGACTTGTTTATTGTCAGGGCGCAATTCTGGATGTGGCAAATAAAACGCTTGGTTATGTAATCATAATAAATGACATTTCTAAATTACATAGGGCCCAGAAGAAGGCAGCATGGGGAGAGGTTGCAGTTCGAATGGCACATGAAATAAAGAATCCACTGACCCCTATATTGTTGTCTGCTCAAAGGCTAAGAAATTTGTTTTTAGAAAAGCTAGATACGAAAGACTCTGCAATTATAGATAAGACAACTCAAACTATTATGGATCAAGTTGCATCTATGGATTCTATGGTTAGTGCGTTTGCAAATTACGCAAATACTCCTGAAATTCAGAAGAGGCCATTATCCCTAAACTCCTTAATAAATAAGTCAGCCTCTCTATATGATAACTATGATGGAGTTCGGGTGGACTTAGATTTGAGTGGAGACTTACCTAAATTGCAACTTGATCAAGACGCTATTTCTAGAGTATTAATTAATTTAATTAAAAATGCAATTGAAGCTAAGCAAGAAAAAAACAAGTTGAGTATAAGGAGAAGCAAGTGAAAGAGCGTTTCAAAAGATTTTCTGATACAGATTTAGACTCAATTTGGGATGAAACAATAATATCACCACTAGTTTGGGCGTATCGGAATAAAATGGAGTATTCTTTTGGAATTACTAATGAGTATTTTACAGAAGAAATGGATAAAAAGATTTGGCATCATGAAGGTTATGGTTTGGGATCCAAGAAAAGAGGACAGTTATTTCTAGTAGAATAGTTGCTAAAGCCATCAGGGTTATTTGATTTTGATTTTGAAAAATCAATTCCTAAAATTGAAAATTTGTGTCGAGATTCTGGTTTGCCGGTTTATAACCAGCGAATTAATAAAGGGTTTTTTCGTTATTTAGTTGTACGAAAAAGTAT
>CAJXOB010000072.1 GCA_913057955.1 uncultured Gammaproteobacteria bacterium | reverse complement strand
TTTAATAATCTTTGAATCTAAGTAAATTAATATAAACGCTGAATGATCTAGTAAAGACAAAGTGATACTCTCTAGGCTTCAGCATACTAAAATTGAAGTTGAAAAGCATTTGGCTGATTACCGCTTAGACCTGATGAGTCAAACTCTTTATGATTTTGTTTGGCATGACTATTGTGACTGGTATTTAGAGCTTTCTAAGCCACTATTAGAAAATAGTAAAACGAAAAAAGGCTGTGAGGCGACACTTTTGAAGGTTCTTTCAGAAACTTTAATCTTGCTTCATCCAATCATTCCTTTTATCACTGAAGAGATTTTTGAACAATCTCAAAAACTTCAGAGCAACTCTAATGAAAAACTTATTTCCAAGGCTTTTCCTGAACCCGAAGAAGGTCTTTTTAATATTGAAGCAGAATCAGAGATTGAGTGGCTCAAAAAATTCATATTGGGCATTCGAAAAATCAGAGGTGAAATGAATATTTCGCCTGGAAAGCCCTTGCAATGTTTTATTAAGAACTTTAACTCCCAAGACAAAAATTTCATTGAAAAAAATAAATTAATCATTTTTACTCTAGCTAAATTAGAGAATATTGTTCTACTAGAGCTAAATGAGGAAGAGCCTGAGTCTGCAATTGCATTAGTTGGAGAAATGCAAATCTTAATACCTTTGGCAGGGCTCATTAATAAAGATGCTGAAAAAGATAGGCTTAATAAAGAAATTGATAAATTAATAAAACTTAAAAATCAATTCTCAGGAAAATTAAATAACAAGAAATTTTTAAGCGGTGCGCCTGAAGCTGTAGTTAAAAAAGAGCAGGACAAGCTTGCCTCTGTTGAAAAGGCGTTAGAAGATATGAAGTCACAACTTGAAAAAATTTCTTTACTATAGACGCAGTGTAATTCATTGAAAATTCATTGAAAAAACATTTTTAGGATTCTTAGCTAGATTGAATGCTGATAAAATCAAATATGATTAAATTTAAAACATTAACATTACTCCTAATTCTTCTAACTTTTAAAGTTAGTGCAGACTCTCTTGTCTATATTACTGACCAGCTAGATATCCCTATTCGTGCTGATAAAAACTTTGGTGAAAATATTATCCGACTCCTTCCATCTGGGACTGAACTTTCTTTATTGCAAAGTACTGAAGATGGATGGGCACAAATCCAGTTTGATGACACAATTGGCTGGATTAAATCATTTTATATATCCATTGATCCGCCAGCTAGAGAAGAGCTTAAAAAACTGACAAGATCTTATAACGCTAATAAGCTGTTAATATCTAAACTTGGAGGTGAAAAAGAAGCCTTAGAAAGTGAGCTTTTAATTCTGAAACAAGAAAATACAGATTTAGTTATTCAAAGCTCAAAATCACAGGCTGAAAAGGAGCATATTGAGCAAATTTATCAAGATGCCTTAAAGCTAGAACATGAAAATGAAAAACACATTCAAGAAAAACTACAACTCAAAACTGAGCTTCAATTAGCTGAAAACAATACTCAAATTCAAAAAGATACTAGCTCTAGAAATTGGTTCATAGTTGGTGCAATTGTACTTTTCTTTGGAATGATTATTGGCTTTGTTGTTCCCGGGCTTCTCAGTAGAAGACGGTACTAAAAAATTAGGAGAACTAAATGAAAGAATTAAAACAAGCGCTTACCTTTGATGACATCTTATTGGTCCCTGCCCACTCTGAAGTGCTCCCAAAAGAGGTTGACTTAACATCCAGGCTCACCAATCAAATTACTTTAAACACCCCTATTATTTCTGCTGCTATGGACACAGTTACTGAGGGAAGGCTTGCTATCGCCATTGCTCAAGAAGGTGGTATGGGGGTTATTCATAAAAATATGTCAATTGAGTCACAAGCTAAAGAGGTAAGAAAAGTAAAACGTTTCGAATCTGGAATCATTAGAGACCCAATTAGTATTAGTCCATTAGCAACTATTAAAGATGTATTTGCCTTGCAAGATCAGCATGGCATTTCGGCATTACCAGTTGTCTCTAATAACACTTTAGTTGGCCTCATTACAAGTCGCGATGTTTTATTTGAAACCCGCCTTGATGAGATAGTTGAAAATGTAATGACTCCTCAAAAATCATTAATTACTGTTGCAGAAGGAACCTCAATGGAAACTGTCCGCAAACTACTGCAAAAACACCGTATTGAAAGGGTTTTGGTCACTGATGAAAAATTTAAATTAGGCGGTATGATTACTGTTAGTGATATTAAGAAAACAAGTGACTTTCCAAAAGCTGCTAAGGATGACTTAGAGAGGCTTATTGTTGCTGCTGCAGTTGGCGTTGGCAAAGGGACAGGAGATCGAATTAGAGCGCTTGTTGAAGCTGGAGTTGATGTCATTGTTATTGATACTGCTCATGGCCATTCCCAAGGCGTAATTGATCGTGTCATCAAAACAAAACAAGACTTCCCTGATTTAGAAATTATTGCTGGAAATATAGCAACTGCTGAAGCTGCATTGGACCTTGTTAAGGCTGGTGCTGATAGTGTAAAAGTTGGAATTGGACCAGGAAGTATATGCACAACTAGAATTGTAGCAGGCGTGGGCGTACCTCAAATCAGTGCAATTTCTGATATCGCGGATGCCCTTAAAGGAACTAATGTAACAATAATTGCTGATGGAGGAGTTCGCTTCTCAGGAGATGCGGCTAAAGCATTCGCAGCTGGAGCTCATTGTGTTATGCTAGGCTCTATGCTCGCAGGCACCGAGGAGTCACCTGGAGAGGTTGAGCTATTTCAAGGAAGGTCCTATAAAGCATACAGAGGTATGGGCTCAATAGGCGCCATGGGTCAAGCTCATGGCTCATCAGACCGGTACTTTCAGGCTGAACTTGCTGCTGAAAAATTAGTACCAGAGGGGATAGAAGGTAGAGTTCCTTTCAAAGGATCTATAAGGCCTATTATTCATCAGATGGTTGGTGGTATAAGATCATCTATGGGCTATACTGGCTGCAAAAATCTTGAAGCCATGAGAACAAAAGTTCAATTCGTTCAAGTTACCGCCGCAGGTATGACAGAGTCACACGTTCATGACGTTTCAATAACTAAGGAAGCGCCAAACTACCACCAATAGAGAGAGAAAATTACTCTTCGTCTAAAGCCTTAAGTTTGGCAAAATCTTTCTTATAACCTGGTTTAGCGAGAATTTCTAAATAAAATGATTTCAGGCTTTCTGCTTCAGCTTCACTGATGCACTTGCTTATCTCTGAAGATAAAATAACCTCTGCTTTTCCCTCTGAAGGACCAAACTTGCAATCAAAATTCCAGCAATCAAAATCCTCAGGGAGTGGTTTTCTATTCTCTCTCTATACATATTTTTTAACATCACGCCTCTCTGCCTCAATCAGTCTATCTGTCTTTATTTTTT
>CAJXOB010000071.1 GCA_913057955.1 uncultured Gammaproteobacteria bacterium | reverse complement strand
AAGACGCAGGGAAATCAATTCATGATCTGTATGATGACTACACAGCAATTGACCTTAATCGAGCAGGCACACCGCTATTAGAAATAGTGTCTGATCCAGATATGAGTAACGCTAAAGAAGCCGTCGCGTATGCTAAAAAAATTCATGCATTGGTTCAATATATTGATATTTGCGACGGAAACATGCAGGAAGGATCGTTTAGATGTGATGCCAATGTGTCTGTTAGGAGGAGGGGCAAAGGGTTAGGTACTAGGGCTGAAATAAAAAATATTAACTCCTTTAAATTTTTAGAAAAGGCGATCAATTTCGAGGTTGAAAGGCAAATAGATATTCTAGAAGATGGCGGCTCTGTTGCCCAAGAAACCAGGCTTTATGATTCAATTAAAAATGAAACAAGGTCTATGCGCTCAAAAGAAGAGGCCAATGACTATAGATATTTCCCTGACCCTGATTTACTTCCAGTCGTGATTGATGATGAGCTTCTAAAAAATATTAAAAAGGGATTGCCTGAGCTTCCTGCTGAAAAGAAAGCTAGGTTTATAGATACGCTCGGTTTAAGTGAGTATGATGCGGAAAATTTAACCTCACAAAAGGCGATGGCTGACTACTATGAAATTATCATTGATAAGGGGGCTGATGTAAAACTCTCGGCTAACTGGGTTATGGGTGAACTTTCAGCCTCACTAAACAAAAATCAAATCGATATTCAGGACTCGCCAATCTCAGCCTCTGAGCTTTACAAGCTCATTTCAAGAATTACTGATAACACAATTTCTGGAAAAATAGCTAAGGATGTCTTTAGGATTATGTGGGATGAAAAAAGAAGTGTAGATGAGATAATTAAAGACCAAGACTTAGAGCAAATGACAGATATTGGCGCTTTAGAGTTAGTCATTGATCAAATCATTGCAAAAAATCTTAATCAAGTCGAGCAATTTAAAAATGGAAACACTAAGCTTTTAGGTCTTTTTGTTGGCCAGGTCATGAAAGCTACTCAGGGAAAAGCAAATCCAAAACAAGTTAATCAAATTTTAAATGATAGGCTCTCTTAAATATTCAAGTTTAGGCGATGAGTACTTTGCTCAAGTTGAGACCAAAAATCTTGAGAATAGTAAATTAATTCATGTAAATCAGAGTCTTAAAAAAGAGCTTAATTTAGACATTAGTAACGAAACTTTATTAAGTATTTGTTCTGGTGAAAAAAAATTAGGCGATGTAACTCCTATTTCTACAGTTTATGCAGGCCACCAGTTTGGCTACTTTGTTCCGCAGCTTGGTGATGGACGCTCATGCCTTGTTGGTGAAATTAGTAACTATGAGGTTTCTTTGAAGGGCGCTGGAACATCTCCTTTTTCTCGAGGCGCAGATGGCCGCGCTGTCCTTAGGTCAAGTATTCGCGAGTATTTATGCTCTATAGCCATGGAGGCTTTGAATATCCCAACCACGAAGGCTCTAGCGCTTGTTGCAAGTGATACCACCGTTTACCGTGAACACTTAGAAAATGCATCAATTGTAACTCGTGTTGCAGAAAGCCATATTCGTTTTGGCCACTTTGAATTTTTTGCAGCTAATGGGCAAAATGCAAATGTCAAAAAATTAGCTGATTTTGTTATTACGCATCACATGCCTAAGGTTGATGATGAAAATTATCTCGACTTATTTAAAGAGGTGGTAAGATCAACTGCATTAATGATTGCGCGATGGCAAGCACAAGGCTTTGCACACGGCGTCATGAATACAGATAATATGTCGATTCTAGGCCTGACTATTGATTATGGACCATTCAGCTTTATGGAAGCTTACGATCCAGGGTTCATCTGTAATCATTCTGATACGCAAGGTCGCTACTCATTTGAAAAACAACCATCAGTAGCATTATGGAATTTACATCGCCTGGCTGATGCATTAAAGTCTCTTGTTAATGAGACTCAGTTAAAAGATGCTCTTTCAGAGTATGAGCCGGCACTAGTTAAAGAGTATTCTTCATTAATGAGAAGAAAATTTGGGTTACTAGAGTTTAATGATGAGGACAACGCGTTAATAAATGATTTTTTAGAGTTGCTCTATATCAATAAAAAAGATTACCATCGATCTATGAGGCAACTTTCAAGCGGAAAAGAGCATTCATTAGGAGGTAATTTTGATTCTTGGTTTGTGCGTTACAAGGCAAGACTTGAGAAAGAGACTTCAAAAATGAGTCAACGGGTTGATCTGATGCACAGCGTCAATCCTAAATATATTCTAAGAAATTATTTAGCTGAAGTTGCAATTCGAAAGGCAGAAGATTTAAATGAATACGATGAAATTGAAACTCTTTTTCAATTACTTAAGAAGCCTTTTGATAGTCATGAGGGTTATGAGTCATACGACAGCGAGCCGCCAGAGTGGGCTCAAAACTTAGAGCTTAGCTGTTCATCCTAATAACACCAAAGCATACTGAAACCAGGTCAAGAGAACTTCTACGACTGGAAGCACTAGGTAATTAAAGCCACCAATAAACATTAGTCCAAGCAGTATAAATAGTCCGTATTGCTCTAGTTGATTATATTGATAGGCAAGCTGATTTGGCAAGAGGGCACTAATTACTCTAGACCCGTCTAGAGGAGGTATCGGCAAAAGATTAAAAACAGCCAGAACGCAATTGACAAGTATTCCGACACGACCCATTTCGATTAAAACAGATATATTCATTTTAATGGAAAGAATCATAATAAATAGCCAGCACACAGCCATAAATAAATTTGCTCCAGGACCGGCTAAAGCAACCCAGATCATTCCAGATTTCCCTGAGCGCAATGCATTGAAATTAATAGGAACTGGTTTAGCCCATCCAAAGATAAACCCAGATGAAGATATTAATAAAAGTAATGGAATGGCTAATGTACCAATTGGATCGATATGTTTTACTGGATTAAGGGTTACTCTCCCCATCATTCTTGCAGTATGATCACCTAATTTACTTGCTACCCAGCCATGAGCCGCCTCATGAAGGGTGATTGCGAAAAGTAAAGGAATAATATAAATTAATAAAGTTTGAAAATCAGGCATTAGGTAAAATTGAATTTTTTATCGATATAAAAACTATTTTATATGAAAAGTACTGATTTTTTTATCTCAACAGTCAAAGAGGCGCCAAATGATGCCCAAATCATATCTCATCAATTAATGATAAGGGCTGGTTTAATTTCTAAGTTAGCATCGGGTCTATATTCATACCTCCCAATGGGTTTAAAAATAGTTCAAAAAGTAGAAAAAATAATTCGTGAGGAGATGAATAAATCAAAAGCATTAGAATTATTAATGCCAGTTGCTCAGCCAGCTGAGCTATGGCAAGAGTCAAAGCGATGGGAGGAGTATGGCCCTGAGTTATTGCGCTTTAAAGATCGCCATGAAAGAGATTTTTGTATGGGTCCAACTCATGAAGAAGTGATTACTTGTCTCTTATACACTTCTCCGACTCCACGAGA
>CAJXOB010000070.1 GCA_913057955.1 uncultured Gammaproteobacteria bacterium | reverse complement strand
AAATCTTCCCATGCACTTTTAAAGCTATCAAAATTGAAATCTTTCTTTTCAGCAGGACCAAGAATCAACTGCTCTGAAGCAAATAACTTATGGATAGCGTCCTTTAAACCATTAATAACCTCTTTAGGGATTACAACTGCGCCGTGAAGGTCAGCATGAATTAAATCATTTGGCGAAACACGCATACCAAGAACACTAATTTTTGTATCAATTTCTCGTACGTGAACAAATCCGTGACTTGGACCGATAGAGCCTGCAACGACTGGAAAATCTGCTGCAAGATCACCAAGATCTCTCATAACTCCGTTAGTCAGCGCACCAGAAAGACCAAACCCTTTGTGAACTTTCGTATTAACCTCACCCCAATAAGCTCCAATACAATTTGGATAATCAACATCCTCTATGACTGCAACGGCAGGGCCAGTAACTTCTGACATATAGCGGTAATAATTCATCCTCCGCTCTTTAATTATCTCTTGATCTTCTGTTGGCGGACTCAATGCAGCAATTTTTGCAGTTTTGGCAAAACCAACCATTGCTCCAACTTTTGGTGCCGAGCAAATCATGGTTCCACGAGTAAATTCTGAAAAACCCCTCTTGCCTTGTGCTACTTCAATTGCGTTACATACAGTAGGTGTATCTACTGATTGAAGAAGGGTAAGTAATTCTTGATCTAGTTCATAAGCCATGTTTTTAATATCTCCGTAGTTTTCTCTGGTTGTTCTAATGTTGGCAAATGACCGGCATTTTCAATTACCTCTAAAGTTGAGTTACTAATTATATTATGCATCAATTCATGCTTCTCTAGAGGGCATAATTTATCTTCCAAGCCGCACATTATCAACACGGGAATATTAAGTGAGTTAAGGGCCTCCTCTTGATCAACTCTTCCTTGGAGGGCTCTTGACTGGTTAACAAAAACTTTAGGACCTAAAGAAAGAGCCATATCCATGCAGATATTTAAAATAACATCTGGATTATCGCTATCCGCTAAATATTTAGGTTTCATCTCATCACGAATAACATTTATTAATTTTCCTGATAAAGCATCACTAATTTGAGGCTCACGCTTGGCCTTCACTTCCTCTAATTCAGATTTAGGATTGGTATCAATTAACACCAATTTTTCAACTCTTTCTGGTGCCTGTGAACAAATTTCCATAGCTACAATACCACCCATAGAGTGGCCAGCAAGGCTGAATTTTGGTGGCGCATGACTTAAAACATCGGCCGCCAAGTCGCTAATATTGTCATGTTTAGAAATATCTGCAATATGCACCGATACCTCAGCGAGAAGCGCCTCTATTTGTGGCGCAAAAATGCGCTCGTCACACATCATTCCAGGAATCATTACAAGGGGTGTCATAATCTATTACTTACAAGCGCAGCACCCTCAGATAAAGACTTTAATTTAGCAAAAGCAATTTCTGGATCAACCGCTCCAAACCCTGCAAATGTTCCAAAACCACAATCTGATCCTGCAATTACTCTTTCACTCCCTACTATATTAACAAATTTTTCAATGCGCTCTGCAACTAGCTCAGGATGCTCAATGAAGTTAGTGGTTGTATCAACAACCCCAGGTACAAGTATTTTCGTATCTGGTATTTCGCTTTTACGATCTCTAAAAACTGTCCATTCATGAGCATGGCGTGGGTTTGAAGTTTCAAATAAAGTATATCGAGCTTTTGCCTTCATAAGAGTTCCAAAAACCTTATTCATATCTATATCGCAACAGTGGGGACCTTCATAATTCCCCCAACAAATATGAATTCTAACCTTCTCTTCTGGGACATTCTTCAGCGCATGATTTAAGGCTTCAACATGTGACTCAATAATCTTTATAAACTCTGAGTCAGATAAGTCACTAAATAGCATATGCCTAGAAAGTGCTAGATCAGGACAATCTAACTGTAAGTCTAAACCTGACCCTACGATAGTTTCATACTCATCTCTCATAGCATCGGCCAAGGCGGCCAGGTAAGAATCCCTTGAAGGGTAGTAGTCATTTTGTAAAAATAGTGAAATAACGCCAGGTGAAGCTGCATTCATAAAACCTCTATCAATGCTATTTTTAGCCATTGCAGATTTCAAATTAGATATATCCTTTTGAAGCTCTCCTTGACCTTTTGACTTTACTTCACTTGTGCACATTGGTCTTGAATATTGAGGGGTTCCACCATCATCGGATAGCCTTTTAAGAAAGCCTGGAAACATCTTTAAGTCTTCTGGCGCATTTCGAGCACTGTCACCTGAAAAACCTGTATATCTATCTTTCACATAGGTTGCGTATGATATTTTTGATGTCTCCCCATCACTAACAATATCGATACCTGCATTTTTTTGCTTCTCAACAGTCTTTAAAACATTCTCTTCCATGCACTCATCAAAACTCTTCTCATTATATTTTTGACTATTTTCTCTTGCAAAAATATAGTCAACAACTTCTTGAGTTCTTGGAAGTGAGCCTACGTGACTAGTTAATATTCTACTCATTCATTACTCCTTAATAATATAAAAAAGGTCATTCCCTTATAGCTTGGTTAGGTCATCGGTAGACAAATGATCCGTTACAAACTCAGCACCACTAAAATCATTACCTTGTGTATTCGCTCCCGGGAATCCAATACACTGGATACCTGCTTCCAAAGCAGACTGCATACTAATTTCAGAGTCCTCAATGGCAATGCAATCTTTTGCATCTAGATGCAGCTCAGACAGAGCTTTTAGGTATATATCTGGACTTGGCTTTGGATTAGATACCATTGTATCGTTGCCAATGAAACTGAAATCATTGCGCTTTATCTGATCTCCTAATGCATAAAAGACGGCATCAATATTGACTTTTAAAGTATTTGTCACGAATGCTAGTAGTAAACTACTATCCAGTGAATGACGAATAAGGCTTGCTACACCAGGGCGGAGTAGGATGGATTCTTTGGCCATCAAACTATCAAAGATTTTAGTTTTTTGTCTATGCAGATGCATTGCATCTATATCAACACCGCGTTGAATCGCATAGTTTTTGATCCTCTCGCAGCCTCCAGACTTTGCCAGTAGCTTCTGGTACTCATCAGGACTCCAATTCCAGTCAAGTTCAGCCTCAGAAAATGCCTGGTTGAATGAGCGACGTTGAAGCTCAGAGGTTTCAACAAGTGTCCCAATCGATCCAAAAAGAATTGCTTTGTGATTCATTATCATGTCCTTAAAAATTAGCTTCTCCATGTTGGGCCTGCTTGATCATCAGTCTTTGTAACCCTGAAAAGACTTGCACTTCTCAAATCTTTAGGGACAATCTTATGTAGCATTTCAGGGCGTATCAAACATGTATCCCCAGGAGAAAGAGTTGCAACGTTGTCATCCCACTCTAACGACCATTCACCACTCATTATCATATTAACCTCGTGTCGACTTGAAGAGTATTGCTCTCCAGTAAAAGTGTCGGATGTAATGTAGTCAACTTCAAAACCAGGCCGATCTTTTAAAATCCCATCTACCCCAATAACATTTAGCGGTAAATTCCGTGACTTTTGCTTTAGCTCTGATGAGCTGACAAAAAAATTATTCATAAACTCTTCAGTGGTAATTTCAGAAAAATTTCTAAGATTAGTTTCAGTTAATAATGGCATTGGGTTGACATTTTTTGGCAAAATCTCCCCTTTTTTAGTATCATATAATAATCCATTTTCACCCAAAATCAGGCCAAAGTCTTTGGCATCATTAATAACCTCAGGTGCCCATGTAACGCCTCC
>CAJXOB010000069.1 GCA_913057955.1 uncultured Gammaproteobacteria bacterium | reverse complement strand
ATAAAAGATTGGTCGTTGTTATATAAGTAGATTATAAATATTATTTAATTATTTTGGGCCCTATAATTAATGCTGTTTAGATATTAAAGAATTACAAGTGCAATTAAAAAACAAAATTCTGTTTGTATGTATGGGTAATATTTGCCGTTCACCAACTGCTGAAGGAGCTTTTCGCTCTATTGTAGATAAAAATAACCAGTCTGGAAGTTTTGATATTGATTCTGCTGGTACCCATGCTTATCATATAGGAAATCCACCTGATACAAGATCTCAGGCAGCTTCTAAAAACTATGGAATAGATTTATCAAACCAGAGAGCAAGACAAGTCCATGAAAGTGATTTTTATTATTATGACTTTATAATCGCTATGGACGAAGATAACCTTGAGAGACTGAAATCAATCTACCCTGTTGGGGGTATTTCTAAGGTTGAATTATTACTTAATTTTTCTAAGGGGCTTAATGGAGGCAGCATTCCTGATCCTTATTATGAAGGAAAGTTTGATGAAGTCTTTAAGATGGTTTACTCAGCCTGCACATCATTTTTTGAAAGTATAGTAAAAAAAGACTAATATTGATTGACATTAGAGTCAGCACCAAAGTATAATTGCCCGCTTTATTGACCCCGCTATGTGGGCGAAAAATTAAATTTACATTGGAGTATTAACATTTATGTCAACGATTAACCAATTGGTAAGAAATCCAAGAAGCAAGAAGATTGTTAAAACTGGTGTCCCAGCGCTGGACAGCTGCCCGCAAAAACGCGGCGTATGCACCCGAGTTTATACAACAACACCAAAGAAACCAAACTCTGCTCTAAGAAAGGTTGCTCGTGTTAGATTAACTAACTCTGCTGAAGTTACAACTTATATTGGTGGAGAGGGACATAACTTACAAGAGCACTCAGTGATTCTTATTCGCGGTGGTCGTGTTAAAGATTTACCTGGTGTTCGTTACCACACTGTTCGTGGAGCATTAGATACAACAGGCGTAGATGGAAGAATGCAAGGCCGATCAAAATACGGCACAAAAAAACCTAAAACCTAATTTATTAAGAGAAGACTAATATGAGAAGAAGAGCTGCACCAAAAAGAAAAATATTGCCAGATCCTAAGTACCATGATCTTGTACTAGCTAAATTTGTAAATATTCTAATGCTGGACGGTAAAAAATCAGTTGCAGAAAAGATTGTTTATGAGGCGCTAGATACTATTGAATCGAAAGGAAATGCTGAGCCAGTTGAAACATTTAAAAAAGCTCTTGAAAATATTGGTCCAGCAGTTGAAATCAAATCTCGTCGTGTTGGTGGTTCTACATACCAAGTGCCAGTTGAAGTAAGATCTGACCGTAAGGTTGCATTGGCAATGCGTTGGATTATTGAGGCATCAAGAAAGCGCGGTGAAAAAGGTATGAAACTTAGGTTGGCAGGCGAAGTGCTTGACGCGGTTCAAAACCGTGGTACTGCATTTAAAAAGAAAGAAGATACACACAGAATGGCTGATGCGAATAAAGCATTTGCTCATTTTCGCTGGTAAGTTAAGGACTCAATCATGGCAAGAATTACTCCAATTAACCGTTATCGTAACGTAGGAATCATGGCACATATTGATGCCGGTAAAACAACTACTACAGAGCGCATACTTTTATATACAGGCCGAACTCATAAAATTGGTGAGGTCCATGATGGTGGAGCCACAATGGACTGGATGGCACAAGAGCAGGAGCGTGGTATTACAATTACGTCAGCTGCAACTACTTGTTTCTGGAAAGGAATGGATGGTCAATTTGATGATCACCGAATTAATATTATTGATACTCCCGGCCACGTTGACTTTACGATTGAAGTTGAGAGGTCACTTAAAGTATTAGACGGCGCATGCGCCGTTTTTTGTGCAGTTGGTGGCGTAGAGCCACAATCTGAAACAGTTTGGAGACAAGCAAACAAATATAACGTGCCGAGAATTGGTTTTGTTAACAAGATGGATCGTGCAGGTGCAGACTTTCTGCGCGTTTGCGATCAAATTAAAACAAGATTAGGCGCAAACCCTGTTCCTATGCAAATTGCTATTGGTTCAGAAGAGGCATTTGCAGGTGTAATTGACTTGATCAGGATGAAGGCTATTTATTGGAATGAAGCAGATCAAGGCCTAACTTATGAGGTTAAAGATATTCCGAGTGAGTTGCAAAGTCTGGCTGATGAGAAACGTGAATTCATGGTTGAATCTGCAGCAGAAGCTAACGAAATTCTTATGGAGAAATACCTTGATGAAGGTGATTTGACGGCTGATGAAATTAAAGAAGGAATTAGACTTCAGACAATTGCGAATCAAATTATTCCAATGTTTTGTGGAACAGCTTTTAAAAATAAAGGTGTACAGGCCGTTTTAGACGCCATGGTAATGTATATGCCCTCTCCAGAAGATGTCGATCCTATTTCTGGAATACTTGATGATAAAGATGAATCAATCGGAACAAGACCGCCTAAAGATGATGAGCCTTTTGCTGCTCTAGCTTTTAAGATTGCTACTGATCCTTTTGTTGGTAACTTAACTTTCTTCAGGGTTTACTCAGGAGTATTGAAGTCAGGTGATTTTGTATACAACTCATCTAAAGATAAGAAAGAGCGTATTGGACGAATTGTGCAGATGCACTCAAATGATCGTGAAGAAATTAAAGAGGTAAGGGCTGGAGATATTGCTGCAGCTATCGGTTTAAAAGACGTTACAACTGGTGATACGTTATGTGACATGAAAGATAAAATTATTCTTGAGAGAATGGAATTTCCTGAACCAGTTATTGCTGTTGCAGTTGAGCCTAAAACTAAAGCTGATCAGGAAAAAATGGGTATTGCATTAGGCAAGTTAGCTAATGAGGATCCATCTTTTAGAGTCTCAACAGATGAAGAATCTGGACAAACTATTATTGCCGGTATGGGTGAGCTTCACTTAGATATTATTGTAGATCGCATGATGCGTGAGTTTGATGTTGGTTGTAATGTTGGCGCTCCTCAAGTGGCCTATCGTGAAACTATTACAAAGCTTGTAGAGCACGAACACAAATTTGCAAAACAATCAGGCGGCCGTGGTCAATATGGACATGTCTATTTGAGAATAGAGCCACAAGAGCCAGGTGTAGGATATGAATTTGTTGACGAAATTAAGGGTGGTGTTATTCCTAAAGAATATATTCCTGCTGTTAATAAGGGCGTTCAAGAGCAGATGCAAAACGGTGTTATTGCTGGATTCCCATTAGTTGACGTTAAAGTGACTGTTTATGATGGCTCATATCATGATGTTGATTCTAACGAAATGGCCTTTAAAATTGCAGCATCTATGTGTATTAGAGAAGGTGTAAAACTTGCTAATCCTCAATTACTAGAGCCAATGATGAAGGTTGAAGTATCAACACCTGAAGATTATATGGGCGATGTTATGGGCGATTTGAATCGAAGAAGAGGTATTGTAAATGCTATGGATGATACTCCAGCAGGCAAGCAAATCAAAGCAGAGGTTCCTTTGGCGGAGATGTTTGGTTATGCAACGGATCTTCGTTCAATGTCTCAAGGTCGTGCGAACTACTCTATGGAATTTGCTAAATATACAGCAGCTCCAAGAAATGTTGCTGAAGATGTTATTGAAAAATTAAATACTTAATAGGGGATTAGAAATGGCAAAAGAGAAATTTGAAAGAACCAAACCACACGTAAATGTGGGAACGATTGGTCACGTTGACCATGGAAAAACTACTTTAACTGCAGCCCTTACTAAGGTTATGGCTGAAATGAA
>CAJXOB010000068.1 GCA_913057955.1 uncultured Gammaproteobacteria bacterium | reverse complement strand
ACAACTATTGTCGATTTTGAAGATTCAGCATCAACAGTTTCTAATGAGGAAAAAATTCATGCATATCGTAACTACTTAGGCCTCATGAAGCGTGAACTAAGCACCACGTTTACGAAGGGTGGTGAAACCATTACTCGCTCATTAAATGATGACAAAGTTTGTACTGATATACATGGAGAGAAATTTAGCTTAGCTGGAACAAGCTTGACTCTCGTTCGTAATGTTGGCATTCATATGATGACAGGAATTGTTAGTAATCTTGATGACTCGCCAATTCCTGAGGGAATACTAGACGCAATGGTGACTTCACTTATTGCGCTTCATGATATTAAAATTAAAGCGAATTCAAAAAAAGGAAGCATCTATATTGTTAAGCCTAAATTACATGGCCCTGAAGAAGTAAAATTTACAATGGAGTTATTTGGGCTTGTTGAAAAAGCCTTATCTCTAAAAACTAATACGCTCAAAATAGGCGTAATGGATGAAGAAAGAAGAACGACTCTTAACCTTAAGTCTTGTATTCATGAGGCTAAAAGCCGTATTATTTTTATAAATACAGGCTTTTTAGATCGCACAGGTGATGAAATTCATACATCTATGATGGCTGGTGCAATGCGCTGTAAAGACCTCATAAAGGAAGAGGCTTGGTATTCAGCATATGAACCAAACAATGTAAGCACTGGTCTTGATTGTGGCCTCTTTAAAAAAGCTCAAATTGGAAAAGGAATGTGGGCCCAGCCAGATCAAATGCGTCAAATGCTTGATAACAAGATGGTTCATTTAGAGGCTGGTGCAAGCTGCTCATGGGTTCCATCACCTACCGCAGCGACTTTACATGCAACGCATTATCATCGCTTTGATGTATTTAGCAAGCAAAAAGAGCTTTTAGCAAGCCAGCAATTTCCAAACCAAGATGACTTACTTGTAATTCCTTTTTTAAGGATTGAAGAGCAAATGCCTAAAGAGAAAATTATCCATGAAATAAATAATAATGCGCAAAGTATATTAGGTTATGTTGTTAAGTGGATTAACCAAGGAATTGGCTGCTCTAAGGTTCAAGATATTAATCATGTTGGGCTTATGGAAGACCGCGCAACCCTTAGAATATCTTCGCAACATATAGCTAACTGGCTTCACCATGGAATGTGCTCAAAAGAAGAAGTAAATAAAGCATTTGAAGAAATGGCTGTTATAGTCGATGATCAAAATAAGTATGATCCAAGCTACCTTCCACTTGCACCGAATTATGATAGCTTTGCTTACAAAGCATCAACAGCTTTGGCTTTTGAAGGAATGAGTCAACCTAATGGCTATACGGAAGCAATTTTAATAAAATACAGACGTAAGTTTCTTGAAGTTAATAAGTAATCACTAAAATCAATCCATACGGCCAGGCCTTTTCTAACTAAAGCAACAATCGATGAATTCAAGCAGTAACCAAACTAAGGCTTACGATTTTAAAACCAGAGATATTAAGGTTTTAAAAAAGCTCTTGCCGTATTTACTCAAAATGCGAGCTCGTGTTATTTGGTCTGTTAGTTTTTTAATGTTGGCGAAATTGGCTAATGTTGGCGTTCCCCTTGCGCTAAGAGAGATCGTTGATGGACTTGATCAGACGAATTTAATCTTGGTATTGCCGCTTGGCATGCTCCTTGCTTACGGCCTGTTACGACTGGCAAGTTCACTGTTTAATGAGCTTCGTGATGCCATTTTTGCCAAAGTTCGTTATCACGCGATGAATTTGATTGCGCTTGGGGTCTTTAAGCATTTACACACTTTGGATTTATCTTTTCATTTAGATCGTCGCATTGGCGGTATTACCCGTGATATTGACCGGGGCACCCTTAGTGTCTCCACCTTGCTCTCCATTTTTGTCTTTAATATTCTGCCTTCATTATTTGAGATATGTTTAGTCATCGGCATTTTATGGCTAAATTATGACCTTCTTTTTGCTGGCGTCTCTTTATTAACTGTATTCTTTTATGTTGCATTAACATTGGCTATTACAAATTGGCGAATGAAGTATCGCTACCAAATGAATGATATGCAATCAGAGGCCAATACGAATGCGGTCGATAGTTTGATTAATTACGAGACCGTTAAATACTTCAATCAAGAAAAATTTGAAGTCGATCGCTATAGTGAGACGATGCAGCGCTGGGAAGATTTTGCTACCAAAAGCTTTACTTCCATGACAGCACTTAATTTTGTCCAAGGCGCGGTGATTGCTGTCGGTGTAACCTTTGTTTTGATTATGGCAGCTCAAGGTGTGGTTGATAATAGCCTTAGCTTGGGCGACCTTATTATGATTCAAGCACTCCTCTTACAGCTTTTTATTCCGCTCGGGGGTTTGGGTATTATTTATCGCCAAATTAAACATAATTTTATCGATATGAACAATATGTTCGACCTATTGGATCGCTCCTCTAAAGTTACCGACGTTGCCAATGCGCCAGAGCTCAAAGTAACTCAAGGCGAGGTTAAGTTTAAAAATGTCTCTTTTGCTTACGCTGGCAAGCAGGAGGTGCTAAGCAATATTAACTTTGTTCTTAAACCGGGGCAAAAAGTAGCAATTGTTGGTCCTTCTGGTGCTGGCAAATCAACACTTGCTAAGCTGCTCTTTCGTTTTTACGATATTTCTCGCGGCGAAATACGCATTGACGAGCAAGACATTAAACAATTCACCCAAAACTCAGTGCGCAGCGCAATGGGCGTAGTACCGCAAGATCCGGTGATGTTTAATGAAAGCATTTATTACAATATTGCTTACGGTCTTGCAGGTGCAACCGAAGCCGAAGTTAAACAGGCAGCGAAGTTCAGCTTTATTGACAGCTTTATTGACTCCCTGCCGCAAGGTTATGACACGCTGGTTGGCGAGAGAGGCTTAAAACTCTCAGGCGGTGAAAAGCAACGTCTAGCAATTGCACGAGTATTGTTAAAAAATCCACCAATATTGATTTTTGATGAGGCCACTTCGGCGCTTGATTCGTATTCGGAGAAAATGGTACAAAAGGCGTTATCAAGTCTAGCGCATAAACACACGACGCTGGTGATTGCTCATCGCCTTTCCACCATTGTCGATGCCGATCAAATTATTGTACTTGGTAATGGCACTATTGCCGAGCAAGGCAAGCATCAAGAGTTGCTGGATCTCAATGGACAATATGCGAGACTTTGGCAAATTCAAGTTAATAAGCAAACTTAGGTGCAGCTGGATTGAAAAAACTGGCTTAAAAGGTAATCAGATAAGTCAGGCCATACTTCTTGCATTGATATTAAAAAGAATGCTTTGTATTTTGCTGATGAAGTTATGGAGTGGATTGAGCTATACTAAATAAAAGTGTCTATACTCAGATTTAATTGCTTTCCTAGTAGGTATTAATCATCCTTCAATCATTTGATAGAAGTATTTAGTCATCAAATTCTTTGCTATGTTTTCTTAATTTATCTATAAGAGAGATAATTTTTTTATCACCTCTTAAGGACTCATGAATATAGTCAAAGTATTCGAACTCATTGTCTTTAAATTGCCTTGAAATATTTGGGTAATACCACTGCTTATCTAGCACATTAAGAACAAATTCTCTATTGGTCCATAAAGACTTATCTACAGATGCAAAGACCTGATCGATAAAGTGTTCTGCTTTTAAACAACTAAAAATAATATCTACATCTTTCCAGAGTTCAGATGGGAACTGATTGAAGTGCTCTTCATCTAAATTAAATGTATTAATCCCATCTAATATTTCTTCTTTACTTGTTCCAATGAATTCACCCTCATGATTCTCAATCTTATCACCTTTCATTCATGGACCTCTCTTTATTGTTTTTAATCATTATGAAATATTAACCTCTAAAAGCATTATCAGAAAGAAGGTAGTCTAATTCTTCCATTGTACTCATGCGTCCAAAAATTTCATTTCTATGTGGAAAGCGCCCAAACTTTTTAACAATATTCCTATGATGCTTGGAAAACTCTAAATTAAAGTTGTATTTTTGAAACAAATATACCTGTAAATTTTGGTGATCTATATTTTCACTATGCATAAGAGGCATAAAAAGAAAAAGCAACTTTTCATCACTTAGCTCCTCATCATAGC
>CAJXOB010000067.1 GCA_913057955.1 uncultured Gammaproteobacteria bacterium | reverse complement strand
TGTGTTATGTGTATCAGCGATAGTTTTCACTGCGAGTGTTGCATAAGTTCCAACTATTATTTCTTGCACTCCTCTCTATAAAGGCTCTCCAAATCCTGCCGTTATCGCTGCAATGCATCTTGGTGGTGCTCATGAAATATATGTCATAGGAGGCATTCAGGCTGTTGGAGCAATGGCTCTTGGCACTGAAACAATTGACCCAGTTGATATGCTTGTTGGTCCTGGAAATGCATTTGTTGCTGAAGCTAAGAGGCAATTATTTGGAAAGGTTGGAATTGACTTGTTTGCTGGACCAACAGAGACTATGGTGATAGCTGATGAAACGGTAGATGCTGAATTATGTGCAACAGATTTGTTAGGTCAGGCTGAGCATGGATATAACTCACCAGCTGTCCTGGTAACTAATAATAAAAATCTGGCAGAAGAAACAATCTCTGAGATAGATAGAATTTTAAAGATTCTTCCAACAGCAGAAACTGCTTCCGTGAGCTGGGAAGAGTATGGTGAAATAATTCTTTGTGATAGCTATGATGAGATGTTAGATGTTGCTAATGAGATTGCATCTGAGCATGTCCAGGTTATGACTGATCGTGATGATTGGTTTTTAGAAAATATGCATTCTTATGGCGCTCTATTTCTAGGACCAAGAACAAATGTCTCTAATGGTGACAAAGTAATTGGAACCAATCATACTTTACCAACAAAAAAAGCTGGACGTTATACCGGTGGTCTTTGGGTTGGTAAGTATCTTAAAACGCATAGCTACCAAAAAATTACAACGGATGAGGCAGCTGTAAAGATTGGTAGATACTGCTCAAGACTATGTATGCTTGAGTCGTTTGTTGGCCATGCAGAGCAAGCTAATATTCGAGTAAGGCGATATGGTGGAGAGGATGTTCCTTATGGCAAGGCAGCTCAGTAGTGCATAGAATTAATTATCTTAAGGAGCTAATAAAACCTCTAAGATTAAGTATGTACAGTTTTACTGAAGATGAGGTTCGAAGAAACCTTGACGCCTTATTTCATGAAGAAGCTACTATTCATCTTTCTCATCCTTTTGGGGATATATCAGGCCCAACTAATTTTTATAACAAGGCGCTTAAGCCTCTGCTTGAATCAATGCCAGATCTAGAAAGGCGGGATTATATTGTTATCGGTGGAAAAACAGAAAAGGATTTAGAGTGGATAGGATGTGCTGGTTTTTATAATGGTACATTCTTGAAACCTTTTTTAGATATTCCGCCAACAGGCCATATAGCCCACATGCGATTTCATGAATTTTATTGCTTTCGGGATGACAAAATAATAGAAGTTCAGGCTTTATGGGACATCCCAGAACTAATGATGCAGTCAGGCTCTTGGCCAATGGCCCCATCACTTGGAAGAGAATGGTGTGTTCCAGGTCCAGCAACGATGGATGGAATTTCAGATAAGCCTTATGATCTAGAAAAAAGTAACACTTCAATGGAGCATATTTTAGGAATGGCTGATGCTATGAAAAAACACCCTTCTGAGGGCGGCCCTGAGATTATGAAAATGGATTACTATTGGCATCCAAAAATGAATTGGTATGGACCATCTGCTATAGGAAGTGGAAGAGGAGTTGAAGGTTTTAGAAATTGGCATCAAATTCCATTTTTGAATGCTATGCCTGATAGAGGAAAGGATACAACTTATAGTAAGAGAGATGGCTGGGGAGATAAAGTAGGCTACCACTTTTTTGGCGATGGAGATTATGTAGCCGTAACTGGCTGGCCAAATATGAAACAAACTCTTACCCATGATGGTTGGATGGGCATAGCTCCAACTAACAAAGAAGTTTTTCTTCGCTCTCTAGATTTCTGGAGGCTCGAGGAAGGAAAAATAAGAGAAAACTGGGTGATGCTTGATATCCTTGATATTTATGATCAAATGGGTGTCGACGTACTCGGAAGATTAAGAGAGTTTAACAAAGCAAGAAATACAAAAGGATATTGAGTGTGAAGCTTCCAACTACACCATCGTTTAGACTAGATGACAAGACTGCTTTAATTACAGGAGCCTCATCTGGTATTGGTCTTGGTTGTGCAGTAGCCTTGGCTGAAGCAGGCGCACACGTTGTTGTATCAGCCCGACGTATTGATAAACTTCATTCTGTTGTTGATGCAATGAAAGCGAAAGGGTTAAGTGCTGAAGCAATGGTGATGGATGTTGCTGATACAAATGCAATTAAAGAAACTATTGATAATAAAGGACCATTCGATATTTTAGTTAATAGCGCTGGTTTAGGTAGGCACGCACCTTCTAAAGATACATCATTAGAAGATTTTGATGCGGTAATGAATGTTAATCTTCGCGGCGCATACTTTGTAACTCAAGCAGTAGCGAATGGATTAATAAAAGCAAAAAAACCTGGCTCATTAATCAACATTTCTTCTCAGATGGGTCATGTAGGTGGGATTGATAGAGCAGTTTATTCAGCATCAAAGCATGCGGTAGAGGGATTTACAAAAGCTATGGCCATTGAGTGGGGCTCCCATCAAATTAGAGTTAATACAATCTGCCCAACATTTATACGTACACCGCTTACTCAATCAACTTTTGATAATCCTGATCGTAAAGAGTGGATTGAAAGTAAGATTAAAATTGGCCGAATTGGAGAGGTTGAAGATATCATGGGGGCTGTTGTATTTTTAGCTTCCGCTGGCTCATCAATGGTTACTGGCTCTGCACTTATGGTTGATGGAGGCTGGACTGCTGACTAATGCTAAATAAAAAAGTCACGTCATTAGAAGTAGCAAAATTAGCTGGCGTTAGCCAGTCTGCAGTATCTCGCGTATTTACACCTGGAGCCTCATCCTCTAAAAAAACTAATGAGCTAGTTCGAAAGGCTGCTTTGAAGCTTGGATATAGACCTAATATAGTAGCGCGATCACTCATTACTGGAAAGACAAAAATTATAGGCCTTGTTGTTGCCTACTTAGATAATTACTTTTATCCTGAAGCGTTAGAGCTTCTATCAGGGGCCCTTCAAAAGAATGGTTATCACGTATTGATCTTTATGGCCACAAATACTTCAGGAAATATTGATAACGTAGTGGAAGAGATTTTAGACTATCAGGTGGATGGAATCATTGCAGCGTCTGTTGGAATGTCTACTAATTTAGCATCAAGATGTTCTGATGCTGGCATCCCAGTTGTTTTATTTAATCGTACTCAGGATGACGAAAGGCTGTCAGCAGTTACCTCTGATAATGAACTTGGGGGGCAAAAAATTGCACAATTTCTCTGTGATAATGGCCATACACGAATCGGTTATATAGCAGGCTGGGAAGGCGCATCTACTCAAAGAGATCGAGAGAAAGGATTTACTGACGAACTTAAAAAGAATGGACAGGGTCTTTTTGCTCGAGAAGTTGGTAACTTTAATTTAGACGAGGCTCGTCAAGCAGCACGATCAATGTTCACAGCAAGTGAAATACCAGATGCAGTTTTTGTGGCAAATGACCATATGGCATTTGCAGTAATGGACGTAATGCGCTTTGAGCTTGGACTAAAAATACCTGACCAGGTTTCAGTTGTTGGTTTTGACGATGTCCCGGTTGCCAAATGGCTAGCTTATAGTCTAACAACTGTAAGGCAGCGTGCAAATCGTATGGTGGACGAAACAGTTGCTATATTAATTGACAGCATTGAAAATAACTCAACTAAGCCAAGACGTATAAAAATTGATGGTCCTCTAATACTGAGAGGATCTGCAAAAATTTTAGATAATTATGGAGTTTAATTTATGAAAGGTTTTGATTCAAAATATGCTAATTTTCCAGATTGGATAAATGGCATTACTCATGAAATTTGGGAAGATCGAGGAATTGATAAACTGCTTTATCTTTATTCGGATGATATTATATTAAGATCCCCACACTCCCTGATAATTGGCAATAAGCCAGTTATAGAGGCGACCAAAGCAACCTTATCTGAATTTCCAGATCGTCAACTCTTAGGTGAAGATGTAATCTGGTCTGGCACTCCTGAGACAGGAATGTTGTCATCCCATAGAATTATATCAACGGCATCTCACATGGGCGACGGGCAGTTTGGTAAAGCAACGGGTACAAAAATTGTTTTTAGAACGATAGCAGATTGCCATGCTATTAATAATCAAGTTAATGATGAATGGCTAATTCGTGATGTAGGTGCTATGGCAAGACAGCTGGGCGTTCATCCAAAAGACTTTGCTAGAAAGCAGATAGATTCAGAGGGTGGTATGGATAAATGCCTACACCCTTTTAAAGATTCCATGGATCAACCTGGGCCATATACAG
>CAJXOB010000066.1 GCA_913057955.1 uncultured Gammaproteobacteria bacterium | reverse complement strand
GAAATAATAAGAGAGCCCTATTTTATTCCTGAAGGCACCCCTTTATCACAACAACTTGAGCACTTTAAAACCCAAAAACGAAGACTTGGTATTGTTGTTGATGAATATGGTGAGGTAAAAGGAATGGTTGTTTTAGATGATATTTTGGAAGAAATTGTTGGGCAATTCACCTCATCTCAAGGAGAAAGTATAGACGAAATCAATATCCAAGGTGATGGCAGTTATCTTGTAGATCCAAGAGTAAGTATTCGCGAATTAAATACAGAACTTAAAGTCAAACTGTCATTTGATAACGCAAAAACACTTAATGGTCTAATTCTTGAACACCTTCAAAGCTTTCCTCAACACAATGTTTCTTTTAAAGTAGACTCACTAATTATTGAGATCGTTCAAGTAAGTAAGCAAGGCATCAAACTTGTTAAAATCACCAAAGTTAATTAGGTATTATTATTACCAGCAAATAACTACCTCCAAACCGAAAAGGAAAAATAATGTTTAAATTTTTTACTGAAAAAAAATGGTTTCTTTGGGCCTATCTTGGTTCTGCAATCATCCTCAGCTCATTATGGATAACAGTTCAAATTGATGTAATGATAAATGAATGGTTTGGTGAATTTTATGACATGATTCAAAAAGCACTTGGAGCTCCAAATGCAATTACTATGGATGAATACACAGGCGGATTGTGGAGCTTTGCAAAGCTTGCTGCAATAGCTATTGTTTTAGGCCTTGCAACTTCATTTCTTACAGCTCACTTCTTGTTTAGATGGAGGGCATCAATGGTTGAGTTCTATCATAGCGTATACGACAAGGCACGAACTATTGAAGGCGCCTCTCAGCGTGTTCAAGAGGACACAGTTAGATTTTCTAGAATCATGGAAAGTCTTGGAACAGCCTTAATTGAATCTGTCATGGTTTTGATAGAGTACTTTCCATTATTAATGGGTCTCGCTGTAGGCATTCCAATTATGTGGTTTGGTGATTGGGAATATGGCTTAGTAACTGGCGCCCTTATTTGGGCTGTAGGTGGCACGATACTAATGATTGCAGCTTCATGGATTTTAGGTCTTGTGGGCATTGAGTATGACCTTCAAAAAAAAGAGGCTTCCTATCGAAAAATACTTGTTATTGCAGAAGATGACGGCGCCATTAGGCCAAAAGATATTGATGAACTTTTTGAGGGCGTTCGACAGATTAATTACAAGAATTATTTGTATTATTTATACTTTAATATTGTAAGGCTTGCCTACCTCCAGGCAAATGTCTTGGTAGCTTATGTAGTGTTGGCGCCTGCTATCGTTGCGGGAGTTATGACACTAGGAGTAATGCAGCAAATAATTAGGGCGTTTGGAAGAGTAGAAGGCTCCCTTCAATACCTTTTTAAAGCATGGCCTACTATTATTGAGCTCGCTAGTGTCTATAAGCGCTTAAGAGAGTTTGAAGGGCAAATTAAAACTATAGAAGCTATAGAAGCCAAGTAATTAATCTACCACTGATTGTCCCATTTTAAGGACCTGACCAGCCTCTAGATTTAACTCAGGAGAACCATCTGGCATTAGCATGATGACAGTAGAGCCCATATTAAAACGGCCTAACTCCTCACCTTTTGATAGATTAATCTTACTATCTTTATAATCATAGTTTTTAACTACTTTAGCATAAGGCGGGGTGATTAAGCCTTCCCATGATGTTTGCATTGAGCCTACAAAAATTGCTCCAACTAATACAAAAACCATAACACCAAAATCAGTATCAAATAAGCAAACTAAGCGCTCATTTCGAGCGAAAACACCATCAATACTTGCCACAGTATTCTGATTAACTGAAAAAAGGTCACCCGGTATATAATTCATTGAAATCAGAGTGCCATCACAAGGCATATGAATACGATGATAATCTTTGGGTGATAAATATATCGTTGCGAAGTTGCCATTTTGTATTTCTTTAAATGGCTCATCGGCAATTAATGCTGAAATGCTATATTTATGACCTTTAGCTTGCAAAATTTGCGAATCATGAATCTTGCCAGCCTGAGAAACAGCACCATCAACAGGCGAGATAATTTTGGACTCAGATATTGGCCTTAAACTTGGCTTTAGTGAGCGAGTAAAAAAATCATTAAAATGAATAAAATCTTCAATATTTTCAATTTCTGCTTCGGATAGATTAACCTTATATTGCTTAATAAACCAGCGAGTAAAGTTGTTTTTAACCCAATGATTTTCTATTCTTGCAAATCGAAACATAAGCCTCGATAAAAAATGCTGCGGCAGTAGGTATTGAAGAAAAACCATCAATCAAGCTTATCAAGAATAAAGGCTACTACTTCCTTAAAATCAACCTCAACTTTATCGGGCATCTTCCTTGATTTATATTCAATTTTGCCATTATCCGCATGCGTATCACTTATGACCAAGCGATGAGGTATTCCAAGAAGCTCAGAGTCTGCAAACATAATTCCAGGACGCTCCTTGCGATCATCGAGTAAAACTTCAATATTTTGCTCTTGGCAATCCTGATAAAGCCGGTCTGCCAAAGCCTTAACTCGAGATGACTTGTTGTAATTTATTGGAACAATAACAAGTTGAAATGGCGCAATAGCTTCAGGAAAAATAATTCCCCTATCATCATGATTCTGCTCAATACTTGCGGCCACAATTCTTGTAACTCCAATGCCATAACAGCCCATATTCATATTAACTGCCCTGCCATCCTCTCCAATTACATTGGCATTCATTGAATCCGAATACTTTGTCCCTAATTGAAAAATGTGGCCCACTTCAATACCCCTTTTAATTTCAAGACTACCCTTCCCATCTGGCGAAGGATCACCCGCAACAACATTACGTAAATCACGAGCAATAATTGGTTTAGTATCTCGCCCCCAATTTACGCCAACAAAGTGCTTGTCGTCTTCATTAGCTCCGCACACAAAATCTGACAAAGAGGCTGCTGCAAAGTCTACAATAACTGGAATCTCAAGTTTTACAACTCCAATTGAGCCAAAAGAGCAGCCCAATTCTTTCTTTACAACCCCCTCTTCTGCCATTTGAAATGGCTGTTTAATTCCTTCAATTTTTGATGCCTTAACCTCATTTAACTCATGATCACCGCGTAAAACTAGGGCAACTAAATTATCATCAGCGCCAACAACAATTAAAGTTTTAATAGCGTTGGTTGACTCAACTTTTAATAAATTACAAACGTCTGCAATCGTTTTAACGCCTGGTGTTTCGACAAGCTCTAAAGCCTGCTCAGCAGTCTTTGGCTCACCTTGAGGGAGAGTTTCAGCTCGCTCAATATTTGCAGCGTAGTCAGAGCCATTAGAAAAACAAATCGCATCCTCTCCAGATTCTGCAAGAACATGAAATTCATGAGAGCTGTCACCTCCAATAGCCCCAGAGTCTGCCAATACAGGTCTGTAATTAAGCCCCAATCTATCAAAGATATTGCAATAAGTTTGATGCATTATTTGATAAGTTTCCCCAAGAGACTTCTCATCGATATGAAATGAATACGCATCCTTCATAATAAACTCTCTAGAGCGCATTACCCCATAACGAGGACGAATTTCATCTCTAAACTTAGTCTGTATTTGATACAAATTTATTGGAAGTTGCTTATAGCTTCTAAGGTACTGTTTAGCAATTTTAGTAATAACCTCTTCATGAGTTGGACCCAAGCAGAAATCTCTATCATGCCTATCTTTAAATCGAAGCAACTCAGGGCCATACTCTTCCCATCTTTTTGATTCTTTCCATATTTCTGCAGGCTGTGCAACTGGCATTAATACTTCCAATGCTTTAGATTTATTCATCTCCTCACGTATTATTTTTTCTACCTTTTGGATTATTCTTAAACCCATTGGGAGATACGAATACAGTCCCGACGCTAACTTAGAAATCAAACCAGCTCTTATCATTAATTGATGAGATATGATTTGAGCATCATTAGGCGCTTCTTTGACTGTTGAGATTAAAAAATCACTGCTTTTCATATAAAATGGTTTTCATATCAATAAATAATGCAATTTTAACTAATGCCTGATTTTCAAACTTTATTAATTTATATTATTCCTCTTCTTTTTGCAATAACCCTTCATGAGGCAGCTCATGGCTGGGTAGCAAGTAAATTAGGTGATCATACTGCAAGAATGATGGGGAGAGTAACCCTTAATCCAGTAAAACATATCGATCCAGTAGGCACAATCGCCATTCCGTTACTTTTATTAATATCTTCATCCGGATTTATCTTTGGCTGGGCTAAGCCAGTTCCCATTAACTTTAACGCCTTGCGCTCTGGAAAATCTGGAATGATCTGGGTTGCTTTAGCGGGCCCAGGAGCAAATTTATTTATGGCTGTGTGTTGGCTGTTAATTATGATTCTCGCAATTAATATAAACATTCCTGT
>CAJXOB010000065.1 GCA_913057955.1 uncultured Gammaproteobacteria bacterium | reverse complement strand
GCATATTGATTCTAGAATTGAAGGGGAAAATATTGATAAAGGTATTGTTGTGCTTCTAACAGGAAATGGGAAAGGGAAGTCATCATCAGCTATGGGCATGATTTGTAGGGCTCTTGGTTACGACATGAGTGTGGCCCTTGTTCGTTTTTTAAAGGGTGAGCAACAAACTGGAGAGGATTTATTTTTAGATAGCTATCCAAATGTTGTTTCTGCGCATATGGAGAGTGGCTTTACTTGGAACACTCAAGACCAAGAGCTAGATAAAAAAAGGGCTTCCGAGACTTGGCTTGAGGCCGAGAAGTTTCTAGCTGATCCTGCGATTGATCTTGTGGTCCTTGATGAAATTACCTACATGATTAATTACAACTATCTTGATGAAAAATCAATCCTTAAGGCGCTTATAAATAGGCCAGAGAGTCAACATGTTGTAATTACTGGAAGAGCTGCCAGTGAAGGCATTATTGCTGCATCAGATACAGTAAGTGAGGTTAAAGACATAAAGCACGCCTTTAGAGCTAATATTAGAGCTCAAAAAGGCATTGACCTTTAAATAGACTAACTGTTTTCAAGCAAGTATTGTATTGCTTGATATAAATACCCTACCGTTACAACCTTCATGCCTTTTATAGGTTTTTTTGGTGCATTTCCTTTTGGAATGATTGCAATTTCAAAGCCTTGTTTTTGTGCTTCAGAAAGTCTTTCCATTGAGTTGTAAACAGGACGAACCTCACCAGTAAGTCCAACTTCACCAAAAGCAATCCATTTACTTGGAATTACCTTATCTCTTAAACTTGAAACGATTGCAAGCATCACAACAAGGTCAGAGGCGGTTTCGCTAACTTTAATACCCCCCACTACATTAATAAAGACATCTTGATCAAATGTTGCAATTCCAGAGTGTTTGTGAAGAATTGCAAGTTGAAGTGATAATCTATTTTGATCCAGGCCAACGCTGACTCTTTTTGGGGTTCCATTAGCTTGGTCCACTAACGCCTGTATCTCAACTAGTAGAGGTCTTGTGGCTTCTCTTGTGACCATAACCATTGAGCCAGAAGATGGGTTTTCTTGGTTTGATAGAAAAATTGAAGAAGGGTTGCTGACTTGCTGAAGGCCTTTTTCACCCATCGCAAAAACGCTGATTTCATTTACTGCGCCAAAGCGATTTTTAACCGCCCTGATGATTCTATAGCGACCACCAGCGTCCCCTTCGAAATATAGTACGGCATCAACCATATGCTCTAAGATTCTCGGACCAGCAAGCGCCCCACCCTTGGTTACATGGCCAATCATCAATAGTATAGTGTTAGTCTGTTTTGCGTATTGAGTTAGCTGTGCTGCGCAGTCGCGAACTTGGGTGACCGATCCAGGCGCTGAATTAGAAAGATCGGTAACCATGGTTTGAATCGAATCAATAACAATAACTTTAGGTCTTAAATCTTTTGAAATCTTTATAATTTTTTCTAAGTGAGTCTCACCTATAAATAATATATCTTCTTTGATCCCAAGCCTAATTGCTCTTTCGCTTACCTGTTCAGCAGACTCCTCGCCACTTACATAAAGGGTTGTGCTTGAGGCATTAATAGCCGCTAAAGCCTGCAAAATCAAAGTTGATTTGCCAATACCGGGGTCTCCACCTATAAGGACTACAGAGCCATCCACTAAGCCTCCACCTAACGTACGATCAAGCTCAGTAAGCCCAGTAGATAGGCGATTTTTATTTTGAGACTTAATTTCAGATAAGTTTTGAACCTTAGATGCAGGAAGGTCTTTAAGGCTTTCAGGTTTAGAGGATGTTGCCTGTGAAATTACAACTTCTTCGAGTGTGTTCCATTCTTTACAGTCTAAACACTGTCCAGCCCACTGATGATGAGAAGATCCACATTCTCTACAAACAAACTCAATTTTAGTTTTTGCCATCTTAGGGTTATTTATTCATTAATTTATCAATCTCACTCTTAAAGGTTTCAATGTCTTGAAACTGACGATAAACGGAAGCAAATCTTATGTATGCAACTTCATCGAGAGCTTTTAACTCTTCCATAACCCACTCACCAACGATTGATGAAGAAACTTCGCTGTCATTTTGAGCCATCAATTTGCGCTGTATTTTTTGAATTGCAGTCTCAATTTTAGAGGTTTCAACGGGTCGTTTTTCAAGCGCTTTTAACAAACCAGAGCGAAGTTTATTTTCACTAAAAGTTTGTCTAGATTCGTCGCTTTTTATAAGCCTAGGAAGGTTTAAATCGACTGTTTCACGAGTAGAGTGTCTCTCTCCACAAGCAATACACTCTCTTCTGCGGCGAACTTGGGAGCCATCCTCAAGTAGCCTTGTATCCAGCACCTTAGTGTCATCAGATTGACAAAAAGGACATCTCATATCGGTTACTTATAAACTGGAAATCTTGAACAAAGGTCTTCAACTTTTGCTTTAACTTCGTCTACAACAGAAGTATTTTCAAGGTCATCACAAATGTCACAAATCCAATGAGTAATATCTCTACATTCAGATTCACCAAAACCTCTTGTTGTTGCAGCAGGAGTTCCAACTCGTATGCCACTAGTTACAAAAGGTGATTGGGGGTCATTCGGCACGGAATTCATGTTGACAGTTATATGAGCTGAGCCAAGTGCTGCATCTACTGCTTTACCTGTAAGGCCTTGCTCAATAAAACTTACTAAAAAAACATGGTTATCCGTTCCACCTGAGACAACGTCATATCCTCTTTTTAAAAAGACATCGGCCATGGCTCTTGCATTAATAACAACTTGCTTTTGATAAGCTTTAAATTCGTCACTCATCGCCTCTTTAAATGCAACAGCTTTGGCAGCAATGATATGCATTAATGGGCCACCTTGAATTCCAGGAAATATTGCAGAGTTAAGTTTCTTTTCTATCTCTTCGTTAGCCCTAGCAACAATCAAACCTCCACGTGGACCCCTTAAGGTTTTATGTGTAGTGGTTGTACAAACATCTGCATATTCAATGGGAGATGGGTAGTCGCCGGTTGCAATTAGGCCAGCAACATGCGCCATATCAACCAGAAGATACGCGCCTACCATATCAGCTATTTTTCTAAAGCGAGCCCAATCAACCACTCTTGAATAAGCTGAAAAACCTGCGATAACCATTTTTGGCTTATGTTCTAAAGCTAAGCGCTCAACTTGATCATAATCAATCTCGCCAGTCGACTCATCAAGGCCGTATTGAATAGCATTAAAATTTTTGCCTGAAAATGAAGGTTTGGCTCCGTGAGTAAGGTGACCGCCATGGGCTAAACTCATCCCTAATATGGTATCACCTGGAACAAGAAGCGCTTGGAAAACCGCGGCATTTGCAGTAGAGCCAGAATGAGGCTGAACATTAGCATACGCAGCTCCAAATAACTCTTTTGCCCTACTAATTGCCAGGCTTTCGGCAACATCAACGTGCTCACAGCCGCCATAATATCGCTTACCAGGGTAGCCCTCTGCATATTTGTTTGTTAACTGAGAACCTTGTGCTGCCATTACTGCAGGAGAAGTATAGTTTTCTGAGGCAATTAATTCTATATGTGCTTCTTGTCTATCTTCTTCAGCATTTATAACTTTTGCGATGTCAGGGTCTACATCATTTAATGTTAGATTTTTATCAAACATAACAGGCTCCAAAATTGATTCTTAAGTTGTTAATTTTAAACACATTATTTGCCAACATTTAAAATTAATTATTCTTTTTTTTTAAAAGATTGCAGTATGATTTTTATATAAATTTATAACTTAATTTTTAATAAATTTTGGTCTTTAATTAAGTTCAATTCTTGAGTAAATAATTAACATTTCTCAATGGTAAAATTACCTTTTTGTTTAAAATTTTGAAATAATGAATGTGCTAGTTTTGGGTGCCGGAGTTATTGGCACTACCTCTGCTTACTTCCTTGCGAAACAAGGACATAATGTCACAGTTATAGACAGGCAGGAAAACGTCGCTATGGAGACAAGCCATGGAAATGCAGGGCAGCTATCGTATGCATTTACATCTCCTTGGGCTGCACCTGGACTTCCACTGGATATTATCAAATGGGGGTTGACTGGAAGTTCACCCTTGATTATTAATCCTAACATAAGCCTCAGTACCATTAAGTTTATGTATCGAATGTATAAAAACTGCAATGCTAATAGTTATGAAATCAATAAAAGTCGTATGCTTAGAATTGCAAATTATTCTAAACAAACTTTAATAGGCTTAGAGAAAGAAATAAGTATTACTTATGATCAAAGAAAACAAGGCTCTCTTCAACTTTTTTGGGACCAAAAAGAAATTGAAAAGGCCAGGCAAGATACTTCAATTTTAGATAAATTTAATATTCAATATGAATTTCTAGACGCCAATGGCTGCGTCGAAGCTGAGCCTGGGCTTCAGTATGTTAAAAATAAGCTTTCTGGTGGCCTTCGATTTGCAAATGACTTTACAGGAAACTGTTATCTTTTTACGAATGAAATATATAAAAAATGCTTGGAAATGGGCGTCAAATTTGAATTAAACACACATGTTGAATCTATCCTTCTTGATAACAATAAAGTG
>CAJXOB010000064.1 GCA_913057955.1 uncultured Gammaproteobacteria bacterium | reverse complement strand
CAGTTGAGCTAATCCAGTTTTGTCCCTCAAGTTCTCCAACCATGAAGATGTCGTCTCGCCGATATAGCCCTTCAAATGAATGCTGAAGTGGGAGTAGAAATTCATTAAGGTAGGTATCCTCACCTGACAATTGATTGAAAGGATGGACTATATTAATATCAGCATCCTGGTCAAAGAAACTTGCGACATTAGAAGAGAAATCGCCCGGATGGCTTAAAGCTTCGGCATATCTCAAATAGGGTGAACGATCCTGTATTGACATGATTATTTATTATCCAAGATCATTCTTGCGCCTCGCTCTGCAATCATCATGGTTGCTGCTGAGGTATTACCACTTACTATGCTAGGCATAATAGAGGCGTCAATCACACGTAAGTTATTCATTCTTTTTACCTTTAAATCATTTGGAGAGACGACTGCTAAATCATCGACCCCCATCTTGCAGGTCCCAACAGGGTGATAGACTGTTACTGCAGTTTTACGAATGTAGTCTAATAGCTCCTCATCTGATTGGATAGATTTCCCAGGTGCAATTTCTTCACCACGAACTTCATCAAACTCTTTAGATGATAAAACCTCTCTCGCTTTTTTAATCGCTTCAATAATGCTTTGCTCATCCCTGGTATCAGATAAAAAGTTTTGGTCGATAAGTATCTTGTGATTCTCACCTTCCTTCTTTATTTTTACTGACCCTGAACTATGCGGCCTTAACAAGCAAGTAAAAAGAGAATACCCATGCCCAAACTCAAACTTTCTGCCGCGGTGACTTCGGTAAATAGGCGTAAAGTGGAACTGGACATCAGGATACTCAGGCTGACCAAGTTTTGTATCTGCAAAACCTCCAGCTTCAACAAAATTACTCGTCCACCAGCCCATCCTTCTAAAAAGAAAGTTAAAAGGAGAGGTAATTATATGGGGCAACAAAGACCTCCATGAAACACCAATTGATTCTGCTTTCTTTGAGCGAACTGTGACCATTGTATCTAAGTGGTCTTGAAGATTTTCACCAACCCCTGGAACATGATGATGACAACTAATTCCTGCCTTTTCAAGCTCCTGCCTATTGCCTATTCCTGAAGATAAAAGTATCCTCGGTGACTCAATGGCACCAGCACATAGTAGAACCTCTTTATTACAATATAATTCTTTATCAATACCATTAACTTGAAGCTTTAAAGACTTAGCAATATCGCCTTCCACCTCAATTGATTGGACTCTGGCATGGGTCATTATGGTTAGATTGGCTCTAGAAACAATAGGCTTAATAAAAGCCCTATAAGAATTAACTCGAGTTCCTTTATCCTGATTAACCTTGTAAATACCCAGACCTAATTGAGATTCATCATTAAAGTCAGAATTCTTTGGAAGCCCTATATGAGTGCCAGCATTAATAAAGCGCATTGCGGTCTTATTGACTTCTTGTGGCATGACAACTGGCCACTCACCAGTTGTTGAATGGTACTTAGGGTCTCCCCCTGTTTTATCATTCTCAAGTTTTTTAAATATCGGCAAGACATCATTATAAGACCAGCCCTTACAACCTAGTGTTTCCCAATTATCGTAATCATTCTTATTACCACGAATATAGATCATGCCATTAATTGAGCTCGATCCCCCAAGGCACCTGCCACGATTAACAGTAATTACACGGTTGTTTAGTTTTTTTTGTGGGACTCCCTTGTAAGCATAATCAAGCTTCTTATGGTCATATGCAACAGAAAGGCCAGCAGGAATTTGCACCCAAGGACTCTTATCACTTCCGCCTCCTTCAATCAAACAGACGGTGGTTTTAGGGTCTGCGCTTAATCGATTTGCTAAAACGCATCCGGCGGAACCTGCGCCAATAATAATATAATCAAACGAGGACAATGACTAACCCTTAACTGCGCCAGCTGTTAGCCCACTAACTAGCTGCCTTTGAAAAAACATAACCAGAATAAACAATGGAACTATAGCAGATACCACTGCTGCGACTGCAAACATAATATTACCTTCTGTTTGAGTCGTGCCCATAAAGCTGGCAATTTTAGGGACCATAGTTTGGTTTTCCTGCGATAGCAGTATCGCTGTAACAGCGAAATCATTGTATGCCAAAAGAAATGAGAAAAGTCCAGCAGTAATAACGCCTGGCCACATTACTGGAATAATTACATGTCGAAATGCTTGGAACTGAGTACACCCATCAACCTTTGCACTCTCATCAAGCTCTTTCGGAATTGTTTGAAAAAATGAGTGCAGCATCCACAATGTAAATGGCTGATTAATAGCTACTAAAACAATAATAGTAGTCGGCAATGTTCCCCAAACATTCCAATCATAGAAGGGCTGTAAATAGCCAGAAACAAGAGTGATTGGAGGCAGCGCACGAAAAACAAGTGCAATTATTAGCAGCCAAAATGAATAACGAAACCCAGACCTTGAAAGCGCATAACCGCCTAAAGTTGCAAGAGTTAATGATATGAGTACTGTAGAAACACAAACTATCGCTGTATTAAAAAAAGCGCGCCAAAACTCTTCTTGGATCCATGCGCCCTCATAACCTGCGCCTGTAAAAGATTTTCCATATACTACTTGTGTTCTTACCCCAGAAAATACATTAGTCCAGTCTCCTTTTGAGAAAAAATCCAGCTCTACTTTGAATGAACCCCACATAGTCCATAAAAATGGAAAGGCTGCCAAAATTAACCAGAACAATACAAAGCCATATACTAATAGTTGGAGTCCTAATGGTCTTTTTATTTGATTTGAGGTCATATTATTTCTCTGGATTAAATTCACGCCATGTTCTAATTAAAACTGGCATAAGAAGTATGATGACACCAATTATTGTCAACACTGATGTCGTTGCCGCTGAAGAAAGAAGTCTTATCTCTTGGCCAATATCATTCCATATAATCCATGAAAGAGAGGTCGCATGTGCCGAAGCACTAAAACCAACTATTGGCTCAAATACTCGGAAATTATCCATCAGCTGAATTAAAGCCACAAATGCTACTAGTGGAGATAAATGAGGCACAATGACATGAATAGTTTGCTGAAAGCGTGTGGCCCCATCAATCATTGCTGCTTCTATAGTTTCTTGTGGAACAGTCTGAAGTCCGGCGTAAAAAACAATGAAGGCAAAAGGGGCAGAGTGCCAAACACCGTATACAATAAGTGTTATCCATGTTAGGCCAGTTGATGCCTTTAGTGACAAGGTAGGATCTGCAAATAATTCTTGGAGGCCTGAACCAATAATACCTCGTGCATCAATCATCCAAAACAGAATTAACGAACCAACCAAAGGGGTTACAATCATCGGCAGCAATGAAAAGAACACCATGAATCCTTTCAAGTGTCGATGCAGTGAATTTACTGCTATTGCAATTATAAATCCAAATAATATAACCAGTGGGGTTACCACAAAGGTATAAGTCAAAGTAAAGCCCATTGCTCGATAAAATGGAAGATCGTTTAGACTGGAAACAAAATCAATAAAGCTTGTCTTACTCTCCCAGAACTCACCAACCTCTTTAAAGGCTAAGTGGTTTCTATCAGTATAGATTTGAAATCCAACCCACTTACCTTGTGGCTTCTCTTCGTTGATTTTTTGACTTGCCTGATGATCAATAGTAGTTTCAGATTTACAACCAAATGGATCACACGATTCAACAACAATCAATACCTGGTCATGAGGTGTATGAAGTGACTGACTCACAATCGAAGTTAAGGGCAAGGCAATGAACAAAAACATTGCTAGGGCTGTAGGTAAAAAGAACCAAAAAAAAGTCTTATGCTTCATATGGAAATAAAATTAGAGAAACTCAATTATACAAAAAAAAGAAAAGGGCATGTGAAACACACGCCCTAATCTTAGGAGACAAACAACTTACAAAAGCTTATAAATAGCCTTTTTCTGTCGCAGCAGTTGTGTATGCCGCTTCTAAACCAGCTAAAGCTTGTTCAGCAGTTTCTTTGCCTTGCATGAAGTCAACTAATTCAGCACCTGCAGCTGAATGCATTAGACCTGCATATGGCAACATTGGATACGGCTTAGTTCCCATTGCAGCAGCAGCAAATACACCTGCAGCAGCTGGAGTAGGCTCATAACCATCAATTAACCAAACAGCTTGTGGCGAAGTCGTTTCGTTCAACATAGCTGGACGAATTGCATGCATCATAGCCATAAAAGTAGCCTCTGCATCTGTATCTGAAATATTCTTAGCTACAGTAAATCCATCCCACCAGAGAGTTGAAGCTGCAGTTGTACCACCACCAACTGTCATAGGACCAGCAGTAGCTGTAGCTGCTACTACAGCAGCATCTACTTCATCGCCTTTAAGGGCTCCAATACGTGATCCCCACATATTCATCAGAGCAACATTACCAGCTTTCCATTCGGCACTAGTTGCGTTTGAGTCATGTGTTAGGAAGTCTGGGTTCATATATTCAGACAAAGCTTTCATCATGTTTAGTGAATCTACACCATGTTGGTTATTAACAGCAATCTCAGCTGTTCCTGGCTTAAAGAACTCACCACCATAACCCATATACATATTGACGAATTCTTCAGCTAAGTTCCAACCGGCTGCATAAGCACCGCCAATTGGGTACTGCATCAAATTATAGTTCGCAATTTTTTTAGCAGCAGCTAACATTTCTTCATAAGTAGATGGAACCGGAATTCCTAAATCTTTCAAAACATCTGATCTATAAGTCAAATGCTGAGCGTTCGCCATAAAGGCAATACCCATAATATTTCCATCAATTGTAACTAACTGGCTTTTCTGAAGACCCTGTCCATGCTTAGCAACTAGATCATTCAAAGGTCTAATCACATCATTGTTCATAAGTGCAACAATTGATGAGTTAGCAACAATAGCTGATGTAAATTCAGCTGGGTTACCAGTCATACCTGGAAGATTAATTTTTTGATGATCAGCAGTTAGGTTTGTTTCAACTGTAACACCACCACCTGCACACTCCATTGCGCCTGCACCGATTGTTTGAATCGCTGGAAACTCATTACCAACAATACTAACTCTGCCTTCAGAGATGCCGCAACCGGCCCATGCACTTGAAGCTAGAGTAGTAAGCGCTACAACTGTAGCGATTTTTCTTAAAAACATAATATCACTCCTTTTTTTTCAATAAAATATAAATTAATAATACATCGTAACAAATATTAAAAAATATATTGCATACGATTGCAAACAATTATATCACAGAGTCTTAATCTCTATATAACTTTTTATTCAGCATATTAAACCGAGACATACTATCTAAAATTTCTCAATAACCTTACTCAAACTTAAAAATTTATGTTCTTGATTTTTCGAAATCTTCCCATGCACTTTTAAAGCTATCAAAATTGAAATCTTTCTTTTCAGCAGGACCAAGAATCAACTGCTCTGAAGCAAATAACTTATGGATAGCGTCCTTTAAACCATTAATAACCTCTTTAG
>CAJXOB010000063.1 GCA_913057955.1 uncultured Gammaproteobacteria bacterium | reverse complement strand
TTTTTTTTTATTTATATGTTTTTAACTTTAGTGTTAGTTAACATTGTGTATATAGCAGTTAATAATTATGATGAAATTTACTTTATATACACAATTATATACACATAAAGTGTACATGTCAGTAGATATTAGTAGATATTAGTAGATAGTGATAATATAGCAACAATCCTTATTTAATAGGGTTTAATACGTATAAAGGTTGCTGCAAAAAGGTTTGATAAAAGGTTGCATGGTGGAGGGACAGGGATTCGAACCCTGGAAGGGGATTAACCCTTGCTGGTTTTCAAGACCAGTGCATTCGACCACTCTGCCATCCCTCCAGAAGATTGGTATGATACAGTTTTTATCAATAAAGTAAATCAAATTTATATAAAAAAACTGCAATTTTTTGCGTATAATTTCCCCTTTTTAGAATTTTGTAAAGGTAGTCGTTATGGCAAAAGTATGTCAAGTAACTGGTAAGCGACCTATGAGCGGTAATAACGTTTCGCATGCTAACAATAGAACGCGTCGTCGTTTTTATCCAAATCTTCATACTCACCGTTTTTGGGTTGAAGCTGAAAATCGTTTTGTTAAATTAAAGCTATGTGCTAGAGCTCTTCGAATTATTGATAAGAAGGGTATTGATGAAGTATTGGCAGAAATCCGTAGTCGCGGCGAAAAGGTATAAGGAGTTAACTTATGAGAGAAAAAATTAAATTAGTATCGTCAGCAGAAACAGGTCATTTTTATACGACTACTAAGAATAAGCGTATTCATCCTGAAAAAGTTGAAGTTAAAAAGTTTGATCCCGTGGTTAGAAAGCACGTGATGTATAAGGAAGCTAAGATTAAGTAATTCTTTAAAATAATTAAAAAAAGCCGCTTTATAGAGCGGCTTTTTAATATCCAAACTATTTAGCTTTGGAGGATGGTTTCAAGTGGAACACTTGCAGCCGATTTTTGGTAGTCAGCAATCTGATCAAAGTTTAGATATTGATAAATTTCACCAGACATAGGCTCTATATCCTTCATCAGAGATAAGTACTCTTCAGGCGAAGGAATGTAGCCTAATTTTGCAGATATTGCAGCAACCTCAGCAGAGGCCAAGAAGACATTACTATTATCACCAAGGCGATTTGGAAAGTTTCTAGTTGACGTTGACACGACTGATGCACCTTCCTCAACCCTTGCTTGATTGCCCATACAAAGTGAGCAGCCAGGAACTTCAGTTCGATCCGTCAGCCTTTCAAATGTTTCATAAATGCCTTCAGCTCGTAATTGCTTTTCGTCCATTCGTGTTGGAGGTACAACCCATAAAACAGTGCTTAACTCAGTCTTATCTTTTAAAAGCTGAGCGGCTGCTCTAAAGTGTCCAATATTTGTCATGCAAGAGCCAATAAAGACTTCATCAATAGGCGTTTTGGCAACTGACGAAAGAAGCCTAACATCATCGGGGTCATTTGGACATGCAACTATTGGCTCTTTAATTTCATCTAGATTTATTTCAATTACTTCAGCATATTCACAATCTTTATCAGCCTTAAGAAGCTCTGGACTATCAAGCCACTTTTTCATATCTTGGATTCTTTTTGCAATAGTTTTTTTATCGTCGTAACCTGCATCAATCATTGATCCTAGAAGGGTAATGTTTGAACTTAAATATTCTGCGATTGGCTCTTTGTTGAGCTGAACAGTACAGCCATTTGCAGATCTTTCAGCTGTGGCATCAGCGAGTTCAAATGCTTGCTCAACTTTAAGATCTCCCAAGCCCTCAATCTCTAAGACACGCCCAGAGAATACATTTTTTTTATTAGATTTATCTACAGTGAGAAGACCTTTTTGAATTGCAACATAAGGTATGGCATTGACAAGATCTCTTAAGGTAATTCCAGGCTGCATATTTCCTTTAAATCTAACCAAAACGGATTCAGGCATATCTAGCGGCAAGACTCCAATAGAGGCTGCAAAGGCAACTAAACCTGAGCCTGCAGGAAAACTAATGCCTATTGGAAAACGTGTATGGGAATCTCCACCTGTTCCTACAGAATCTGGCAAAAGCATACGATTCAGCCAAGAATGAATAATGCCATCACCAGGTTTTAGTGAAACTCCACCTCGAGAATGCATAAAGTCTGGAAGAGTGTGTTGTAATTCAAGATCAATAGGTTTTGGATAGGCTGCTGTATGGCAGAAACTTTGCATAACGAGCTCTGCAGAAAAGCCTAAGCAAGCTAGCTCTTTTAATTCATCACGAGTCATAGCTCCTGTAGTATCTTGGGATCCAACGGTGCTCATACGAGGCTCGCAATAAGTTCCTGGTCTAATGCCTTTAACACCACAAGCCTTGCCAACAATTTTTTGAGCTAGAGTAAACCCTGCAGAACTATTTTTTGGATCAACTGGACGCAGAAAAATATCACTAACATTTAAACCAAGTTCAGATCTTGTTTTGTCAGTAAGACCTCTACCAATAATTAGAGGGATTCTTCCACCTGAACGAACTTCATCTGGCATTGTGCTCGGTGCTAGATTAAAAGTTGAAACTGTATTGCCTGAAGAGTCTTTAATAATGCCTTCATAAGGATAAATTGTAATTTCATCACCCATTTTAAGTTTTGAGACGTCACACTCTATAGGAAGCGCCCCAGAGTCTTCCGCTGTGTTGAAAAATATTGGAGCAATTTTTCCGCCAAGCACTATACCGCCACTATTTTTGTTAGGGATGTAGTTTATTGATCTACCCATATGCCATAAAACTGAGTTAATTGCAGATTTGCGAGAGGAGCCCGTTCCAACTACATCACCAACATAGGCTAAAGGAAGTCCTTTTTCTTTAAGTTGTTCAATTTTTTCCAGTGGCCTATCCATTTTTTTGATAAGCATTGCTTTCGCATGTAGTGGGATATCTGGACGAGACCATGCTTCAGTAGCAGGCGAGAGATCATCGGTATTGGTTTCACCATCTACACGAAAGACTATTGATTTAATGCTTTTAGGGAGGGGATCTTTAGATGTAAACCAATCAGCTGATGCCCAGGAATCAACTATTTTTTTAGCATAAGTGTTTCTAGTCGCTTTTTCAATAATACTCTGGTGCGCCTCATAAATAAGTATGGTGTGAGATAGTGCTTTGCAGGCTGCTTCAGCAGTTTCTTCAATATCAAGTAAGTCAATTAACGAGGTAATACTATATCCACCAAGCATCGTTCCCAATAAAAAAGTAGCATGTTTTTGTGAAATAGCCTTGCAAGACTCATCGCCTTTGGCAACACTGGTTAAAAAGCCAGCCTTTACATAAGCCGCCTCATCTACTCCAGGCGGAATTCTATGCGTCAATAGGTCTAAATAAAAATCATCATCTGAGCCTAAAATAAGACCTTCAACTACTGACTTAGTTTGCTTGGCATCAAGAGCCAAAGGGGGAAGATTTTCTGTTTTTCTTTCATCACAATGCTTTAAGTAGGCTTCTTTCATAATAATACTGACTATTGGGTGATTAAATATAAGAGTATAATTTTATCCTTTTTAATATGAAGGCTTAGATTTTTTAAAGCATTAGTTTGTATTATGACATTTGATAACCTTACCTCTATTTCTCCAATTGACGGTCGTTACAGCGATAAGACAAGCCCACTTAAAGCAATTTTTAGTGAGTTTGGATTAATCAAGTACAGACTTCTTGTTGAGGTGCGTTGGCTGGAAGCAATGTCAAACAACCCACACATTCCTGAAGTTCCCACATTTAGTCCTCAATCCAATGCCGCTCTATTAGCTATTGCTAAAAACTTTTCTTTGGATGATGCTAAGGCAATAAAAAAAATTGAAAGAACAACTAATCATGATGTTAAGGCTGTTGAATATTTCCTAAAAGAAAAAATTTCTTCAATACCTGAGCTTCAAAAAGTAAGTGAATTTATTCATTTTGCTTGTACTTCAGAAGATATCAATAATCTATCCCACGCTCTAATGCTAGAGAATGGAAGACAAGTTCTGATTGAAGATATGAGAAGTATGCTAAGCCTAATTACAGATCTAGCAAAAGATAATGCAGAAGTTGCAATGCTTTCTAGGACTCATGGCCAAACTGCATCACCAACGACTCTTGGCAAAGAGATGGCTAATTTTTCTTACCGACTCAATAGACAAATTAATCAGCTTAAAGATGTTCAGATAATGGGTAAGTTTAATGGTGCAGTTGGAAATTTTAATGCCCACCTGAGCGCATATCCAGAGATTGATTGGCAGAGTGTTTCAAAAGATTTTATTGAGAACCTTGGAATAAATTATGCTCCTTATAGTTCGCAAATAGAGTCACACGACTATATTGCTGAATATTTTCATGTGTTAAATCGCTTCAATACCATCTTAATAGATTTTTGTCGGGATATCTGGGGCTACATTTCATTGGGTTATTTCACCCAAAAAACAATTGAAGGCGAAATTGGCTCATCAACTATGCCACATAAAGTTAATCCAATTGATTTTGAAAATGCAGAGGGAAATCTAGGTTTAGCAATTGCAATCGGCGAGCATTTCGCAACAAAGCTCCCAATCTCAAGGTGGCAGAGAGATCTGACTGATTCAACAGTTTTAAGAAATTTAGGTGTTAGCTGTGCTCACTCTTTAATCTCATATGCATCAATCTGTAAGGGTATTAAAAAATTAGAAATAAATGAAAGTAAACTAACTGAGGATTTGAATAAAGCATGGGAGGTCTTAGCAGAGCCAATTCAAACTGTTATGCGTCGATATGGAGTTGAAAATCCTTATGAAAAACTTAAAGCTTTAACCCGCGGTAAGAAAATTGACGCCAAAATAATTAATGATTTTATCAGTACATTAGAAATTCCTTTAGAAGCTAAAGAAGAGCTTCATAAATTAACGCCAATGAATTATATTGGCGATGCGATTAAATTGGCACGTGACATTTAAAACTGATATAATTTCTCGCCTTAATATTTCAACAATCTAAAAGGAGCAAAAAACCCATGGTTAAGATTAGACTAGCCCGAGGTGGAGCCAAGAAAAACCCTTTTTATTCGATTGTAGCAACTGACTCTAGAAAGAGAAGAGATAGTGGTTACATTGAGCGTATTGGATTCTTTAATCCAGTTGCTCGCGGACAAGAGGTCAGGCTTCAACTAGAAGAAGACAGACTGTCACATTGGATTTCACAAGGTGCACAGATTTCTGATCGCGTAAAACAGCTTGTGAAAGAATATAGAGATCCTTCAATTCGTGAAAAACAATTAGCCAAACATGCAGCTAAAGCTGATGATAAAGCTAAAAAAATTGCAGCTGAAGAAAAAATTAAGGCAGATGCGGATGCAAAAGAAGCTAAAGAAGCTGCTTTAGCAGCAGCTGAAGCCGCAGCAGAAGCTCCAGTAGAAGAAGCCGCAGCAGAAGCTCCAGTAGAAGAAGCCGCAGCAGAAGCTCCAGTAGAAGAAGCCGCAGCAGAAGCTCCAGTAGAAGAAGCCGCAGCAGAAGCTC
>CAJXOB010000062.1 GCA_913057955.1 uncultured Gammaproteobacteria bacterium | reverse complement strand
GTATAGACACGTTGGAAAACAAAGCCTTGCGATGGGTTAATCCGATGATAATAGGTTTCCTCAAGATAAGTTTCAACGGGAATGTTGTCTGAGTCATGTTTATGCGGAGGATAGCTCGACCAATTACCTGCAGGAGTTTTAACTTCAACAACCAAAAGACTATCAGCCTCATCTTGTTCCGGCAAGATATTACAAATAGACCTTGTATTAGCTCCTTCTCCCCGCACCTCATTAGTCATTTCTTCAGGTTTTATATGTCTTACAGGATAATTACCAAAACCAGGCGCAGCTGCAATTGCAAGCTCAAGCTTAGTTAATGCTTTAATGGTTATTTTATGATTATTAGGGACGTATAACGCATGAGGTTTTTTATCTTCAAAGACACTCATCCTATCGCCAAGATTATAAAACTCTTCATCTTCTACAGCAATATCAGCCTTCCCAGATAAAATTACCAGACATAGCTCATTATCGACTTCTGTTAAATTTAAAGTTTGAGAAGGCTCCAGCTCATAAGCTTTAAATCCAACAAAATCCCAATTTGCCGATTTTGGTGTAATATCTTGATAACAACCATTTGAACTTAATTTAGGGCGAGATAAAAGTGACATATTTAATTTCCTTGTTGGTGATATCCAATAGATATACATATAGCCTGAACGAGACACATTGTGGCCCCTAAAGACCTAAAAGTATGAATTTCTGCCTCATGAATGCTAAATAAAAAATCTGCTAAATGAGCAATAGGATTAAGCTCTGTATCGGTCAGCAAAATTACCTTTGCTTTTGAATTTTTTGCCTCTTTAACCGCTTCTGTTGTCATCGTATTGTAAGGATTATAAGTAATTGCAATGAATACTGTTTTGTCATCAAGCCAATTTGAAAGGTTCTCCACTTCATTTACATCATTAGCAATACGACATCGAATACCGAGATTGTTTAACATGTAATAAAAGTAATTTGCTACAGGTTGGGCTCTATTTGTACCGCACAAAATTACTTCTTTAGCATCACACAATGCCTTCACTGTTTCTTCTATTAACTGAACATCTATTTGCTCAGAAAGTAATTCTGTAGCAACAATATTGCGACTCGTAATTTCTTTGAAGATATTTGAACTATTTGTAGACACATTAGTCTCAGTAACTTTTTTCACATCCGTGATGCGTTGTCGATAGTTAATAGGAGATTGTGAAATTTTGACCTTAAATAGATCTTGTAGTTCAGCAAAACCACTAAACCCAAAGTGCTTTGCAAAGCGGACTAGGGTTGAAGGGTACACTCCAATTTCTGAAGCAATAACCGCCAAGGTATTTATCGCAAGGTTTTGTGGCTGATCAATTACATAGAAAGCAATCAACTTCATTTTTTTGCTTAATCTTGGATAGCTTTCTTGAAGCAAGCTATTTAAATCATTAATATCTTGTGGAGGCATTCTATTAAAAATCTATAAATTAATTGAGTTGCCACTTTGGAGTGACTCTTTAGCAGCTTCAGCAATTTTTAACGCAAGAACCCCATCAGAAATATTAACACTAGGCTGAGTACCAGACTGAAATGATTCCATAAAATGCACTAGTTCATTGTGGAACGCTTTTCCATATCTTTCTAAAAAAAAGTGTTGGTTTTTGGTCTGCTTAATTCCAGATGAGTTACTTAAAATAACACTATCTTCAAGGACATTTTTTACTTGAAGCATGCCTGTCTCACCAAAAGCTTCAATTCTCTGATCATAACCAAAGGAGGCTTGTCGACCATTAATAATAGTAACTATTGCCCCCTTATTCATATTCATTATTACACTTGCTGTATCAACATCTCCCTGCTTAGCAATATCATCATTTGCAGCATTAGCAGAAACATAGATACTTCTTGGAGTGTCATTAAGAATCCAACACGCCATATCAAAATCATGGATCATCATATCGTGAAATAAACCACCGGACCCTGCGATATAGTCCATTGAAGGTGGCTCAGGATCATGAGAAGTTATTATTAAAGACTGAATTAAACCAATTACATTTGCATCAACTTTATTTTTTAAACTAGCCATATGAGGATCAAAACGTCTATTAAATCCTAACATACATACAATACCACTTTCTTCAACAGCTTTAGCGCACGCCAATGCTCTATCAAGACTTAGATCTATAGGTTTTTCACAAAAAACAGGCTTACCAACTTTCGCGCATTTTTCTATAAGGTCTGCATGGGTAGAAGTACTGCTAGCAATAATAAAAGCATCTATTTCATTATTTTCAAATGCCTCATCCATTGAAAGAGTGATAGCATTGTATTTATTCGCAAGCTTTTCGGCAGACTCTTGATGAAAATCTACAACAGAGTGGAGATTAGCATTTTCATCACTGGCTATCGCGATAGCATGAACTGCTCCTATGCGACCGGCACCAATTAGACATATTTTCATAATTAACCTCTATTTTTTTAATACTGATAATTCTTTATTACCAGACATCATGGCTTGTAATTCTTGGAAATCAATTTCACCTGATTTAGCTGTACCAAGAGTCTCTCCTCGAGATAAAACTGTAAACTTATCCCCCACTGCCAAAGCATGGGAAACATTATGAGAAATAAAGATTACTGCAACACCTTTTTCTCGAACCCTTTCAATAGTTTTTAATACATTTGAAGTTTGATAAACTCCCAGGGCAGAGGTAGGCTCATCAAGTATTAATATTTTCGCGCCAAAAAATACTGCGCGCGCAATGGCAACAGTTTGCCTTTCACCACCAGAAAGAGTTCCGATTGATTGAGTAGGGTCACGCAATTGAATTCCCATTTTGTCCATTTCAGTCATTAATATTGAGTTGCATTTTTCAAAATCCATAACAGTAATTGGGCCAACTTTTTTTGTCAATTCTCTGCCAAGCCAAAAATTTCGAGAAACTGACATTAATGGAATTAAAGCCAAGTCTTGATAAACCGTTGCAATGCCAGCATCAATTGCATCACGAGGGTTATTAATTTCAGTCTCTTTTCCGTTAATACTGATCTGTCCACTTGTTGGCTGGTGGACTCCAGACATAATCTTAATAAATGTGGATTTTCCAGCGCCGTTATCTCCAAGTAGGCAATGGCACTCGCCAGCATTAATAGAAATAGAAACGCCTTTAAGAGCGTCTACATTTCCAAAGCTCTTATGGATATCTTTAAGTTCCATCAATGGTAAATCATTCATTATTTTGCTCCAGTAATTAACTTACGAACATGCGTATTAAGAATCACCGCTAATAAAAGAAGAACTCCTAAGAACACTCTAAACAATGAACTCTCTACTCCAATAAAAAATAAGCCTTGTTGAACAACTCCAAATATTACTGCTCCTAGAGCTGCTCCAATAACTGAACCATAGCCGCCCGTTAATAAAGCGCCCCCTATAACTACCGAAATAATTGCTTCAAATTCTTTCAAAATACCTCTGTCCGCAGAGGCTGAGCCAAATTCAATAACTTGAGTAGTAGCAAATACTGTTGCACAAAATGCTGTAAAGACAAACATGAGTATCTTAACCCTATTGACTGGGACCCCAATATGCCTTGCAGCCTGTGCATCACCGCCAGCAGCATATATCCAGTTACCAAAACGAGTTTTTGTTAACAAAAAATGCGCAAAAATAATTAATCCTATAGCCCACACCATCATCATTGGTATTCCAGAAACAACTGGTTGGCCAGCTTTTGTTCCAGCTACAAAAGTTTGAATTATGCCTTGCTCAGCAAGCCAATCGAATGCTCCTGTAAATATTTTTCCACCAAAAAATGGCGCTAACCAGTCATTTTCAGCGACTTCTGTTACCCCACCAATAATAGTTTTTTTAGTACTTATAATTGCAATAAAGATTGTCATTCCTCGCAAAATATATAAAAAAGCAAGGCTTACAATAAAGGATGGTAAATTTGTTTTAACAGTAATATAGCCAATTAAACCGCCTATAGCCATTGAAACAGCAAAGGCTGTAATAATGCTAAGCCATACTGGCCAGCCCCATACCACTGAGGTGACCGCTATAATAATTCCGGCAAAGCCGATCATTGATCCTACTGAAAGATCGAACTCTCCAGCAATCATGAGAAGGCAAGCACCAACAGCAATAATAATAAACTGGGAGGAAACTATTCCCCAATTCATAGAGCCTTCTAATGAAAACATCCCAGTATCTCGCGCCACTAAAAAAAAGAATAGAAAAACTAATACAACACCAACAATAGCTCCTAAGTCAGGACGAAGTAATGCGACACTAAATTTAGAACGTAATAATGAGATTTTTTTTTCAATTGTAGACATGATTAGATCCTAATGGTTTGTCCAAAATAGTTCAATTTGAATTTCAAACCTGATAAAGATAAAAAAAATGCTACCCACCAATTTAAGACAATGGTGGGTAGCACGTTAATAACTAAACTAGATATTAACGATAAACGCCTGCATATTTTTCAACTAAGCTAATGTTACTCTTAGTGATAAATCCAGGACCAGAGTTAATTGCACCAGAAGGCCATACGCCATATCTTGACAAGTTAGTCAAGAGAACAACAGGAAGATATCCTTGTAAGTACGGCTGTTGATCAATAGCAAAAGAAATAATATCTGCTTTAACTGCAGCAGCAATTTCACCTGAAAGATCAAAAGTTCCAAAATAGATATCGCCCGAACGACCCATATCATCTAAAGCTGAAAGCGTTGGATGAGCTGAAGTTGGACCTAAAGTAAGGATGGCATCTGTATCAGGATGAGACCTAAGATGAGCCATAACTTTATTTTTTATCTCTGTTGGATCTTGTCCAGAGTCGATCATTTGATTACCTAAATCTACACCAAGCGCATCTGCATAGCCCTGGCAACGATCAACTGAAACTGGGTTTGTAAAAAAGTGATTTACACATAAAAACTTAGTTACTCCAGCGGCTTTAGCTCTTTTACCTGCACCAAAACCAGCATCATACTCAGGCTGACCAATGTGCGCTAATGCTCCTAGCATTTCAGATTGCTCACGAGTTCCAGAGTTGATTGTAACAACAGGAATTCCCTTTGCGATTGCACGAGTAATAGGACCTTTTAGAACATCATAATCAGCAATTGTTACAATAATTCCATCAGGGTTACTTGCTGCAGCTTGCTCAACAATACGTGCCATATCTGCTAGATCACCAGTAGTAGGGTTACGGTAATCTACTGTAACACCCATTTGATCTCCAGCTATTCCAATAGCATTTTTAATTGTGTTCCACCATGAATCAGAATCTGGCGCATGACTTACTAGAACAAACTTCTCTCCATCAGCTATTGCTGCGGTACTTCCAACAGCTGTTCCAAAAAGAACAAATACTGCAAGAAATAGACGTGAAGCAAATTTATTTATTTTTAACATAATTATTTATCTCCTTTCTTTAGGTTGTTTTGAAGTCACGATTGACCCCAACATTGAAGGATATTATTTAAACTTCAATTCTGTCAGTATACATAAATAGATATATATGTTTTCTATTTATTTAAAAATAGAACATATGTTATAATATTTTTTGTTATTAATCAGTTAGAGCCAAGCTAACCTATAAGATATTCCAGTCGAATAA
>CAJXOB010000061.1 GCA_913057955.1 uncultured Gammaproteobacteria bacterium | reverse complement strand
GTGTTATTATTGTTTCTTTTATATACAAACACTATCTAATGACCCCACACTCACAGTCTTTTGATTACTGGATTAGAAACCGTTTTGTTGAATTAAATACAGAGCTTGAAAGTCTCTACTCAAATCAACCAGAAAGGACTAATGTTGCTTCTATTGGTGAAGATTTAAAACTACAACTTGAAAACGAGGGCAGAGAGCTAATTAAAACCCTCCTTTATGAGGGCAACACCGATGAGGGCTTTGATAATGCATTTGATTTACTAGGCAATGTCGGTCTTTATATGGCCGCATGTCGAAGGCATGAGATTACAGATCCGTCTATACAATCTACTTCACCACTGAAAGAGGCATCTGGACTTGCGATGAACATCGGCGCCTCTATTGGCGTTACCCCTCGTTTTGCGACTGCACACCTTTCAACCCACAACAAAGCAGTTGATGGTGTGTATAAAAGCTTCACAAGTCTGCCAGCTGAAAAATTATTTCTTGATTACAATACGAAAGCCATTCTTTCCTATAAGAGGGCTGCGGATGCCTTACTTAAATTACACCCATTAGGTATATCTCATCCAATGTGTCCGGAACTATTAATTGTAGTTAAGGATGCACTAAAAGAGGTTATTCAGTCTAATGCAGCTCTCTTTAATGAGCTCAGTGTGGATGATTTTTTTTACTGCGTACGGCCCTACTATAAACCCTATCATGTTGGATTTCAGGTTTACCGCGGCGCAAATGCAGGGGACTTTGCAGGAATAAATGTTATCGATATTTTGCTTGGGCTGTGCTTTGCTAATGAGCCTTCATACTCACAAATGCTCGTTGATAAATTTCTATACATGGTGCCTGAAGATCAAAGCATATTAAGAGACTGCATGAGACGAACAAGCATTATGGATGACTTTTTAGATGCTGAAATCTCTAATAAAGCATGGTATAAAAATAACCTTACTTTATTTCTTGAAATTTGTCAGCTGCATGGAGATGCTGCCACTCAACATCATAATCAGCTTGTTGAGAAATACATTGCAAAGCCCTCAACATCGCTAAAGGGATCTCAACTGGACAATATTACAGCTAGTGGCCCGCCCCTAGAAGTTCTACTTGACTCACTTGAAAAACTTAGGGACCGAAGAGCTGCTGCAAATCGTGATGATATTCGAACGCGTTTTAAAGATATTCAAATTCTTAAAAAAAGGCTATTAACCAATGAAAAAATAAAGAAGGCAAGCTTTAAAGATGATTTTATTTTAACGACAGCAAGTTATCTTCTTAGTCACTCCGTTGGGAGGCCTTTAAAGACCTCTGAAAAAAACTTTTCTGAACAGTTTTATACTCCTTGGAAAAACTCACTCAATGAGCCTTGGGAACAATGGCTGATAACCATTAATGATTTTACGGCATCCTTGGCTGGACTTTTTAACGGCAAACAATCCGAATTTTGCCCTCAGGTAAATTTATCAAGTGGGCTAAGTAAGATATTAATGTCTTTAGAGCAGTCTCAAAAGAAAAATTGCGTCGTCTTGGTAAGCGAAATTGACTTTCCAGGAATGGGCTTTGCGTTACAAAAGTCATTACCTGAAGACTGCAAGATTCGCTTTATACCTTCAGATAAAGATATCACCAATGCAAATATTTGGGATGAATACCTGACCTCAGATGTTGATTTAGTTTTTGTCAGTCATGCCTACTCTAATACCGGCCAGCTATCTCCAATCTCAGACATACTTTCAATGGCAAGATCTAGAGACATAATCTCTATTCTTGATATTGCTCAGTCTGCAGGCGTTGTGCCAATAGATCTAGAAGCTTTAAAGCCGGATTTTATGCTTGGCTCAAGCGTTAAATGGCTATGTGGCGGCCCTGGGGCTTCATATTTGTGGGTTAACTCTGAAATTTTATCGTCTTGTAAACCTAAGGATGTAGGATGGTTTAGCCATGAAAATCCATTTGAATTTGATATTCATAATTTTCGATATCACGATAGTGCGCTTAAATTTTGGGGAGGCACTCCATCAATTGCGCCATATGCCATAGCAACTCATAGCATCAACTACTTTACAAAGATTGGTTTAAAAAACATAAGAAAACACAACCAGCTCTTAATTGAAAAGACTGCAAATGCGCTTGATTTAGAATTCGTCTCACCCAGGGAAGAGGCAATTAGAGGTGGCACGATGATATTGGACTTTGGGGTTAACCAACAGAAAATGTTAAAGAATTTTAAAGAGCATAATATTAGCGTTGATCTTAGAAGCCATGGAATCCGAATATCTCCCCACATCTATAATGATGAGGAAGATATTGATCAACTATTAAGCGTTATAAAGTCAACAAAACTGTAAAACTAATCTTACTAAATTGCTATTTAAGTCCATTGTGGTAGATTACTAATTAAAATAGGGTGTTATGGATATGACAACACCCGCACTGCTTTTCCCTGCAATCTCTTTACTATTTGTAGCCTATACAAATCGGCTTCATTCTTTAAGTGTCCTTATTAGGGCAATGACAACAAAGGGAAGTGATGAGTCAAAGACTAAGCACACAGAAGAGCAGCTAGACATTCTCAAGAAGCGCGTTACTTATATTAAAAGGATGCAGGTCTTTGGAATTGTCAGCTTTATTTTCAATCTAATGACAATTATTAGTTTTTATATTGAGCAAATTTCTCTTGCATATTATATTTTTGGCTTTGGGCTCTTGATGTTATCAGCATCATTAATTTTTGCATTGCTTGAAACATTAATCTCTACTAAGGCGCTAGATATTCACCTTGAAAATTACAAGAGTTAAGCCTCTATATCAAAAATAACACGCTACGGTTTTGTGCCTATATTGTCAGCGATCAAACAGACCATTTCAAACATGATTGCATTAGCAACATGCGCTGTAATTTGGTTAGGCGAGTCAACTGTTGGCATGAGGCAAACTACGTCACCGCCAATTACATTCTTACCCCGAAGACCTTGAAGCATTTGAAGGACATCTGGCATCTTAAAGCCTTCAATCGCAGGCTCAAGATTTGAAACACCGGGCGCCACAGTAACGTCTAAGCAGTCTAAGTCAAAGGTGATATAGATAGGCGCATCGCCAACACGATCCTGGATCATCTCAATACATTTTTCAACGCCGTACTCATCGTACTGGTCTTTGGTAATTATTTCATAGCCCAGCTCATAACTGGAATTTAGCCAATCTAGGGTTCTAGTATTACCCCTGATTCCAACCTGAATACTTTTTGAAGCATCTACAAAACCATCTCTAACTAGGTAGCTTGCCCAGTGAGCTGCAGATTTTACCGCTCCTAGGAAATGATCAAGCTGATGATACGCGTCAGTATGGGCATCAAAGTGAACAAGAACCGCTTTCTTACCATTCGTCAGTTTTGACTTTGGCCCTGCAATTGCCTGAAGGATTCCGCCAGTAATCGAGTGATCACCACCAATTGAAACTGGCCTAACTCCAGACTTGGCAATAATTTCATAAAAATCGGTAATATGCTCTATGCATTTTTCGTTGTTATTAGCCTCAGGCAAAGGAACATCGCCAAAATCTCTAATTTCGCACATCTCCCAAGGGGAAATTCCAAACTTAAGATGCCCTCTCCTGCCTTGTGCTGAAATATTTCTAACAGCTCTAGGACCCAAATGCTGATCGCGCTGAGTAGTGCCATTTCCAGTGCTATGAGGGACGCCAACAAGTGCAATATCGCAGCCTTCCGTCACAGGATTATGAGGGCATCTGAATAATGTAGGTACTCCCCACCAATAGAGGCCATTCATCATCGCAGCATTATCTCTAGTTTTCTTATCCATACTTTTAGTCCCTATAGTTGGAAAAAAATCTACTCAAACTTCTCACTTACTTTACTTAGAATAGCTTCTTTATATGGCACCTTTAACTCCTGTGAAGCCCATGATGCAAAGCCTAAATCAACCTGCTGCCCCCATGTTTCGATAGGGTTTTTAAAGATTGTAACAGAGGACGTTGTTGGTGCTGATAAAAACAGCGCCATCTCCTCAGCTTCGGACTCCTCAGTTTGATTCTCTGGAGGGGCATACTGACTGATATCAATGTATTTGGCAATGTCGGTCATCCAGTAAACACAGTGTCGGTATTCTTCTGCAAGATCAGCGCCTCTTATATACTCTTGGGTCAACTTGGTTATCGCTTCGGTTTGAGCCGCAACGATTTGGCCATTGGTCATTTCCATATCAGTACCATCAATGGTGTGGTAGGCATAAATTCTATTCATTATTTCCTCACCTGTAGTGAGTCCAGACATTTCTGGCCTAGTGATCTGGATATAAATTAGCGCCGAACATCGTATTGCCTCTCCAGCAACTTCTGTGTCTGCATAAGATGGAGTCATAAAGCCACTGGAAAACAATAGAATAGTAAGTAGTTTTTTCATAAATAAAATGTAAATCGAATTAGATAAACAATAAAGTATAAACAAAATAGATATCCAAATAATATCTTTAGTGATTAATAGTTGCTAAAATAATAAGCCTCTCTTTTCTATCGTTTAAAAAACTTATATGTCAAATAAATATCTAATTTTTGGTGCCACTGGATCCATTGGATCAAGCCTTGCTGAGCAGCTTACAGACTCAGGCCATGAAGTGCATTTAATTGCCAGAAATGAGGATGAATTAAAGCCATTATCAGAAAAACTTGGCTGCACTTATTCTGTGGCGGACGTGTTAGAAGAAAATTTTATAGAGAGAGTTAAAGCAGATACTTCAGGCTTTGATGTCAAGGGCGTCGCATACTGCGTCGGATCAATTGACCTGAAACCCCTTAAAAGGGTCACCGAAAGTGACTTACACAGTTGTATGAAACTAAACCTCTACTCGGCAATTGAGTCGATTAAGGGTTTCCAAGAAGAGTTAAAGAAAAATAATGGATCAATCGTGTTATTTTCATCCGTTGCCGCCCAAAAAGGCTTTACCAACCATACAATTATTGCAACTGCAAAAGCAGCTATTGAAGGATTAACAGTAACGCTTGCCGCGGAGTTTGCTCCAAACATTCGCGTTAACTGCATTGCGCCGAGCCTAACCAGTTCTAAAATTTCTCAGTCAATGCTTAAAAGTCCAGTTGTCGCTGAAGCGCTGGCTAAAGCGCATCCACTTAAAAGAATCGGCGATGGAAAAGACTCAGCCGCAATGGCTAAGTTTCTTTTAAGTGAAGAGAGCTCCTGGGTTACAGGACAAATCATTGGTGTTGATGGCGGCCGGTCTCAACTGAGTTAGTCAAGACCAGACCACAAATAAATTTAATCTGTAACTACCAACATGATTCTTGGTGCGCCCGATTCGATAAATTTAATATCGTTGTTGTCACCATTATCCCAAAGCACTGTGTTTGCATCCGTTGCCTTGATACTCAGGCTAAAAGATGAGTCTTCAGTAACAATATGGGAAGTTGAAAGTGCTGTCGTCCACGCAATTTTTGCAGCCGTTTGACAGGTTGTCGCAAAGACATCCGCAGCTGTCAGCAGCGAAACTGTTGGTATTCCTCGCCCTTGTCCAGTTCCTTCAAGTTCAAAAGTAGATCTATCTCCATTAGTTGCTAGATCAGCGTTGCAATACGCATCAGTAAACCGAGGGATTATCTCGTAATTAAACAACGCGGTACCAGTAGTAGAGTCACAGTCAATTGTGACGGCGCCTACTGCTAAAGTATTTCCATGAACGGTTGTAACTGCACCGCCACCACTAGTTTGTGATGCAGACCCTCTTGGGCCATGCCCACTTGTCCAACAATAAACACCGTCACCAGCGTTACCCGAAGGATCTTTTCCAGTAGTTGATGATGATATTGTACCAGACCACTTCATACCTTACTGATCGCACATGATCGCTGATCGCACATGATCCGCTGCGAGAAGCGCCGCTACGAGCCATGGTGCCGGTATTGATTCGAACGGGCGAAGAATCAGGCCCGTGAACAAATCGGGTCTCGGTCATCGTCGCCGACTTGCCAACGAATTGTGCCGATCCGCTTCAACACGTCGCTGGGTGCCGAGACACGCTGGGTGCGGAGAAACTATGAACGTGGCGAACCAACAGTTCGACCTCATGGCTGCCGACGCACTATCGCAGGTAACCGATCTGGCGTCGCCGGTGGCGGCTGCCTCAGCTATCGGGCTGGTCTCGCTGCTGAAGCCTGCCGACGGCGTGAACTCGCCGATCAATATGGAGATATTCAACATGCCAGGACCACACGACTACTCGTACTTCGCAAGTGCGAAGTTCGATACCTGCAATCCGGTCTCCACGACTACCGATGGCGTCATGCTCGACATCACGGGGCCGAACTGCAAGGACCGCCTCAACGCAAACGAAGACGGCTGCAGCCAAGAGACCAGCTGCGAAGAAGTAGTTTCCATCTATGAGAGCGACGCTTACGAGCTCACCAATTGCTCTAAGGGCTTCGTACCTGACAATCTGGCCGCGTGACCGCACTGTTAGCGCGCGTCTCTTATACACATCTGACCCTGCCGACGCTCTACTCTCTGCAGATCACGTTG
>CAJXOB010000060.1 GCA_913057955.1 uncultured Gammaproteobacteria bacterium | reverse complement strand
GGTAGACTTCTTGGTAGATCAAAGTCTTTAAGAGCCTAACTTGAAGCAAATTATTAAAAAGACTAGCGGCATTTCAAAAATAGATTCACAATCTCAAAAAAAGGCAGTCAATTTAGTAATGTGGCGAGAGGACACTGCGATGAAAGAAAATAAACCTAGTAAATGGAGAATGTCCGATGAGAGATTAATAGACTATGCCATAGGAAAAAATAAACTATCGCCTGACTCACATAAAAATTTTGAAAAATTTTTAAATATCAATAAAACTGAAAAAAACTTTGAGGGATCACTAGCTATTCAAAAACCTTTATCTGTTAATGAAAAGCTCAAAAAAAATCAAGCTCAAGAGCACATTAAAAACCTGTCTATTAAATATGACATTGCTCCTGAAATTATTTGCTCTTCAAAAAATCTTGTTAAATTTATTCGAGGCGATAAAGAAGTTTCTGTTAATAGTGGATGGAGGTCAAAAATATTTAAACTATAATTGTATCCAAAAACTTAACGTACCATTTAATTACCTCAAGCTTATCAAAAACAACACTTTCAAAATAATTTCAGGAAATCTTAAAGGTAGGAAGTTTAAATTTCCTGATGCTGAAGGGTTGCGCCCTACTCCTGGAAAAACAAGGGAGACACTTTTTAATTGGCTACAATTTAATATTGCTGACAAAACAATTCTTGATCCTTTTGCTGGAAGTGGCGCTCTTAGCCTTGAGGCAATTTCTAGAGGAGCTAAAAAAGTATGTTTAGTTGAAAAAAATAAAAAAGTTTTCAAAAATCTTGAATCTAATTTTAAACTGCTAAATAGCGATCAATATCAACTGAACAATGATGATTCAATTATCTTTCTTGATAAGCAAAATACCACTCCTTTCGATTTAGTTTTTTTAGACCCCCCCTTTAATCAAAATTTACTAGCATCGATACTTGGCCTGCTATCCAAAAAAAACTACTTACATCATAAAACACAAATTTATATTGAATCTGAATATGAAATGACGCCTGAAATCTTAAAAAAACATCTTGGATCAGACTGTATGGTCAAAAAACAGAAAAAATCAGGCAATGTTCACTATTGTCTGATAAGCTTAGAATCAATATGAAAAAAATTGCAATTTATCCTGGCTCTTTTGATCCAATAACCAATGGGCACGTTGACCTAATAAAGCGTGCATCAAAAATTTTTGATGAAGTAATTATTGCAATTACTCAAAATGCAAATAAATCCAGTTTTTTATCGATAGAACAAAGGGTTGGAGCAGTTGAGAGTTCAATAAAATCTTTAAACAACACTAGAGTACTTAGCTTCAACTCATTACTAGTTGACTTTGCTAGAGACCATGATGCGCAGATAATTATTAGAGGCTTAAGAGCAGTTTCAGATTTCGAATATGAATTTCAACTTAGTGGAATGAATAAACGCCTTAATTCTGAAATTGAAACCTTATTTATGACCCCGTCAGAAGAATTTGCAAATATTTCATCCTCTCTGGTTCGTGAAATTCTTTCTCTTGGTGGTGATATTAGTCCCTTTGTTCCTGCTCAAGTCAAAACAATACTCCTAGATACCCTTCAAAAATAATTTCCTTAATACCTTGAATTAATTTTTTAAATCCCTAAATAGGGTTTATATAAAAATACAAGGAGTATATGAAATGTCAAAAATAATTGGAATTGATTTAGGAACAACAAACTCATGTGTCTCAGTGATGGATGGTGGTGTTGCTAAAATAATTGAAAACTCAGAAGGAAATCGCACCACCCCCTCTATTATTGCTTACCCTAAAGACTCTGATGAGATATTAGTCGGTCAACCAGCTAAAAGACAAGCTGTGACCAATCCTGAGAATACGCTTTATGCTATCAAAAGATTAATTGGTCGTCGCTTCGATGAAGAGGCAGTTCAGAAAGATATTGATCTTGTTCCTTATAAAATTATAAAGGCTAAAAATGGCGACGCCTGGGTCGAAGTCAAAGGTAAAAAAATGGCGGCCCCAGAAATTTCTGCTCGTGTAATTCAGAAAATGAAACAAACGGCTGAAGATTATCTAGGGGAAGAGGTTACTGAGGCGGTAATTACTGTGCCGGCTTATTTTAATGACTCTCAACGTCAAGCAACAAAAGATGCTGGAAAAATTGCAGGACTAACTGTAAAAAGAATTATTAATGAGCCAACAGCCGCTGCACTAGCCTATGGTGTTGACAAGTCTACAGGCGATAAGAAGGTTGCAGTTTACGATTTAGGTGGTGGAACATTTGATGTTTCTATCATTGAAATGGAAGATATTGATGGTGAAAAACACTTTGAAGTTCTTTCCACGAATGGCGATACATTTCTAGGTGGTGAAGATTTTGATCATAGAATAATCAGCTATTTAGTTGAAGAGTTTAAGAAAGAGCAAGGCCTTGACCTTTCGAAAGATGCGATGGCCCTTCAAAGACTTAAAGAAGCTGCTGAAAAAGCAAAGATTGAACTATCTTCTTCAGAGCAAACTGAAGTAAGCTTGCCTTACATTACTGCCGATGCTTCGGGCCCAAAACATCTTAATATCAAAATGACAAGATCAAAACTAGAGTCTCTAGTTGCTGATTTATTAAAGCGATCAATTGACCCTTGCAAAACTGCGCTTAAAGATGCTGGACTATCAAGTGGTGACGTAGATGAAGTAATTCTTGTGGGTGGTCAGACTAGGATGCCTAAAGTTCAAGAAATGGTAAAAGATTTTTTTGGAAAAGAGCCTAAGAAAGATTTGAACCCTGATGAGGCTGTGGCTATGGGCGCAGCAATTCAAGCTGGAGTTCTAAGCGGAGACGTTAAAGATGTCTTACTTCTTGATGTAACTCCTCTCTCACTTGGTATTGAAACTATGGGTGGAGTGATGACTAAGTTAATTGAGAAAAACACAACAATTCCAACGAACCAATCTCAAGTCTTTTCTACTGCCTCAGACAATCAATCGGCTGTAACAGTTCATGTTCTTCAGGGAGAAAGAGAGATTGCTAGTGCCAATAAATCACTCGGTCAGTTTAATCTTGAAGGTATTCCAAATGCACCTAAAGGCCAGCCTCAGATTGAAGTATCACTTGATCTTGATTCTGATGGTATTTTAAATGTATCCGCTAAAGATAAAAATACAGGTAAAGAGCAATCAATAACAATCAAATCCTCAAGTGGTCTTTCGGATGAAGAGGTTGATAAAATGATTAAAGATGCTGAAGCGCACGCTGAAGAAGATAAAAAGTTCCATGAGCTTGTAACTTCAAGAAACATGGCTGATTCTCTTGTACACTCCACAAAGCAGTCCCTAGAAGAGTTAAAAGATGAAATTTCTGATGATGAAAAAAGTGCGATCGAAGTAGCACTTAGTGAGCTTGAAGAAAGCATCAAAGGTGATGATAAAGAAGCAATCGATACTCAAGTTCAAAATCTAAGTGAAAAAGCACAAGTTCTAGCTCAAAAAGCTCAAGAAAAAGCCAGCGCAGAAGGAGCGGAAGCTGATAAATCTGAAGGAAATGATGATGTTGTCGACGCTGACTTTGAAGAGGTTAATGAAGAAAAATAGGCAATATAAGAAGCTAATACAAAAAATAAAACCTCCCTTGTCTTGCACTTGGGAGGTTTAATAATATAAGGGACCCATGGCAGAAAGAGATTATTACGAAATTTTAGGTGTTGATAAAGGTGCAGACGAGGCCAAAATTAAAAAAGCCTACAAGCGACTTGCAATGAAATATCATCCCGATAGAAATGCTGATGATAAAGCTGGTTCCGAGAAAAAATTTAAAGAAGTCCGTAAAGCATACGATGTCGTTTCAGACCCTCAAAAAAGATCAGCATACGATCAATTCGGTCATGCAGGCGTTGAGCAAGGTGGTAATGGATTTGGAGGTGGAAACCCATTTGGTGGTTCTGGAGGCGGTTTTGGTGATATCTTTGGTGACATTTTTGGAGGCGGAAACTCAAAGCCAGACAATAGAGGATCCGATCTTCGTTATGATCTAGAAATAGATTTAAAGCAAGCCGCAGAAAGTGATACTGTAAAAATTAGAGTCCCTAAAAATGATACCTGTGGCGCTTGCTCTGGAAGTGGTGCTAAAACTGGTACTTCAGTAAAAACTTGCGGAAATTGTCGCGGAACGGGACAAACAACGATGCAACAAGGTTTTTTTGCCGTCCAAAGACCTTGCAACCAATGCAATGGTTCAGGTGAAAAAATTGAATCTCCTTGCGGAACCTGTCGAGGACAGGGCGTTGTAAGAAATCAAAAAACGCTTTCAGTTAAAATTCCTGCTGGAGTTGATACTGGAAACCGAATTAGATTGAGTGGTGAAGGTGAGGCCGGATTACGCGGCGGCCCGCATGGTGATCTTTATGTTCAAATTCATATCAAAGAGCATTCAATTTTTCAGCGTGAAGGTAATGACTTGTACTGTGAAGTTCCTATTGACTTCGCAACATCTGCGCTTGGTGGCTCAATAGAGGTTCCAACCTTACAAGGTAAACTAAAAATTAAGGTGCCTGCCGGAACACAAACTGCTAAGCTATTTAGGCTTCGCGGGAAAGGGATGCCTGCTATGAGGCATAATGGTTCGGGTGATTTGCTCTGTCAAGTTAAAGTAGAAACCCCTGTAAGCCTTAACTCTAAACAGAAGAAATTATTAAAAGACTTTTCAGACTCATGCGAGGCCAAGCATCACCCAGAGTCAAGTTCATTTTTTGGTAAAATGAAGTCTTTCTTTGAGTAAACCTGAAACAATTTGACACAAAGTATTAACCACCTAAGTATAAAATTTTCTTTTTCTCAAACATAATAACTCTTAAATGACGATTAAAAAAATTATTGCACGTGAAGTATTGGACTCTAGAGGCAACCCCACTGTTGAGGCTGATGTTATCTTAAACAATGGTGTTATTGGAAGGGCAATTGTCCCGTCAGGAGCATCTACTGGTCAAAGAGAAGCATTAGAGCTAAGAGATGGTGATAAAAATCGCTACCTAGGTAAAGGCGTTCTAAAGGCTGTTAATTTTATTAATACTGAGATTAGTGACTCACTTCAAGGTATGGACGTATCAAATCAAAAGACCATTGATCAAAAAATGATTGATATGGATGGCACAGAAACAAAATCTAGGTTAGGTGCAAACTCAATATTAGCTGTTTCTCTAGCCTGCGCTCATGCGAATGCACAAAACAATAATCAATCACTATTTCGCTCATTTGGTTTTTCAGAAACCTATCAAATGCCTGTCCCAATGATGAATATTATCAATGGTGGTGAGCACGCGAATAATAGTGTTGATATTCAAGAATTTATGATAATTCCTGCAGGTGCCCCTAGCTTTAAAGAAGCATTGCGATATGGCACTGAAGTTTTTCATCATTTAAAGGCAGTGCTTGATCAAAAAGGACTCAACACTGCAGTCGGTGATGAAGGTGGCTTTGCTCCAGATTTAAAGTCAAATGAAGAAGCTTTAGAAGTTATTATTGAAGCTATTAATAATGCAGGATACGTCCCCGGAAAAGAGATATTTATTGGTATAGATGCAGCAAGCTCAGAGTTCTACAAAGATGGCACCTATAATTTAACTTCAGAGGGCTTAAAACTTACTAACTCTGAATTTACAGATTACCTTGCATCTTGGGTTGAAAAGTACCCTATTATTTCAATCGAAGATGGTATGGATGAAAATGATTGGGAAGGTTGGGATATGCTTACTCAAAAATTATCCAACACTGTTCAACTTGTTGGTGATGATTTATTTGTAACAAATAGCAAGATCCTAGCTAAAGGTATTAAAAATAACATAGCAAATTCAATCCTAATAAAAGTTAACCAAATTGGAACTCTAACAGAAACGTTTGATGCAATGAAAATGGCTCTTGGTGCCGGCTATACATGCGTTATGTCTCATAGAAGCGGTGAAACAGAAGATACGACAATTGCAGACCTCGCAGTAGCAACAAATTGCGGTCAAATTAAAACGGGCTCATTATCAAGATCGGACAGGCTGGCTAAATACAATCGACTCCTTAGAATAGAAGAAGAGCTTGGTGATGATGCTAAATATCCTGGACTAACTGCGTTTAATAACCAATCATAAAATACTCAAGCATGTTGTTTTAAGACTTTTAGTTAATTTAAGGTTAAAATAACATCTCAATGATTATTATGGATAACTAATTGGAATCACTTTCCACTTTTTGGCTTAGTGTTTTACTGTTTGTACTAATTCTAGCTTCGGCTTTCTTTTCTGCTTCTGAAACTTCGATGATGGCATTGAATCGATATCGCCTTAAAACTCTTAGTTCAAAAAACAACCTTCAGGCACAAAGAGTAGAAAGATTACTAAAAAATATTGATTATTTAATTGGTGGAATCTTACTAGGAAACAACTTTGTCAATATACTTGCTGCAAGTATAGCAACCCTTCTTGCTCTGAAAATCTGGGGAGAAGGTTCAGTAATCATTGCCTCTTTAGTTTTAACGGTAGTTATTTTAATTTTTGCTGAAAATACGCCAAAAACATTTGCAGCTAAAAACCCAGAAAAAGTTGCCTTACCTGCCTCCTGGACTCTTGAACTTCTAATAAAAATTTTTAAGCCACTAATATATCTAATATCTTTGATATCAAAATCTATTCTAAATTTTCTTGGACTGAAGAACATTAGTAAAGATATTCTCAATTCTGAAGAACTTAGAATGGCTGTTGTTGATTCAAAATCAGTATTATCCAAGAACTACCAAAATATGCTTCTTAATATTATTGATCTTGAAAAAGTTAAAGTTGAAGACATTATGATTCCTCATAACGAACTCATAAGTGCAGATATTATTAACGAAGAAGAATTATTTGAACAATTGAAAAGAATCCAACATACTCGCTTACTAATTTGTGATGGCTCTGAAAATAATATTATAGGAACTATTCATATGAGGACTTCCACTTA
>CAJXOB010000059.1 GCA_913057955.1 uncultured Gammaproteobacteria bacterium | reverse complement strand
AAGTATCAGGTATTGCGTGTTTGTTCGGGCACATCACGCAGAGTTATCTGTGGTGGTGTAATACCCCTAGCTAGCCCCTCTCGCAGCACCTCGATCGTACTCAGAATATAACTTTCAGCGTTTTCTAGCCTTGCTAGGCGATCTTTAAAATCCTGGTGACTAAATTTCGGCATCATTGAAAGAGTGTCGGCAATATCTTGTTGCACACCTGTGCGCTGATGAACCAAGATGAACTGCTCTGGATAGGCTTGTCCAGCGACCTCGTCTGAAAGGCTTTTCTCAACTAGCATCCATTCTAAATATCGATCTTTGTCTAGTTTTTCAGTATCAACTGATTCAGGTAATTTTATCCAAAATGTTGACCCACCATGAGTTGGAGTACATGATAGAAGTGGTTCTTGATTAATTTTTTCATTAATTATGTCCCAACGCTCCTTATTTGTTTTTTGAATTTTAGTGAACATATTATGGTAATGTCCAAGTCCAATGAAGAGCGCAACAGATCGTTGATTGTTAGCAGGCATATGCCTTAACATTAGCCTTCTTAATGCTCTTGCTTCTTTAATGAAACTTTCTGGAGCAACCATATATCCTAGTCTTAAGCCTGGTGCAAAAGCTTTTGAAAAACTACCAACATAAATAACATTATTATTTTTATCAAGACTTTTTAAAGATGGATGAGGTTTTTTTTGAAAATTAATTTCTGCTTCATAATCATCTTCAATAATGACCATGTTGTTATCTTTTGCAAGTAACAAGAGCTCATGCCTTCTATCCATGCTCATAGTAACCCCAGTAGGATATTGGTGACTTGGCGTGGTGAAAATTATATCTGTATCGAGACTAATATCTTTGATCATAATGCCATCTTTGTCAATTGGAACTGGAATGATATTGTCAGTTTTAAAGCTAAAAATATTTTTTACATCTGGATAGCCAGGATTTTCCATGGCAATAACAGTTCCTTGCTTGACTAGAAGGCTTGCAATAATGTAGATTGCATTTTGACTCCCTGACGTAATTAAAATTTGGCTTTCATTGGCCCAAATACCACGTTTTGGAAGAACTTTAGATTGAATTTGTTTTATTAGAGATGGGTCATCGCTATCTACATGGTCGATATTCCATTTTTGAATTTCAGGAAGAGTTGAGGAATGTCTAACCACTTCTCTCCATTCGTAGTATGGAATTAAGCTTTTATCAAGCTGTCCAATGGTAAATGAATATGGAAGGCTCTGCCAATTCTCGGGATTACGACTATTAGCCTTATCAGAAGGTTTTTTGGTAATTAGTTTTTCGAGCCAAAAAGGCGGAATAGAATTATTCGCCTGGTCTTCATTATTCGAAGTGTAACTCTCATAAAATTGTTCATTTACAAAGTAACCTCTCCTTTCTTGGGATGTAATATAGCCATCAAACTCTAATTCTTTGTATGAGGCAATCACCGTATTTCTAGCAACTTTAAGAGCAGTAGCTAGATTTCTAGAGGATGGAAGAGGCTCATTTGGACCAATTAACCCGTTTGTAATCGCGTCAATTAATTGTTGGCGTATCTGCAATTGAAGAGTTCGAGGCTTATCCCGTCTTAAGGAAAAAAACTGGCTCCACATTTCATTCATATTGCTGGCATATTAATTATAAGATTTCTGGATCTATATATATGTTAATTCTAGTCTATTTACTTCTTATAATTCATTCTTTTAATTGCTATCAATTTAATTTATAAGGGGTAATTATGTCTGATAATACAATTATACAAAATGATAAAGACCATGTTTGGCATCATTTAACTCAGCACAAGGGTTTTGAAACATCTGACCCAATGGTAGTCTCAAAAGCTGACGGAATGATTGTTACAGATACCAAGGGTAATGAGTACTTAGATGGAACTTCTGGCGGCGTCTGGACAGTGAATTTAGGCTTTGGTAGAGATGATATGGTTGATGCAGTTAGTAAACAGCTTTCAAAGGTACCTTATTTTGCCGGCTCTTTTGGTAATGAACCTGCTGCAGAATATGCAAAAGAAGTTACCTCACTTATGCCTGGTCTTGATCGTGTTTATTATTCAAATTCTGGATCTGAAGCTAACGAAAAAGGCTACAAGATGGTTCGCCAACTTGCTCATTTTAAGAACGAAGGAAAAAAACATAAAATAATTTATCGTGACCGAGATTATCATGGTACTACTATTGGTGCTATGAGCTCATCTGGCCAACTTCAAAGAAAAAAACAGTATGGACCATTTGCACCAGGCTTCGTTGAAATGCCTCATTGCTGTTGTTATAGATGTCCATTTGGAAAAAAATATGGGGAGTGTAATATTGAATGTGCAACAGCTCTTGAAGACATTATTAAAATTGAAGGCCCTGATACTGTTGGATCAGTAGTTTTGGAGTCAATTACAGCAGGTGGTGGTGTAATTCCACCAGTACCTGAATACTTTCCAATAATTGAATCTATATGCAGAAAATATGATGTTCTTCTTCATATAGATGAAGTTGTTTGCGGTCTTGGAAGAACTGGAAAGTGGTTTGGCTATCAGCATTATGATGTTCAGCCTGATATTGTTACTACTGCTAAGGGTTTAGCTGCTGGTTATGCCGCTGTTTCTATTACTGTTACGTCAGAGAAGCTCTTTGATATGTTCAAAGAAGATCCAACTAATGTTGATAGTTACTTTAGAGATATCTCTACTTTTGGTGGAAGCACAGCTGGACCTGCTGCAGCACTTGAAGTTTTAAAAATTATTAAAAGAGAAAAGCTTCTAGAAAACATTAACCTTGTTGGAGATTATCTTAAAGATAAACTTCATGAATTGGAAGGCAAGCACAAAATGATTGGAGAGGTAAGAGGCAAAGGTTTATTTTGTGGGTTAGAGTTAGTAAAAGATAGGGTAACTAAAGATCCTGTTGATGAAACGATTGCAGCAGCAGTTGCTGGCCATTGCTTCCAAAATAAAGTCATGATTGGAAGAACTAATAGAAGTTTTGAGACCAATAACAACGTTCTGTTATTTAGTCCTGCTTTTATTTGCACAAAAAATGATGTAGATTTAATTATTGAAGCCGTTGACAACGCCTTAGAAGTAAATAAATTGTAAAAAATTAATAAATATAATATAGGAAAATCTTATGATAATTGGACTGCCAAAAGAAATAAAGAACCATGAATACAGGGTTGGCTTAACACCTAGAAGTGTTAAAGAGTTTGTTAGTAATGGCCATACGGTTTTAGTTGAAACTAATGCTGGTATTGGTATTGGGGCTAGCGATGATGATTATTCTAGTTGTGGTGCTGAAATAATATCTTCAGCTAAAGAAGTTTTTGCAACTGCGGATATGATTGTTAAAGTTAAAGAACCTCAAGCCATAGAAATTGCAATGCTTAGAGAGGGTCAAATTCTCTACACTTATCTTCATCTTGCGCCAGACCCTGAGCAAACAAAAGGACTTGTAGAGAGTGGTGCTATTTGTATCGCTTATGAAACAGTTACTTCGCCTAGAGGCGGATTACCATTATTGGCTCCTATGTCAAAAGTTGCAGGAAGAATGGCTGTTCAAGCAGGCGCTCACTTTTTAGAGCAACCAAATGGTGGAATGGGAGCTTTACTTGGAGGCGTTCCAGGAGTAGATCCTTTAAATGTTGTTATTTTAGGTGGGGGAGTTGTTGGCGCTCATGCTGCTCATATGGCTGTTGGAATGGGTGCAGATGTCTGGGTTTTGGATAACAATCCTGATACATTAGAGCAGCATTGGCAGCAATTTGGCAGAAGCACGAATACTGTATTCTCAACTAAAAGTTCAGTAGAAGAGTATGTATTACAAGCTGACTTAGTTATTGGTGGTGTGTTGATTCCTGGCGCTGAAGCACCAAAACTAGTAACCAGAGAAATGATTAAGGCTATGAAGCCTGGTTCAGTTATTGTTGACGTCGCGATTGATCAGGGTGGATGTTTTGAGACTTCAAAGGCAACTACCCATGCAGAGCCAACATATATTGTTGACGATGTTGTTCATTACTGTGTTGCTAATATGCCAGGTGGAGTTCCAAAAACATCAACCTATGCGCTAAATAATGTAACACTACCTTTTGGGCTGAACATTGCAAATAAGGGCGTTAAACAAGCTCTATTAGATGACGAGCATCTAAGGGCTGGATTAAATGTACATAGTGGTCAAGTAACATGTCCTGAAGTAGCGCATGACTTAGGTTATGATTATGTTTCAGCGCTTGACATGCTTAATAAATAAATTATAAAGGAGAACTATAGAATGGCAAAAATGACTTCGAGTGAGGCTTTTGTTGAAACAATGGTCGCAAATGATGTAACCGATATCTTTGGTATTATGGGATCTGCATTTATGGATGCAATGGATATCTTCGAGCCAGCTGGTATTAGATTTATACCTGTTGTCCATGAGCAAGGCGCTGCTCACATGGCGGATGGATATTCCAGAGTAAGTGGAAGACATGGAGTGGTCATTGGTCAAAATGGTCCTGGTATTTCTAACTGCGTAACAGCTATTGCAGCAGCATATTGGGCGCATAGCCCGGTTGTAATTGTTACGCCTGAAGCTGGAACAATGGGGATGGGCTTAGGTGGATTTCAAGAAGCCAACCAACTACCAATGTTTCAAGAATTTACTAAATATCAAGGCCATGTTGTTAACCCAATGAGAATGGCAGAATTTACTGGTCGCTGTTTTGATAGAGCTATGAGTGAGATGGCTCCAACCCAGTTAAATATTCCTAGAGATTATTTTTATGCAGAAGGGGAGTTTACTATTCCTACCCCACGTCGAGTAGATAGAGGTTCGGGCGGTGAAGATAGCTTAAATGAAGCTGTTGCCTTGATTGGTAAAGCTAAGTTTCCAGTTATTGTTTCTGGCGGCGGCGTAGTTATGGCCGATGGTGTTGATGAATGTGCAACTTTAGCTGAGCGTTTAGGTGCACCAGTCGTAAATAGCTACCTTCATAATGATTCGTTTCCTGCAAGTCATAATCTTTGGTGCGGTCCTTTGGGATATCAAGGCTCAAAAGCTGCAATGAAATTAATAGCAAAAGCAGATGTAGTTATTGCACTAGGAACGCGCTTAGGTCCTTTTGGAACATTGCCTCAACATGGAATGGACTACTGGCCTAAAGATGCTCAAATTATTCAAATTGATGCAGATCACAAAATGCTTGGATTGGTCAAACCAATTAATGTAGGTATTTGTGGAGATGCTAAAGCAGTTGCAAGTATTCTTTGTCAAAAGTTGGTATCTGAAACACTTAATTGTGATTCTTCTAAAGCTGATAGAGCGTCAATTATTGCAGACGAAAAAGCTTCTTGGGAATTAGAGCTGGATGAGTGGATTCATGAAACTGATTCATATAGCATGGATATGCTTGCAGATAAAGAAGAAGGGTGGCTTCATCCTAGACAAGTCCTTCGTGAACTTGAAAAAGCAATGCCTGAAGATGTTATGGTGTCAACTGACATTGGTAATATTAACTCAGTTGCTAATAGCTATCTTCGCTTTGAAAAGCCTCGTAGCTTCTTTGCAGCAATGAGTTTTGGAAACTGTGGTTACGCTTTTCCAACGATCATTGGTGCTAAGGCAGCTGCCCAACATAGGCCTGCAGTTTCTTATGCGGGAGATGGTGCTTGGGCAATGAGCATGGTTGAAACAATGACATGTGTACGTCATGATATTCCTGTTACAGCGGTTGTATTTCATAATCGTCATTGGGGCGCTGAAAAGAAAAACCAAGTTGATTTTTATGACAGGCGCTTTATAGCTGCAGAGCTTACGGATCAGCATTTTGTTAATATTGCAGAATCTATGGGTGCTGAAGGAATTCGTGTAGACAGGCTTGAAGACGTTGGCCCTGCACTTAAAAAAGCGATTGATATGCAGATGAACGAAAGAAAAACGACAATTATAGAAATTATGTGCTCTAGAGAGTTGGGTGACCCATTCAGAAAAGATGCATTAAGTAAGCCTGTTAGACATCTAGAAAAATATAAAGACTTTGGTGAAAAATCACCTCATCGTTAAGTATTAACTATTAATCCTTCAGGGTGGTATATTATCCCGCTCTGAAGGAAATATTTATTAAATACTATGAGCGAAAAAGCGATAACACCATCCGATATTCATCAATATTGGTTCTCAGAAAAAAGTAAACAACATTGGTTTTCATCCACCCCTGAAGTAGATAATGAAATCAAGCAGCGCTATGAAAATCTATGGGAGGGTATATCTTCTGGTGGGTTTATGGAGTGGCGTGACACTGCTGAAGGTTCAGTAGCTCTAATAATCATTCTAGACCAGTTTCCTTTAAACATGTTTAGAGGTCAGACAAAAAGCTTTAAATCGGAAGATATGGCTGTTGAGGTTGCCTTAAACGCAATTAATAATGGCTACGATGAAGAGCTAAGTGATGAAAAATTGCTTTTTCTTTTTATGCCTCTTATGCATAGTGAAAATATAGACCACCAAAATTTACAGGTATATTTGTTTCAAAAATACAACTTTAATTTAGAGTTTTCCAAGCATCATAGGAATATTGTTAAAAAGTTTGGGCGCTTTCCTCATAGAAATGAAATTTTTGGGCGAATGAGCACCATGGAGGAGCTTGACTATCTTCTGTCAGATAATGCTTTTAGAGGCTAGATTTTAGAATGATTTCAAATAATACACAGGAGTTCATGAATGGAAGATAATAAAATTGAGAATCACGATGGTGAGATCATTGGAACAAGTAAAGAAGAAATACTAGATGGGATTAATAAATTTAATATAGATGAAGAGCACTATAATCAGTTTCCCGCTGAACTCTGGAAAGATGCAGATATTATCTTTAGTTGTTTAAAGGCAGAACACCTTATCGACCAGGTTTTTGCATCTGCAAACGTGTCTTTATGGACTAACAGAGAATTCATTCTTAATGCGCTAGATAAGCAGTGGTATTACCCAAATATTTCAAGGCAATTTAAAGAC
>CAJXOB010000058.1 GCA_913057955.1 uncultured Gammaproteobacteria bacterium | reverse complement strand
CGATAAAATGATATTCCAGGTGGAGGGCCAGGCGGAGGTGACGGCGGTGACGGTGGCAGCATCTTTTTTCGAGGTCAAGAAGGACTTAATACATTAAGTGAATTTCGTTATAACCGGTTATATAGAGCCAAAAATGGATTGCCTGGAGAGGGAAGTGATCGAAGAGGTAAGTCTGCCATAGATTTATATGTTGAAGTCCCTCTTGGAACCAAAATAATAGATCTTTCAACGGATGAGGTGATAGGTGAAATCACATTACACGAACAAAATCTTTTGGTTGCAAAAGGTGGCTTTCATGGGCTAGGTAACGCTCGATTCAAATCTTCAATTAATCGTGCACCTAGGCAAACCTCACCCGGAACGCCTGGAGAGGTTAGAGAGATTGGGTTAGAACTCAATGTAATGGCAGATGTTGGACTTTTGGGTATGCCAAATGCTGGAAAATCGAGCCTAATCAGGCAAATCTCTGGTGCACGTCCTAAGGTTGCTGATTATCCTTTTACAACCCTTCATCCAAATCTTGGTGTCGTAAAGGCTGGCAATAATCACTTTGTAATGGCTGATATACCTGGTTTGCTTGAAAAAGCTAGTGAAGGCGTTGGCCTAGGGTTTGAATTTCTTAAGCACCTTTCAAGAGCAAAAGCACTTCTTCATGTGATTGATATCTTGCCAGCTGACGGTTCAGATCCTGCTACTAACTATTTAACTATTGAGTCTGAATTAAAAAAATTTGATGACGAGCTTTTTGATAAGCCCAGATTAGTTGCTATTAATAAAATTGACCTTATTCAAGAAGATAAAAGAGACAAGGTGATTAAAGATTTTCTTAAAAAAGTTAAATATAAAGGTGAGGCGTTTAACATATCTGCATTAAATGGTATGGGCTGTAAGCCCTTGGTTTTTGGTTTGTATGACCTTATTGAAGAAAAAGATGAAGAAGAATAAGTGTTGGATAGTGAAGATTGGATCTGCCCTCTTAACCAATGATGGCAAAGGGATTGATAAAGATTTAATCTCTGAGTGGGTTGAGCAGATTGTAGAACTGCAATCTCATAATATTGATATTGTTTTAGTATCAAGTGGCTCAATTGTTGAAGGTATGAAAAGACTTGGCTGGAAGGATAAACCAAGCGATATTCATAAGCTTCAGGCGGCTGCTGCAGTTGGACAAATGGGACTAGTTCAGGCTTATGAGTATCTATTTGCTAAGCATAATGTTCAGACAGCCCAGGTACTTTTGACGCAAGATAACCTTATCAATACTAAACATTTCGAAAATATCTCAGCAACTTTAGATAACTTGCTTAAGTTTGGCGTAGTGCCAGTAATTAATGAAAATGATACAGTTGCAACCGAAGAGATAAGGTTTGGTGATAATGATACTTTAGCAGCTCTTGTAGCAAACCTTTTGGACGCAGAAAGATTGATTATATTGACAGACCAGCATGGAGTTTTTGATGATGATCCTCGTAAAAATAAAAATGCTAGTTTAATAAAAGAAATTCATTTTGATCACGAAAGGTTAGAGCGAGTAGCTGGAAAAACTGGAGGTGCTTTAGGATCTGGAGGAATGCATTCAAAAGTTATGGCTGCAAAGCAAGCCGCAAAATCTAAAACATTTTCAAATATAGCTTGGGGCCGAGAAGATAAAGTTTTAACAAGAATATACCAAGGTGAGCATATAGGAACACTCGTTCATTGTTAGCTTATATTGGTTTAGGTTCAAACTTAAAGGATCCAAAAGAACAAATTAAAAGAGCACTTTCTGCTCTGAATGACAATAATGAAATTGAGCTTATGACCTCCTCAAGCTTGTATGAGTCCAAACCTCTTTTGGATATTCCTGGACCAAACTATATTAATGCAGTATGTAAGATTGAAACTAAACTAAGCGCTCTTGATTTATTAGACCTTTGTCAAGAAATTGAAGAGAGTCAGCAACGAGTTAGAGAGGTAAAATGGGGTTCAAGGACGATTGATTTAGATATACTTCTTTATGGAGGGCAGATTATTTTGAATAAAAGATTGTCTATTCCTCATCCTGAGGCAATAAATAGAGCCTTTGTTTTAGTACCTTTATTTGAGATAGAGCCTGAAATAAAGGTTCCTTTGTTAGGACCAATAAAGCTTTTATTGGATAGAATTAATAAGCTAGATGTCAAAAAACTATGAAATATTCTGAGTTAAATATATTTAAAGAAAATGGTCAAAAAATTACTTGCCTCACAGCATATGATGCCTCAATGGCCAAACTCATAGATACTGCAGGTGTTGATATCGTTTTAATTGGTGACTCTCTTGGAATGGTTATTCAGGGCGCTGAAAACACGCGATCTGTATCCATGAAAGACATGATTTACCATACTGAAATTGTAGCTAAAGCTTGCAAGCAAGCCTTAGTTATAGCGGACATGCCTTTTCATAGCTATGAAAATTCTAAAACTGCTTTAGCCAACGCTAAAGAATTAATCAATAATGGCGCGAATATGGTTAAGATTGAGGGAGGAAGCGAAAATATAGGGGTTATTAAAGCCCTAGTCTCCGATGGTATCAATGTCTGTGGTCATCTAGGTTTGCAGCCACAACTAGTTGTTGATTCAAGTGGCTATAAGGTTCAGGGTCGAGATGAGGATTCAGCTCAAACAATCCTAGATAATGCAAAGTTACTAGATTCCTTAGGCGTAAGCATTTTAGTTCTTGAGTGCGTTCCAAGCGACTTAGCGAAGTCAATAACTAATACGATTAAAATACCAACAATTGGAATTGGGGCTGGTAAAGAATGTGATGGACAGGTCCTAGTTAGTTACGATATGCTAGGTATTTCTCTTGGCAAGCAGCCAAGGTTTGTTCGTAATTTTTTGAATACAGAAAACACCATTACTGCAGCAGTAAAAGCTTTTGTTTCGGAGGTTAAAAAAGGAAATTTTCCTGCCCAAAGTGAGAGTTATTAATGAAAGTTTTTGAGAGGACTGTTGATCTTCAGTTTTTTTTAGATAACTGTAAAAATAATAATAAAAAAGTTGCACTAGTCCCCACCATGGGAGGGCTTCATGATGGCCATCTAATGCTAGTTGAAAAGGCCCAGGCGTTGGCAGATATAGTTGTTGTTAGTATCTTTGTCAATCCAACTCAGTTTTCTAAAGGCGAGGACTTTGAGTCTTACCCTAAAAATTTTACTAATGACAAAGCTCTTTTAGATACTAGAAGCGTAGATATCTTGTTTATTCCCTCTAAAAATGAAATTTATCCGGATGGAACCTTGTTAAATTACGAGGTGGGCGAAATGGGGAAAATACTCTGCGGTGCTTTTCGACCATTTCACTTTAATGGGGTAGCTCAAGTCATAAAACGATTGTTTGATATTGTTATGCCAGATTATTCAGTTTTTGGTGAAAAGGATTATCAGCAGCTTTTAATTATTAAGTCTCTAGTTCAAAATCTTGATTTAAGTGTATCTATAGAGTCGGTTGCAACTCAAAGAGAAGTTGATGGCTTAGCAATGAGTACTAGAAATCAGCACCTAAGTATTGAAAATCGTAAAAAAGCGTCACTTTTTTATAGGCAACTTAGCAAGGCAAAGACTGCTATAGAGCAGGGTAAATTAATTAAATTTGTTAGGCAGGATGCTTTATTTAAACTAAGTGTTGACTTTGAAGTTGAGTATCTTGAAGTTCTAAATGCAAATAACCTTACACAAATCGCAACAAACACTGCAGAAATTATTATAATATCAGCTATAAGGTTAGGCGACACTCGCTTAATTGATAATATTGTCTTTAGGAGATTAAATGTTTAGTATTACTGAAGAAGCAGAAGTTTATGTTGCTGATCTATTTGAGCAACAAGATGAGAAAGATCTTGGCTTAAAAGTTGACGTTGAAAAGGCGGGTACTCCGGTTGCAACGGTGACATTTAACTTTTGTATTAAGAGCGATCTCCCTGATAGCTATAACGAATTTCCTTTTGTGGGTTTTAGCGCTTTTATTGATGAATCTAATAATCAATTTTTAAGCGATTCACATGTTGCATTAAAGCTAGATGGCACGAACAAAAAACTTACCATCACTGCCCCTAATGCCAAAGGTGAGGCGCCTAAAGATGATGCCCCTCTTGAAGAAAAAATTCTTTTTACTATTGTGACAGAGGTTAACCCAAGCTTAGCATCACACGGCGGCTTTGTTGACCTTGTTGAAATAACTGAGAAAAAAGAAGTAGTTTTAAACTTTGGTGGCGGTTGCCAAGGTTGTAGTTCAGTAAATATGACACTTAAAGATGGAGTAGAAAAGCAACTTATAGGGCTATACCCAGAAATATCTGCCGTTCTTGATGCAACGGATCATTCTCACAAAGAAAACGCATATATGTAACTTTCCAATGGAAGATATAACGGTTTTCTCTCATTCAGACTGCATTGCAAAAGATAATGGTGAAGGCCACCCTGAGAGACAAGAGCGATTAGAAGTAGTTCTTGATTCAATTAAAAGTATTAATGAGCTTAATATCACCCTCAAAGAGGCGCCATTAGCTGACTTTAATACTATAAATCTTGTTCACCCACAGTCCTATTTAGATAAACTTTTTTCAATGGTTCCAAGCTCTGGGTTGGTTGGTGTTGAGAAAGAGCCTTATGCCGATACTGTTCTTTGCTCTCAAAGTAAGGAGGCAATATTGAGAGCATGCGGAGCAGGAATCGAATCCGCAAATGAGTTGATGAGTGGGCTAACAAAAAGGTTGTTTTGTGCAGTACGTCCGCCAGGCCACCACGCAGAAACAACCAGAGCGAATGGCTTCTGTTTTATAAATAATGCAGCTGTTGCTGCTAGGTATTTGCAAAATAAATTTAATCTTAAAAAAGTAGCCATTATTGATTTTGATGTGCACCATGGCAATGGAACCCAAGAAATTTTTTATTCCGACAAGAGTGTCCTTTATGGTTCAATACATCAGCACCCTTTATTTCCTGGAACTGGCCTGGAGTCCGAGACTGGGGTCGGTAATATATTTAATGCGCCGATATCATATGAGGTAACTAGAGACGAATTTATGGAAATATTTTCAACTAAAATTCTAAAAAATGTTGACTTGTTTAAGCCGGAAGTAATTATCATTTCTGCTGGCTTTGATGCCCACAAAAGAGACCCTTTAGCTGGAATTAACTTAGAGTCTGAAGACTATTTCACAATAACACAAAGTATTGTTGAGATTGCGCTGAAACACAGCAATGGCAGGGTCATTTCTTTTCTTGAGGGTGGTTATGATCTTAAAGCGCTCGCAGAATCCATTAAAGCCCACTTAAAGGCCTTAAGTAATTAAAGATATGAATGAGTTTGAATTAATACAAAATTACTTTAATTGGCCATTAAGTGACTCCAGTATTGAATTAGGGGCTGGCGATGACGCCGCTATTTTTAATCTTGATTCTGGCTATCAACTAGTTACTTCGACAGACACACTTTCAGAGGGTGTCCACTTTTTTAAAGACGACTCCCCAGAAGATATTGCTTATAAATCATTAGCCGTTAATTTAAGTGATATCGCTGCAATGGGCGCAACGGCAAAATATTTCACTCTTGCAATAACGCTTCCAATATTAGATGAGATTTGGTTGGAGCAGTTTTCTGAGTCTCTTAAAGAAACATCTGAGAAATACCATGTTAGCTTAATTGGAGGTGACACCACTAGAGGCCCTCTTAATATAACTATAACTATGATGGGAGTTGTTGAAAAATCAAAGGCGATTAAGAGATCAGGCGCTAGAAATGGTGACAATATATATGTTTCAGGTGAAATAGGCGATGCTGCGCTCTGCCTTAAGAAAATTAATGAAGGTCAAAAGCCTCATAAAGCTGAACTGATAAAGCTCAATAGGCCAATACCAAGACTTGAGCTAGGTTCAGCTCTGAAGGGTTTAGCGAGTTCATGTATCGATATATCTGATGGGCTTAAGCAAGATCTATCTCATATCATCAAGGCCTCAGAAGTTGGTGCAATGATTGATATTAAGGATATCCCTTTAAGTCAATCAATGATTGAACATATCAAAGAAAATGATGATTGGAGCTTGCCGCTTTGTGGAGGCGATGACTATGAATTATGTTTTACCGCACCTGAAAATTTTAATTCAGAAATAATAAATATAGCTGAATTTTGTAAAATTAAAATTACAAAAATAGGCGTTATTAGTGATTCAAAGGAACTAGAAATAAAAGGCTATGATGGCCAAGGCGAATCATATCAACACTTCTAAAGATTTATTAAATCTCTTTTCTTTCTTCCACTGTCTTGCAATCAATGCATTGATCGGCAGTTGGACGAGCCTCTAAACGATTAAGAGCAATTTCGATACCACAAGTTTTGCAGTATCCATAGTCTCCAGTTTCTATCAAATGAAGTGTCTTATCAATTTTATTGATAAGTTTTCTTTCACGATCTCTTGTTCTTAGCTCTAATGCAAACTCTTCTTCAATGGTTGCTCTGTCATTAATGTCAGCAACTGGAGCAGAGTCTTCTTGAATATGATTAATGGTGGTCTCAGCTTCGTAAACTAACTGCTCTCTCCAGACATTAAGCTTGTGGATAAAGTGTTCAAGCTGACCGGATGACATAAAGTCTTCACTCTTTTTTGGAATGTAGGCAGGAATTTCATCAAAGTTTGGTTCTGAAGTCATTTAAGTAAGTTTATAAAAAAATGTAGTTTTTACCAAAAATTTCTTAAAATAGCAATCATTTTTTTCAAATTGACCTATTTAAATTTATTGGCTATGACTCAATGAGCTGATGTTTTTAGGTTTTCATCAATATCAGGGGCAACTTAAAGTGTCCTATTAGGAATTTAATTAATTTTATAAGTTACTATTTTGCTAGACCAGTGTATCTAAAAACCCTATAGCGAGTATACTATTACACTAAAATTTAAAGGTATATTCTTTGATCAAAGTGGTATTTATAACGATTGATAGCCTATTAATTTAATGCATTAAATTGAGAATGAATACCCATTAAAGGGTCAATTATATTTAGGAGCTTTATGAATTCAATAGTTAGCTTGGCAGATAACTCTAATGTCTATGATGTTGCTAAGGTTTCCCCTCTTTCAATAGCGGTTCAATTAAGTAAGCGTTTTAAAAATCAAATTTATCTTAAGCGAGAGGATGATCAAATCATTCATTCTTTTAAATTAAGAGGTGCCTATCAAAAAATGAGTACGATGAGCGACAGTCAAAAAAGTAAAGGTGTGATTGCATCATCTGCTGGAAATCATGCTCAAGGTGTTGCTCTTGGAGCTAGTACACTAAATATAAAGGCAACTATTGTTATGCCAACGAGCACGCCTCATCTAAACGTTCAAGCGGTTAGAGATTCTGGTGCTAACGTTATTCTCCACGGATATGTCTATGATGTCGCTTTGATTCATTCCAACATGTTAGTGACCGAGCACGATTACCTCATCATAAT
>CAJXOB010000057.1 GCA_913057955.1 uncultured Gammaproteobacteria bacterium | reverse complement strand
AGATTAGCTCTTAAAAACATAATAAAAACTTGGACTTATGTTGATTTAAATTGGACACTTTTCCCTCGTTCTTGCATTGATATTTTCTGTGCTATTGATGGTATTGCCATCAATAGGCCTTTATCAGAATAAATCTAGTCTTGCGCAACTTGCAAAGCCATTGGTTTGGGCGCAAGGTTTTTGGATTTTTATTGCTTTTATTATTCTAATGAGTGCATTTCTAACGAATGACTTTTCAGTGAAGTATGTAGCTGATAATTCAAATACTCAGCTCCCAGTTTTATTCAAGGCATCTGCAGTCTGGGGAGCTCATGAAGGCTCATTACTTTTATGGGTCTTTGTGCTTTCAATATGGACTATCTCGGTTAGTATTTTTTCTAAGCGTATTCCATCGGATTTATTAAATCAAATTCTCGTAATACTGGGTGCTATAAGTTTTGGATTTCTACTTTTTCTACTTTTTACATCGAATCCATTTGAGCGTTTACTAGTTCCTCCATTAGAAGGCCGAGAGCTAAATCCGCTCCTCCAGGATTTTGGTTTGGCAGTTCATCCGCCAATGTTATATATGGGGTATGTTGGATTAGCAGTTCCGTTTGCCTTTGTAATAGCCGCATTAATTAGGGGAAAACTTGATAGTTCTTGGCTGCGGTGGACCAGGCCATGGGCATTAATTTCATGGGCTTTTTTAACGGTTGGAATAACGCTTGGAAGTTGGTGGGCGTATTACGAACTTGGCTGGGGAGGCTGGTGGTTCTGGGACCCTGTAGAGAATGCATCGTTTATGCCGTGGCTTGTTGCGACCGCGCTTGTGCACTCATTAAGTGTTAGTGAAAAACGCGGCGCATTTAGACAGTGGACAGTTCTTCTAGCTATTGGCGGCTTCTCATTAAGTTTGTTAGGAGCATTTTTAGTTCGCTCTGGCGTGTTAACTTCTGTCCATGCTTTTGCTACGGACCCGACAAGAGGTCTGTTTATTTTGCTATTTTTATTTATTGTTATTGGAGGCTCTTTAATTCTATTTACATGGCGCTCTCATTTACTACAAAAAAGTAATCAATTTGCACTACTTTCAAGAGAAACTGGGCTTTTAATAAATAATATATTGCTTATTACGGCATTGTTTACAGTTCTTTTGGGGACGCTTTATCCATTAATTCTTGATACATTAAATCTTGGAAAAATATCAGTTGGTGCGCCTTATTTCAATGCGGTTTTTGTGCCAATTATGATTCCTGGAGTTATCGCATTAGCCATCTTCCCTTTTGTCCGCTGGAAGAAAGATAGCGTATCTAGACTAACTTCATTGCTGCGTCTTAATTGGATTGGAATTGCTTTACTAATATTACTTGCAAGAGTTGTAATGACTGACAATATTTATGTGTTAATTGCAATTGGCCTTTTTATTTGGGTGGCCTTTCATGTCATTATTTTAGTAAGCAAGAGGATAAGGACAAAGTCGAAATTTTCATTTGCATTTTTAGGGATGATAATTGCTCACCTAGGAATTGCAGTTTTTACTCTTGGGGCAACGGTAACAACCCAACTTGGAATAGAAAAAGATATAAAAATGGATGTTGGAGAATCTCAAAATATTGCAGGCTATGATTTTGTTTTTAATGGTGTTAAGCCCCATACAAAAGATAATTATTCAGGCTTTATTGGTGACATTAGTGTTTATAGTGACGCTAAGCAAATCGCACAGCTTAAGCCTGAGAAGAGGTATTACCAAAGCGGGATGCCAATGACAGAGGCATCAATTGACCCGTCATTGACTAGAGATCTTTATGTAGCCTTAGGAGAGAGTTTAGAGGGTGACGCTTGGAGCGTAAGGATTTATTATAAGCCGCTGGTGAGGTGGATATGGTTAGGCGGACTGATGATTGCGCTTGGAGCTTTCTTTGCTGCAATTGACCGGCGTTATTTTGTGAGAGCTAAATCATGATCTTAAGCTGGCAATTTATTTTAATGATCGTTATATCTAGCTTATTTTTAGCATGGTTCCTGTATAGGCCAGTAAAGTCAAACCTTAGTGACGATGATTCAAATATAGCAATTAACAAACAAAGGCAGGCTGAGCTTGAAATAGATTTTAACCAAGGACATATTGAAAGTGCTCAATATCAAGAAGCTGAGTCAGAAATTATTAGCACTTTAGCTTCAGAGCTAAAAAGCAGCCCAGCGAAAAATACAACCATTGAGCCATTAAAATGGATAACTCTGATAGCTTTATCTATTGGAATTTTATCTTTATTAGTTTATTCTCAGCTGGCTCCAAAAATAATTCCAAATTCTGATGCTGCTTTAACCGAACCTTTGAGTATGAGTGAGAGTATTCAAAAATTACAGGATTACTTAATTGAAAATCCAAATGATTTTCAAGCATTAAAAATGCTAGGTCTGGCGCAAGTTGGTGTTGGAAATATTGATGATTCAATTGGGACTTTTGAGAGTGCGTTTGAATTAAATCCAAATGATATTGATTTACTTCTTCAGTTTGCTAGCGCTATAGCTGCAAATCAAGATGGCATGTTTTATGGTAAGTCTCAAACTTTAATTGAAAAAGCTCTAAGTCTTGATCCTCAATCAATTCAGGTGCTGTATTTTGCTGGCATTGTTTCAGCTCATCAATCTGACCTGGATGGGGCAATAGGTTACTGGCAAAAAGCTTTATATCTTATGCCAGACAGTCATCCTGATAGAAATATTATCGAAGAGGCTCTCAGTACGGTATTAAATTTACAAGTAAAATAGCCTTCATGAGTTTAACATTACAATTAGCAAAATCACTTATAAGTAGGCCTTCAGTAACGCCTAATGATAAAGGCTGCCAAGCCATCATGATTGATCGTCTCGAAAAAATTGGATTTAAGATTCACCCTCTGAAGTTTGGTGATGTTGATAATTTTTGGGCCACTCACGGAGATACTGACCCTATTTTTTCTTTTGCAGGACATACTGATGTTGTGCCCGCTGGAGATGATGAGGCTTGGAAGACGCCACCTTTCGAGCCCACAGTAAAAGATGGGCTCTTATTTGGTAGGGGCGCAGCTGATATGAAAGGATCTCTAGCCTCAATGGTCGTGGCAACAGAAAATTTTATTGAGAAAAATCCAAATCATAAGGGAACTGTTGCATTTTTAATTACTTCTGATGAAGAAGGTATTGCCGTTAATGGAACGGTTAAAGTAGTGGATTATCTTAAAAGTCTAGATCAAAAGATAGATTATTGTTTGATTGGAGAGCCCTCATCTACTTCTATGCTTGGAGATGTTATTAAAAATGGAAGAAGAGGCTCGTTAAATGGCCTCTTAACTATAAAAGGTAAGCAAGGGCATATTGCATATCCTCATTTAGCAGAAAATCCTAATCATCTTATGACTTCAGTGCTGAAAGACTTATGTCAGCAGCAATGGGACAATGGTAATGAATACTTTCCTGCTACTTCGTTTCAAATTTCAAATATCCATTCTGGCTCTAGAGTAACTAATGTAATTCCTGGTGAAGTCGAAATAATGTTTAATTTCAGATATTCAACAGAAACTACAAAAGAAGCGCTTCAGAAAAAAGTAAATGATATTTTAGATAGCCGTAAACTTAATTATTCTATTGATTGGTCGCACTCAGGCTTTCCATTTTTAACCCCAAAAGGAGAGCTGGTCTCTGCATGTGTTGATGCAATAGAAAAAATTAAATCAATTAAGCCGAAGCTTTCTACATCTGGAGGCACTTCTGATGGTCGATTTATTGCTCAAGAAGGAACCCAGGTAGTTGAGCTTGGCCCTATTAACGCAACAATTCATCAGGTTGATGAGTCAGTTTTGGTTCAAGATTTAGAAGATCTAAGCAAAATTTACTCTCAAATTTTAACAAATCTATTAGTCTAGCCTTGTTATTAATAACGCTACAGGTTAATTAATGAAATTTGAAATTATTACCCTTTTTCCAGAAATGTTTTCTGCCATCAAAGAGGAAGGAGTTGTTGCAAGAGCAATTAAGAAGTCGATTATCTCAATTTGTGAATGGCAGCTTAGAGACTTCAGCTCTAATAAATATAAAAATGTTGACGATAAGCCTTATGGTGGCGGTGGTGGAATGGTTATGCAGGTGAAACCAATTAGGGACTGCATTGCAAAGATTAAAAAACAAAACCCAGAAACCAAAGTCATTTATTTGTCACCTCAAGGACAAAAATTAAATCAAAATTTAGTAGAAAAACTAGCCTCCTTTGATTCGCTAACTCTGCTTTGCGGCCGATATGAGGGAGTGGATGAGCGGATTATAGAAAATGATATTGATTATGAAGTTTCAATTGGAGACTATGTTATTAGTGGCGGTGAGTTGGCAGCTATGGTTTTAATTGATTCAGTCAGTCGGCGTCTCCCAAATGTTTTAGGAAATCAAGATTCTTTAAAGGATTCATTTACCAATAATTTACTTGATTACCCTCACTATACTAGGCCAGAGAGTGTCGATGGTCAGTCTGTTCCAGATGTCTTATTAAGTGGAAATCAAGCCAAAATTGATGCTTGGCGTCATGAGCAATCAATTGAAAAAACCAATCAAAAAAGACCCGATCTATTAGCTAAGTAAATCTATTATGTTAAAGTCTATAGTGGAATTGTTATTACTAGGCCAATCGTATATAATTTCAGCTATATTTTGAATGAATCTCTTTATGAATAATAATCACTCTTTTGTAGGCTCAAATGTTGCTTTAATTACGCCAATGTTTGCTGATGGGGCTGTTGATTATGAGGCCCTTAATCATTTAATTGATTTTCATGTTGATTCAGGAACAAGTTCGATTGTCTCCGTTGGTACTACAGGAGAGTCTGCAACTGTAGGCGTCAAAGAGCATCTAAAGATTATCGATCATACAGTGAAATATGCTGCGAAAAGAATTCCAATCATTGCAGGAACTGGTGCTAATTCAACATCTGAAGCTATTGAACTTACACAAGAGGCGCTAAATTTAGGGGCCGATGCTTGTTTGCTTGTCACTCCATATTATAATAAGCCAACACAAGAAGGTCTATTCCAGCACTTTAAGTTAATAGCAGAAAGCGTCAATATCAATCAAATTCTTTATAATGTCCCTGGTAGAACTGCAGTTGATATGTCTGTAGAAATAACTTCTAGACTTGCTGAAATTCCTAATATTATTGGAATTAAAGATGCTACAGGAGACCTTTCGGTGATTGAACAGTTGGTTGAAAAGTGTCCTGAGGACTTTTTGTTGTTAACTGGAGATGACGCCACAGCAGTTGATTTTCTTATTGCAGGCGGGCACGGTGGTATTTCTGTAACCGCTAATATTGCTCCAAAAGAGCTTCAGAAAGTTTATTTATCCGCTATCGCTGGAAATATAGAGCTGGCTAAAAAATTGAACTCTCAGCTAGAAAATTTTCATAAAAATTTGTTTATAGAGGCAAATCCAATTCCTGTTAAATGGGCTCTTCATAAAATGGGCAAGTGTGAGAAAGGTATTAGACTTCCTTTACTGGAATTATCTAATGAGTTTAAATCAATTATCGAGAATGACCTAAAGGAACTAAATTTAGCATGAAAAAAATTAATTATTTAACTATTATTCTAATGAGCTTATTGGCTGTAAGTTGTTCAAAAATTACAGATCCAGTTAAGAAAATAGGCTTAGGAAATCGTGTTGTGAACTATCAATCTGATGAAAAAGTTGATTCATTAATAATTCCCCCAGATCTTACTGCTCCAAGTTCTCAGGGCGCATTTACTGAAATTATTGAAGCTAGTGATAACGACAATGTTATAGAGAGAGTTCAAAATGTTGAAGTTATGCGTGATAAGTATCGTCGATGGTTGGTTGTAGATTTACCTCCAAATGAAGTGTGGAGTATCTCTAAAGAGTTTTTTAGATCTTATAATTTTAAGATTAATAAAGAAAATCAACAAATTGGCATATTTGAAACTGATTATCTTGAGATAGAAACAGTAGTCCCCGATAAATCGCTTGGCGCAATACGTGCTAGTTTAGCAAAAGTTTTAAAAACTCAATATGGTCTCCCAATTGCAGATAAGTATCGAGTTCGAATAGAGCCTGTTGAAGGCCAAAATAAATCTGAAGTTTATTTAACTCTTTCATCAATTGGCGAGGTTGTAAGTGGATCAATGAGGCTCTGGCAGCCAAGAGAAAAAGATGTTGAGATTGAGACGGAGATGCTTTTAACTCTTATGGTATTTCTAGGAAATGATAAGTTAGAGGCTATTGACAAAATACAATCGAATGATTCTAGTAATGTCGTAACTGCTGTCGTTGAAACTGCTAAAAATGGATATGCTAGCTTAATTTTTCCTTATGATAAAAAGCAAACATGGGGCTATCTTGGCTGGGCTCTTGATGAGCTAAATATTGATATAGATGATAGAGATCATGTGGAAGGCAGTTACTTCATCAATGTCTTACCAAATAATGGATTTTTCTCTAAACTGTTGAGCGCTGCTTCTGCGACTAAAACCTATCAGTTGATTGTTAAAGAGGTTGATGAGCTTTCAACCTATGTTTATTTTGTTGATCTAACTGAAGAAAATGAGAATGATACGTTGCTTTATAGTTTTGAACTTTTCAATCAAGTTGCATCAAAGTTTTAATTTTTTTTAAATTCCAGCTAGATTTTATTTAAATCATGCTTACTAAAATACAAATTCAAGATATCGCTAGTCAGAAATTATTGATTAGCGATTTAACGGATGCTGATTTACTTGAATTTTGTAAAATTTCAAACCAAAGATATAGAGAAGGAAACCCTATTATTAGTGATGAGTATTACGACTTTATCTTTACTTTGGAATTATCAAAAAGACTTCCCGACGATCCTTTCTTGCAAAGAGTCGAGACTGAAAATGAAGGCTTTTCAGAAGAAAAAATTAAACTTCCTAAAAAAATGTTATCGACTGATAAGGCTTATAGCTGGGAAGAAATAAATAAGTGGCTAGAGAGAATTGCAAAGTTTTCAGATGAAATTAACCATTCACTCGATGATATTCAAATAAAAGGAACAGCTAAGTTAGACGGCTTTGCGGGTTATGACGATGGCATTAAACTTTATACAAGAGGTGATGGGAATAAGGGGAGTGATATAAGTAGGGTTTTCGAAAGAGGGCTTGCAATTTTTAATAATAGTGAAAGAGGGCAAGGTCCTGGTGAAATCGTTGTTAAGCGCAGCTATTTTGAAAAGCATCTTAGTAATCATTTTGAATATCCAAGAAACTTTCAAGCTAGCCTAATTAAAGAAAAAGAACTAGATAAGTTTGCAATTGACGCAATTAGCGAAAAAGCTGCTTTATTTGTTCCATTTACTCAATTACCTAAATGGCTTGGAAGTATTGATGAGTTCAGTAGTCAATTTTTAGATATCGTTGGTGAGTTAGAAAGTGGTGTTGATTTTGATGTTGATGGAGTGGTGTTTGAAATAGTTAGTCCAGAACTTAAAGAGTATATGGGATCAAATCGTAAGTTTCACCGCTGGCAAATTGCCTTTAAAGAAAATAAAGAGAAAGCTCAAGTCAGAGTTATATCAGTAACCGCCCAAGTTGGCAGAACAGGGAAGGTAACACCTGTCGCTGAGTTAGAGCCAACTCAGCTAAGTGGAGCCACAATTTATCGTGCTACTGGCCATCATTATGGACTAGTGAAAGAACAAGGTTTGGGTGCTGGAAGTGTTATTGAGTTGACTCGTAGTGGTTTAGTTATACCTAAAATTAATAAAGTCTTGAAATCTGCAGAAATAGATTTACCTCTAAATTGTCCTAGTTGTGGAAATAAATTAAGTTGGGATTCAGATTTTTTAATGTGTCTTAATCATGAATCATGTCCAGATCAAATTAGAGGAAAAATAATATATTTTTTTCGCATCCTTGCAAACAATGATGGTTTTGGTCAAGCTACCATTCAAAAATTATATGATCAAGGCGTTCGCCAAGTCAGTGATATTTATCTTTTAAACAAAACTCAATTGATTTCGATGGGTTTTGGTAAAAAAACCTCTCAAAATCTATTTGATCAGCTCTCAAG
>CAJXOB010000056.1 GCA_913057955.1 uncultured Gammaproteobacteria bacterium | reverse complement strand
ATTTCAATGCCGTTATCAAGCAAGGCCCTACAAACACTAGTCCCAGTGATCGTCTCAATTACAATACCTTCAGGGCAGAATTCTTCGTTTGGCAAGATAATTAATTGGGGCATGGTGATAGTTTATAGTTATTAGTTAAATTCATCAATTTTATGACCTTGCATTGCGCTCATTATTGACTTGTTCATTCTCATCTCAACAAATTTTGAGCTAACCTTTTCAAGATCTAGGGTTGCATTTTTTATGAGGGTAACATTATCAGACTCTAATATTGACGACAAATACTCTCTAGCCTTAAGGATACTTTTAAGCATCGCGTCATCCAGGAGCGCCTTATCTGCCTTTAATGCCGAGTCAATCGCTTCAATAGTTCTTGTCGCGTCAACCTTCTGCTCTTGAAGTTGCCTTAAAATAATGTCTTCCTGCGCAAACACTACGGAATCCCTCAGCATCTTTTCCATGTCTGAGTCATTAAGACCAAATGACGGCTTAATAACAATTTCAGATTTAACGCCAGAGGTTTCCTCTTTGGCTGAGACTGAAAGCAGTCCGTCCGCGTCCACCTGGAATTCAACCAAAATACGGGCGCGCCCGGCAACCATTGGAGGAATACCTTTTAATTCAAAACGACCTAGCGATCTGCAATCTTTTGTCAGCTCGCGCTCGCCTTGAAACACATGAATACTCATACCGGTCTGTCCATCTTTATAGGTCGTAAACTCTTGCGCCCTGGTAATCGGTATTGTCGTATTTCTATGAATAACCTTCTCTACCAGTCCGCCCATAGTCTCAAGGCCTAATGAGAGCGGCAGAACATCTAACAACAAAACGTCATTTCTACTTTTGTTGCCAACCAATATATTTGCCTGAATTGCAGCGCCTTTAGCGACAACTTCATCTGGATTAATTGAGCATAAAACAAGCTTATTAAAAACTTCTCCAACACGCGCTCTAACTTCGCTCATTCGAGTTGACCCGCCAACCATAATCACCTCTTTGACATCTTTTATATTAATATCAGCATCCCTCAAAGCTCTTTTTGTTAATAGCAATGTTCTCTTAATCAGGGCTTCGCTTAAAGTATCAAACTGAGGCTTTGTGATTTTATAAGACTGACCTTCAACAGAAAATTCAGCAACTTCCTTGGTAGACAGCTCTTCTTTTGCAAACTTTGAAAGCTTTCGAATTGTTTGGATTTGCGTGGCCGACAAATTATTTAAATTAAGTGAATCAATACAATCTTCAAAAATTAAGTTATCAAAGTCATCCCCGCCAAGGCTTGAATCACCGCCCGTTGAAAGGACCTCAAAAACGCCTTTAGTAAAACTTAGTATTGATATATCAAACGTGCCCCCACCTAGATCATAAATCGCATGAACGCCTTCCTCTCCAGATTCAAGTCCATAAGCAATCGCAGCCGCTGTTGGCTCATTAAGTAGTCTCAAAACATTTATCCCAGCAAGTTTAGCGGAGTCCTTTGTCGACTGCCTCTGGGCATCATTAAAGTAGGCTGGAACGGTAATTACTGCGCCCTTTAGTTCGCCTCCAAGCGCGCCTTCAGCTCGCTGCTTTAGAGTGGAGAGTATTTTTGCTGAAATTTCGATTGCGGATAGATTGCCAATTGCCGTCTTAAATAAAATGCTGTCGTTAAAATCTACAAAATCGTAGGGTAAGTTTTTAAATTCTCTTGCCTCACTATACCCAATCCCCATAAAGCGCTTAATCGATAGAACGGTATTTTTTGGATCTTTTGTCACTAAATCTAGCGCATCATTGCCTACCAAAAGCTCTTTAGAGCCGCAATAAACAACTGACGGAAGAATCGCCCTTCCCTTTTGATCTAAAACTAGTTTTGTCTCGCCACTCATAACGCTAGCTACAAGTGAGTTTGTTGTTCCTAAGTCAATACCGCACGCTAAATTATGGTGGTGAGGCGCAGTTGACTGGCCAGGCTCTGAAATTTGTAATAATGCCATAAATTAAATCCCTAGAGCAGTTCGTCCATCAATTTATTAGCTTCCTTATAGAGCTGATCGTAAAACTTTAATTCTCTGACATTCATTTTGATATCCATAAGGTCACTTTTAAGCTCAAAAGCCTTATAAATTGACTCTGTATTTTTTTCAATATAAAGATCAACTCGCTCCATAAAATCTTCTAATCCTAAACTATCTCGGTCTTCTTCAATAACCTCAAGCTCTTCTCTTAAACCAATCTGAGAAATTAAAAAATCATGATTCATTACCGTATCTCTCTCATCAAACGGATCAAGACCTTCAAGTTTAAGAAGATAACTCGCGCGATTCAAAGGCGATTTAAGAGATGTATATGCGCTATTGAGAAGTAATGTATTCTGAAGCGCTTGAATCTTTTCAGATTCACTTTTAGTCACATAATTGTCGGGGTGAAACCTTGATATTTCTTTGCGATAAGAGCTTTTGAGCTGATTATCATCAATCAAGAATGAGGTCTCAAGATCAAATAACTCAAAGTAATTTTGCATTAGGGTAGTACCTTAGAAACAAATGAAAGCGTATTAAACAGTAAAGGATTCGCCACAACCGCATTCAGCTTTTGAATTTGGATTGTTAAACTCAAAACCTTCGTTTAGACCCTCTTTTTGATAGTCAACTTCAGTGCCATCAATATAAATTAAACTTTTGGCATCAACAATAACTTTAACGCCCTTGTCATCAAACAGAGTATCGTCATCATTAACATCATCAACAAACTCCATATTGTAACCAAGCCCAGAGCAGCCAGTAGTTTGCACAGAAAGTCTTACACCAACTCCCGTTCCTCGATTTGTTAAATAATCGCTCATTCGCTCTGCTGCTTTTTCTGTTAAGGTTATTGCCATAATTATTAGCTAGCTTTACTCTTTAGATCATTAATTGCTGCTTTTATTGCATCTTCAGCCAACACTGAACAGTGAATTTTCACAGGCGGCAACTCTAGCTCTTCTACAATATCAGTATTCTTAATCTGGGCAGCTTCATCGAGCGTTTTACCTTTAACCCATTCTGTTAACAGAGACGACGAGGCTATTGCCGAGCCGCAGCCATATGTTTTAAATTTAGCTTCTTCAATTACACCAGCATCGTTCACCTGTATTTGCAACCTCATTACGTCGCCACAAGCAGGCGCTCCAACCATTCCTGTGCCTACATTAAGCGCATCTTTATCTAAAACCCCAACATTGCGAGGGTTTTCATAGTGATCTAATACTTTTTTACCATATGCCATAAGTTACTCCAAATTTAACTTTTAATTTTACTCTATACCGTTATATTTTATTGATTTAAACGCTTAATTTACTTAATGCGCAGCCCACTCTACCGTACTTAAATCAATGCCATCTTTAAACATGTCCCATAAAGGCGACAAATCTCTTAATTTTTGAACTTTTTCACGAACCAGTTTAATTGCATCGTCGACATCTTTTTCTGTTGTGTAGCGCCCAACGCTGAAGCGAATCGAACTATGAGCAAGCTCATCAGTAAGTCCAAGTGCGCGAAGTACATAAGAAGGCTCTAAACTTGATGATGTGCATGCTGAGCCAGAAGACACAGCAACATCCGAAATAGCCATCATTAAGGATTCACCCTCAACGTAATTAAAGCTAATATTTAAGTTTCCAGAAATTCTTTGCTCAAGGTCACCGTTAACAACAACCTCTTCCATGTCAGAAAAACCAGCAAGCAACCTGTCGCGTAGTTTTTGAACTCTTATACCCTCATCTTTCATTTCGGCTTTAGCGATTGCAAACGCCTCGCCGATACCAACGATTTGATGAGTCGCCAGAGTGCCAGATCGCATTCCGCGCTCATGTCCACCACCATGCATCTGAGCCTCAAGCCTCACTCTTGGCTTGCGAGAGACATAAAGAGCCCCCATTCCTTTTGGTCCATATATCTTGTGCGCTGAAAAACTCATTAAATCTACAGGAAGTGACTCTAAGTTTATCCCTATCTTGCCAACTGATTGTGCTGCATCAACATGAAAAAATACTTTATTTTCTCTGCAAATATCACCAATAGCCTGTAAGTCCTGAATAACACCAATCTCATTATTAACATGCATGATTGAGGCTAGAATTGTATCTTCTCTTATTGTTTTTTTAAAAACTTCAATGTCTAAAAGACCATTAGGCAATGGATCTAAGTAGGTTACTTCAAAACCTTCTCTTTCCAGTTGACGGCATGTGTCTAAGACTGCCTTGTGTTCGGTCTTTAGGGTAATAATGTGCTTACCACGTTTTTCATAAAAGTGTGCAATACCCTTTATTGCTAGATTGTTTGATTCTGTTGCTCCTGAAGTCCACACAATTTCTCTTGGATCTGCTCCAACTAGATCGGCTACTTGTGAGCGCGCCTCATCAACCGCTTTTTCAGCTTGCCACCCATAATAATGTGAGCGTGAAGCCGCATTTCCAAAGTCACCTTCCATAGTTAAATATTTAGCCATTTTTTTAGCAACACGTTGATCTACTGGAGTAGTAGATGAATAGTCCATATAAGTTGGAGTTAGCATTATTTATATTCCTTAATTATTAATGTAATTGTATGTCTTGATTGATCTTGTAATCATCTATGACCTGTTGAAGATTTCTCGAACTCAGAAATCCTCTTATTTGATCACTTACCTCACACCACAAGTGATGTGACAAACACTGCTTACCCCTTAAGCAGTCTTTGGAGCCGTGACAGCGACGTAAATCTATGTTTTCATCAACTGCTTCAATAATTTGTGTAAGAGTAACGTCCACAGCGTTAACATTTAAAAGATAACCGCCTCCTGGACCTCGAACACTTTTAACCAAAGATGCTTTTCTTAACTTAGCAAAAAGTTGTTCTAAGTAAGAAAGTGAGATATTTTGCCTTTGAGAAATCATATCTAGTGTGACAGGTTTAGCCGACTCATTAGATGCCAGATCAAGCATTGCAGTTACTGCGTATCTTCCTTTTGTGGTTAGTTGCATAACTTTATTAATTCATTAAAAATCCAAGGGAATTATACTAGTAACCAAGGAAAATAGTCAAGTATTAAATTCACCCAACAATTACTTATTTTCAACAATTTTTGAGACTACAACTTTAGAATCAGAATCAACTGGAAGTTTAGATATTTTTTTATCAATTTCAGCCAAACGCTCAACAATAGAATCTATAGCCTGAATAGTAGGATCATTCGAGCGGCCACTTGAGCTTGCGGCATAAGAGTCAAATGTATCACTCTCGCTTGCCTTCTTTTTAACTACGCGACCCGGAATACCAACAACTGTGTCGTTATCATCAACAGATCTAACAACAACGGAGTTTGATCCAACGCGCACATTGTATCCAAGCGTAATCGGGCCTAAAATTTTTGCTCCAGCGCCTATGACTACCCCGTCCTTAAGAGTAGGATGGCGTTTCTCTTTATCCCAAGAGGTTCCACCAAGCGTAACCCCATGATACATCATGCAGTCATCGCCAATTTCCGCGGTCTCTCCAATAACAACGCCCATACCGTGATCGATGAAAAAACGCCTTCCAATAACAGCGCCAGGATGGATCTCAATTCCAGTAAACCAGCGAGCAAAAGTTGAAATAAATCGTGCAAGCCAAAACAGTTTGTAGCCCCACAATAAATGAGTTAATCGGTAGATAATTACCGCCTGAACGCCTGAATAACAGGTGAGTATTTCAAACACATTTCTTGCAGCAGGGTCGCGATCAAATACGCTTTTAACATCTTCAATAATTCTCATGTACGGATTATACCATTATTGATAATAACAAGATTTTTGTGAACATAAAATAACACACATTTAAATTGAAACCATTAACCGTAAGAATGTGTCGATTTAAATCTTTTATAACTCCACATATATTGCTCTGGAAGCCTTCTAATTAAAGCCTCAATAGAGTCGTTCATTGATGCAACGTGCTGCTCTAAAGTTTCTCCATTTGCACCCAGGTCGACGGGCTCTAGGTTTAGTTCATAACCTTTGCCCTTAGGTAGTCTTTCAGCCCAAAACATTAAAACCTGCACATCGTTCTTTTTTGCAATTTTAGCGAGCAAAGTCATCGTGTTTGCTTGTTTATTAAAGAAAGGAGCCATAATGCCCCCCTCCTCTCCTGGGTCTTGATCTGGAAGCATTCCAACAAGCTCCCTATTTTTTAAAGCGCGCTGGATCTTAAAAATGCCAGTTTTATCGGCACTCGCCATCGTCAGATTGCCTTGATTTCTTCGCTTAAACAAATAGGCATTTTGCTTTTGACTTCTTAATGGCTTATACATAAATGTGACTTTTCTTTTATCAGCGAGGACTCTACCCGTTATCTCCCAGCAACCAATATGTGGCACTAACAAAATAGTGTTTTTAGAGCTATCTAAATAATGCTCACCTTTGATACTTTGAACAAGGCTCACATTTTTCGAAAAACTTTTATTCCAAATTAAGCCAGACTCGGTTAAGTTTTGACCTGTATGAATAAGGGTCTTTTTAACAAGAGACTGTCGCTCTTGGTTCGTGATTTCAGGGAAGCAAATTTCAATATTTTGTTCGGAAACTTTTTTTGCTTCTGAACTAGTAAAATATAGTAAATTTCCTATTAAAGCGCCAAATATATGATTAATCTTTAGAGGCAAGAAAGAGCATAAAGATAAAAATAGGCGAATCATACTTAATTATATAATTGATCGATTGCTGCTTTGTAGTCAACAACTATTTTTTGGTAAGTACCAGCTGCCTGGAGATAAGTTAAATTTGCTAGATTAGCGTTTCTTTTTGCAGCAATAACTAAAGACTTTTGGCCGCGAGCCTCAGAAAACTTTATTTGCTCTTCAATTACCATTTCTTCTGCTAAAGAGCCCTGCTCTAGATAAAGCACAACAAGTTCAGACAATAGATCAACTTGCGCAAGCAGGTAATTAATTTGATGAATATTGGTAATTTCAGCTTCTTTCTTTTGAGCGTCAATAGTATCAATACTAATTTCTGTGCGCTCAACGTCGATCAGTTCTTTTCTAGAGCCTAATGGGTAAGAGATATCAACACCAACATTCCAAGAATAATCCCTATTACCAAAGCTACCAAAATATTTATCATTCTCTCCCAACGAAGACAAGCCTAAGTTTAAATTTACGCTAGGCATGGTTTTATTTTCAAACGTTACCAGCTGTCTTTGGAGCCTAGCTTTATCAAAATCAAATTTTAGTATTGATCTCGAATCGCTAACAAAAGAGCGCGGATCAATTTCAGTTAAGTTGTGCACTTCAAATAAGTCAAAATCAACGATCATACCTGACTCTTTAGTACCAATTAGATTGGCGAGCTCTCTTCTTTCAATAATCAATTCTTTGCTAGACTGAAGTAACTGCTGCTTTGCTTTTACATAAGAATCTTTTTGTTGAATTAAGACCGACTTATCAATCAAAGAGTTTTTAAATTTTTCTTCATCCAGGTCAAGTTGTTGCTTTGATAAATCGAGTGAAATTTGATGGTTTTTTACAATTTCTTGTTTGAGCGCCAAATCTATAAATTTAGATAATTTCGATGCTAGAAAATTTTCCGCTTGCTCTTCAAGGCTTACTTGTTTTGCTATTAAATCTAACGATGCGAGGTCAGAGGCAAGGCGGTCATTCAAACCATCTTTGTTTTGCAGCAAAGGCCTAATATAATCAAGCGCCAAAAGATTTGCATGAGAGGCGTTACTGTCTTTATCATTTCGAGTTAAAGAGTGTTTTAAATTAACACTAGCGCCCGAGTTTTCTACTTTTCTATTCGCGGATACTTCATATTTAGTTGAGTAGAGCTCCTTATATGCTCTTGTAGATGTATCCTCTCCACCTGAGAACGCTTCACTTGCGCCAGCCTTTATATTCCAGTCAGAGTAGGTTAGAGATGATTTTTGATCGAGCAAGCTTGTTTTTTCAGATAATGATAGCTGAACAAAGTAAGGGTGGGTTTCGACTAACCTTTCACTAAACTCATTTAAGGTTATTGCACTTGCATTTAATGATATTAACAAAAATATCGAAAGACTTGCTCTATATAACATCTTATCCCCTTGATTGATGACAATAAAAACATATTAAAGATATATTTTAGATTATCAAATCAATATTTT
>CAJXOB010000055.1 GCA_913057955.1 uncultured Gammaproteobacteria bacterium | reverse complement strand
GCGACGGCTTCTTTAGCGTTACTCATATCTGGATCAGACACTATTTCTAATAGCGGTGTGCCTGCTCGATTAAGGTCAATTGCTGTGTAGTCATCATACAGATCATGAATTGATTTCCCTGCGTCTTCCTCTAAATGTGCACGCGTAATTCCTACCTTTTTATTTTCACCGTTATCAAGTGCGATATCGATTATGCCACTTCCAACAATTGGTATTTCAAACTGTGAAATTTGATAGCCTTTTGGCAAATCTGGATAAAAATAGTTTTTTCGTGCAAAAATAGAGTGCTTATTAATAGTTGCATTTACTGCTAAACCAAATCTAAGCGCCATTCGAACTGCCTCTTTATTTAAAACAGGCAAAACCCCAGGAAAACCTAAATCAACAGCGCACGCCTGAGTATTTGCTTTTGCGCCAAACTCAGTGGATGCGCCAGAGAATATCTTTGATTTTGTTTTTAATTGCGTATGAATCTCCAGTCCAATTACAGTTTCCCAAGTCATAATTAACCCTTCCCTATAATTCAGTTGGTGTGGATTTATGCCAATCAGTATTCAATTGAAACTGATGAGCAGTATTCAGTAACAGCTCTTCAGACCAATGATTACCAATCAACTGAAGGCCGACTGGCAGGTTTTTCGAAAAACCCGCAGGGATGCTCATGCCGGGCAATCCTGCTAAATTCACTGAGAGAGTATAAATGTCCGCCAAATACATTGAGACAGGATCTTTAACAGAACCTAAATCAAAGGCAGTTGTAGGAGAAACAGGTCCCATTATGACGTCAACACTTTGAAAAGCTTTTTTAAAGTCTTCACTAATTAGCTGTCTTACTTTTTGAGCTTTTAGATAATATGCATCATAATATCCAGCAGAAAGTGCATAAGCACCAATCATAATTCGCCTTTTAACCTCTTTACCAAAACCCTCAGAGCGTGACCTCAAATATAGATCATCTAAATCCTTAGGGTCTTCACATCGATACCCATACCTTACACCATCAAATCTAGATAGATTAGAAGAGCACTCACAAGGCGCTACAATATAGTAAGTTGGAATTGCGTGCATTGAATTCGGAAGTGAGACCTCATGAATCTTAGCTCCCATTGCCTCATATTCTTTAATTGCCTGCATAACAACTTTTTCGACTCCACCATCTAGACCACTGGAAAAAAATTCTTTAGGAAGCCCAATCTTTAATCCATCTAAGGAGTTTGTTAATTTTTTAGTGTAGTCCGGGGTTTCTTTAGTAGCGCTGGTAGAGTCTTTACTATCAAAGCCTGCCATAGCATTTAAAACGATTGCCGCATCTTCAGCAGTTTGGGTCATTGGGCCTGCTTGATCGAGACTTGAAGCATAAGCGATCATTCCATACCTAGAGATTCTTCCATACGTTGGTTTGATCCCAGTAATGCCGCACAAGCTTGCAGGTTGGCGAATACTGCCGCCCGTGTCAGTTCCAGTTGCAAAAGGAGTAATGCGAGATGCTACAGCAGCAGCTGAGCCTCCGGAAGAGCCACCGGGTACTTTATTCAAGTCCCAAGGGTTTTTTACTGGGCCATAGTAGGAGTTTTCATTTGATGACCCCATTGCAAACTCATCCATATTTGTCTTTCCCAGCATTACCATGTTTTCTAAATTAAACTTATGGCTAAGTGTTGCGTCATATGGAGAAATAAATGAATCTAGCATCTTAGAGCCCGCCGAGGTTTTTACGCCCTTGGTGCAAAAAATATCCTTATGGGCATATGGAATTCCAGTCAAAAGAGTGCTACCTCCTTTCGCTATTTTCAGGTCAGCTTCTTTTGCCTGTGAAATTGCAAGGTCATCAGTAACCGAGATAAATGCGTTGAGCTTAGATTCGTTAATTCGCCTAAGATAATGCTGGGTCAACTCTACAGATGAAAAGTCTTTATTTTTAAGACCTTTGATTAGTTCGGCGACAGATAATTTATGCATCATCACTCAATTACCGTTGGAACAAGGAAGTGGCTCTTGCCTGTTTTTGGCGCAATAGCCTGAAACTCTTCAGCCAAGTTTTCTTCAGTCACCACGTCCTCCCTAAGGCGCTGAGACATATGCAGTGGATGGGCCATAGGCTCAGCATCGCCAGTATCTATTTCACTTAGGTCGGCCATCAGGCTAAGTATATTATTTAATTCTGACGTGCTTTGCTCTAACTCACTATCTTCGATACTGAGTCTCGCCAAATAGGCAATTTCTTTAACTTGTTTATTATCTAATGACATATTTAATTAGTATTTATTGACAAAAATTTGACACAACTTTTTGAAAGTTTTCTTTTGAATATGATCCGGTTACAAAAGAGTCGCCTACGCTATTTAAAAGGACGAGTCTTATATTACCATCAACTGCTTTTTTATCGACTGACATTGCCTGAATCAAGTTTTCACTGTTAACGCCTTTCCTTATAGTTGTTGGTAGATTAGCCTTCATCAGGATACTTTGAATGCGATCAACATCGTGTTGAGACAATCCACCTTCGAGCTGAGAGAGCATTGACGCCATATACATACCAATAGAAACAGCCTCTCCGTGCAAGTAAACACCGTATCCAAAGGTATTTTCAATGCCGTGACCAAAAGTATGTCCAAAGTTTAAGAGCGCTCTAGTGCCGCGCTCAAATTCATCTTGAGAAACGATGATCGACTTATCTTTACATGAGCGGTAAATTAAATCGATAATCAAGTTCTGATCACGGCTCATAATTGAATCAATATTTGCCTCAAGCAGAGATAAAAAATCAATATTACCAAGTAATCCATATTTTATAACCTCAGCCATTCCAGCTGAGTATTCACGGTCACTCAATGTGCTCAAGGTATCCACATCAATAATGACTGCCTGAGGCTGCTTAAAAGAACCGATCATGTTTTTACCCAGCTCATGATTAACGCCAGTTTTTCCGCCTACGCTAGAATCTACTTGAGAAAGTAAAGTAGTAGGTACCTGGATAAAATTAATTCCGCGCTGATATGACGCTGCAGCAAAGCCGGTTATATCGCCAACCACTCCTCCGCCAAGGGCAATCAAAGTGGCACTTCGATCAAACTTTGCTTTTAAAAGAGCATCAAATATAAGGTTAGTAGTTTCAAGTGTTTTATATTGCTCACCATCTGGCAATATAACCGCCTTCACATTAAATTTTTCCAGCAACTTAGTCACTCTATCTAAATACAATGGAGCAACCGTCGTATTAGAGACAACCATAACTTGTTTGCCGCTTATATGGTCTTCAAAAAATGACTTTTGAGACAATAAATCACATCCAATATAAATCGGATACGACTTGTCTCCAAGGTCTACATTTAGAATTTTTTGACTATTTGACATTAAGCAAATATCCTAGTTTCTCCATCACCCGTGACATTTTCAATGCAGCGACTACATAGATCTTTATGCAATATATTTTGACCTATTTCAGGCCTATGATGCCAACATCTATCGCACTTTTCATACTCACTTTTTCTAACTAAAATAGCCAGTGAGTTATCAATATCCTTGGCATTTACTGGCTTATCTTTCAGCGGATGGACTTTTGCATCGGAAGTAATAAATACAAACCTTAATTCATCTTTCATCTCTAACAGGGCTTGATAATTTTCATCTTCACAATAAATATCAACTTCAGCATCTAACGATGAGCCAATAATCTTATCGCGCCTCATCTCTTCAAGTTCTTTTCGAAGATGGGAGTTAATGTCTCTAGAAACATCAATTGAATGATTATTAAATTTAGCTTCTAGGCCCTCATACCATGTCTGTAAAAAAATACTTTCATTTGAAGTGCCCGGTAAAAACTGCCATATCTCTTCAGCGGTAAATGACAATATAGGGGCTAGCCAACGAACCATGGCATGGGAGATATGAAATAACGCGCTCTGGGCAGAACGTCTCGCTAAAGAATCGGATTGGGTAGTATATTGCCTATCTTTAATAATGTCTAAATAAAATCCGCCCAGGTCATTTGTACAAAAATTTAATATTGCCTTCATTGCAAAGTGAAAATTGTACTCATCATATTCACCAATAACATTTTTTTGTAATTCAGCAGTCTTAGAAACAATCCACTTGTCTAAGACAAGCATTTGATTTATATCTACAAGATCTTTGCCTGGATCAAAACCCTCCATGTTTGCCAACATGAAGCGCATTGTATTTCGAATTCTCCTATAGCTATCGGCGCTTCTGTTAAGGATCTCATCAGACACTGTCATTTCACCAGAGTAATCAGTGCTTCCAATCCAGAGTCTTAAGATATCGGCGCCAAGTGAGTTGACAACTTTTTGAGGGGGAACGACATTACCAACGGATTTACTCATTTTGTGGCCCTTTTGATCCACAGTAAATCCATGGGTAAGAACCTGCTTATAGGGCGCCCTTCCATTCATTGCACACGAAGTTAATAGTGATGATTGAAACCACCCTCGATGCTGGTCTGAGCCCTCTAGATACATATCAGCGACATCACTTAAATGATCGCTTGCTTCCAACACCGCATAATGACTCACACCAGAGTCAAACCAAACGTCCAGTGTGTCGGTTGTTTTTTCGTACTCAGGGGCTTCATCACCTAAAATATCCTCAACTTTAAGTTTAAACCAAGCCTCTATTCCCTCAAGTTCAATTTTTTTAGCAACAATTTCGAATAGGGATTCTGTATCAGGGTGCAACTCTCCAGAGTTTTTATTAACGAATAAAGTAATTGGCGTTCCCCAATACCTTTGGCGTGAAATGCACCAATCGGGTCTATTGCCAACCATTAATTCAATGCGTTTCTGGCCCCAATCAGGGATCCACTTAACATTTAAAATCTCTTTGTTGACCTTATCTCTTAATTTCTTTTGTGTCATTGAGACAAACCACTGCGGCGTCGCGCGAAATATTACAGGCGTCTTGTGCCTCCAGCAATGAGGATAAGAGTGGGTAATGGGTTCATGTTTGACTAGAGTGCCTTTATTCTGCAGAAGAGTAATAATGGTGCTATTCGCTTTAAAGATAAACTCTCCAGCAACCCCTTCAGTTGTCTCTACGAAGACACCTCTTCCATCAACGGGGCACTCTACTGGTAAGTTGTATTTAAGCCCAACTACGTAATCATCCTGGCCATGCGCGGGAGCCGTATGAACTGCTCCTGTGCCTGCCTCTGTTGTCACATGATCACCCAAAATAATGGGCACGTGTTTATCGTAGAATGGGTGCTGAAGCATTATGCCTTCTAGATCAGAGCCTTTATAAACTTTATCGATTTTATTTAAAGGCTTTAAGCCAAATCTTTCTAGGGCAGATTCAAGTAAATCTTCAGCAAGGATATAATACTGCTCGCCTAAATCAACCAAAGCATAGCCTAGCTCAGGATTTAGAGCAACCGCTTCATTTGCAGGCAAGGTCCACGGCGTTGTCGTCCAAATAACGACAGAGACAGGCTTGTCCAATTCAAAAAAATTATCGATAACTTTAAAGGCAACATCGACTGTGTCAGAGCCTTTGTCTTTATACTCAACCTCGGCCTCTGCAAGCGCAGAAGAGCACTCCGTGCACCAATGAACTGGCTTATACCCCTTAGCAAGGTGCCCATTTTTTACAATTTTCCCGAGTGAGCGGACAATATCGGCCTCATACTTAAAATTCTTGGTCAGATATGGGTTATCCCAGTCTCCAAGAATCCCTAAACGCTTAAAATCAACTTTTTGCTTTTCAATCTGCTTGTCTGCGTACTCTCTACAGGCAGCTCGGAACTCATCAGCAGTAATTTTATGGCCGACTTTTCCCTTCTTTTTTTCCACCATATGCTCAATAGGAAGTCCATGACAGTCCCATCCTGGGACGTATGGCGCATCAAAGCCTGAAAGGGTTTTGCTTTTGACAATAACATCTTTAAGTACTTTATTTACTGCATGGCCAATATGAATATCTCCATTCGCATAGGGAGGCCCATCATGAAGCACAAATAAAGGCTTCCCTTTAAATTTGTGACGAATTTGTTGATATAAATCTTGATCCTGCCAACCTTTTAGGAAGCCACCTTCGCGATTAGCTAAATTGGCTTTCATCGGAAAATCAGTTGCAGGTAAATTTAAGGTGGTTTTATAATCAGACATTAAGGCGTTAATTTTTTCCATATAAAAACGCCATTATACTTGACACATATGGTTTAACAAGATTGATAATGCTTTTGAAAAATAAATTAAAGCGTATAAAAAAACATTAAATTAGCCTTTCAATTTAACCGCATTAAGTAACGCTTGAACTTGTTTGGGCTTGAGAAGCTCGGACTGATTTGCGCGTAAGTTATCTGGCATCCGGATGTCACTAAATCTTGTTCGAATAAGCCGTGAAACTTTAAAATCTAAGGCCTCCCAAAGTCTCCTGACTTCTCTTTTTCTGCCTTCCCTTACAACAACGTGATACCATCGATTTGCGCCGTCACCTCCACCAAGAGTTACTTTATGAAATTTAGCGAATCCATCTTCGAGCTCTATTCCGCTGGTTAATTGTTTTATATCCTCATCACTAACCCTTCCTAAAACTCGCACTGCATATTCTCTATCTATTTCAGAGCTGGGATGCATTAGCTTGTTCGCTAGATCTCCGTTATTAGTAAATAGCAATAATCCTGACGTATTAAGGTCCAGTCGCCCCACCATAACCCAGCGCGTATTTTCAGGCAAGTAGTCGAATACACTTTTACGGCCCTCTTCATCTTTGTTTGAACAAATAACGCCTGCCTGCTTATTGAGCATCAACACCTTAGTCTCTTCTTCTGAATAACGCTTTAGGTCAATCAACCTTCCATCAATTGTAACCTTGTCAACGATTGTTGCCTTGTCACCAAGCGTCGCTTCTTTGTTATTAATAGAAATTCTGCCTTGTTCTATGAGCCTTTCTGCCCAACGTCTTGATCCATAGCCAGCATTGGCAATAAGTTTTTGTAGTCTTTCTGACATTTATTTTTATCTCTTTTTAGTAGGTTATGCCCATCGCATCTCGCACCTCTTCCATCGTGCTTCGTGCAACAACTCGAGCCTTCTCTGAGCCCTCAAAAATTATTTCCTGGATGAGATTGGGGTTCGATTGATACTTCGCTATATTCTCTTGGATGGGCTCTAACTCAGTATTAATTGCATCTACAACTGGCCCCTTACATTCAATGCATCCTATTTTAGCCTTTGTGCAGCCCTCATTTACCCACTTGAGAGTGTCCTCTGATGAATATATCTGATGTAACTGCCACACTGGACACTTTTTCGGGTCACCCGGGTCGGTCAATTTAACTCGAGCAGGGTCTGTTGGCATTCTATTAATTTTTTGTTTAACAGAGTCTGGCTCCTCTCTTAAGGAAATCATATTATTGTAGGATTTTGACATTTTCTGCCCATCCAGGCCCGGCATTTTCGATGCCTTGGTTAAAAGAGCCTCAGGCTCCGTTAAAATTATCTTTCCTAACCCCTCTACATATCCCAGAAGCCTTTCGCGGTCACCGAGAGTAATATTTTGCTGCTCACCAAGCAACGCTTTCGCCTTAACCAAAGATTCATCGTCACCTGTCTCCTGATAAGACTTCCTCAGGGCTCTGTAAAGTTTTGATTGTTTTTTGCCCATCTTGGTGACAGCAGCCTCAGCCTTCTCCTCAAAATCCACTTCGCGTCCATATATAAAATTAAAGCGCCTTGCAACTTCTCGCGTGAATTCAACATGGGCCACTTGGTCCTCACCGACTGGAACCAGGCCCGCTTTATAAATTAATATATCCGCACTTTGTAAGAGAGGATAGCCCAAGAAGCCGTAGGTTGACAAATCCTTAGTTTTAAGTTTTTCTTGTTGGTCTTTGTAAGACGGCACCCTCTCTAACCAGCTAAGGGGTGTTGTCATAGAGAGCAGTAAATGAAGCTCCGCATGCTCAGGCACTTTCGATTGAACAAAAATTGTAGAAGTATTAGGGTTAAGGCCCGTTGCCAGCCAATCAACAACCATATCCGAAACATTTTTCTCGAGGTCAATTCTGTCAGAATAGTGCGTTGTAAAGGCATGCCAATCGGCAACAAAATAGTAAGAGTCATACTCATTTTGAAGCTGAATCCAATTTTTTAGGACGCCGTGATAGTGGCCAAGGTGTAATTGGCCTGTGGGACGCATTCCAGATAATACTCGGTGATCTTTCATAGTGCTTAATAGAAGGCTTAAATGTTAATGGTTCAATTATCCCATAGATTGGCTATAGCTTTCCAGGCCATCTAGAACCAAATTATCGAAGGGCTTAACCGATACTGGAAGCTCTTCAAGTATTTCATTTACAATGCCGCCGCAAATAGTCACAACGCCGCCTGGATATTCTAATTCAAAATTTTGAATTTGAGAGTTAATGGCTGACACAAGCATTGCATGCGTGCCGCTTCGCCATGCTCCTTCAGTATTATTTTTTAGAGCAGAAGACGTTAGAGATAAATCACCTGTAGAAAACTTAGGAAAGCTTTGTCTTAGAGCCTTAATGCCGGGCATTATTAGCCCGCCTTGGTGCATTCCTTTGCTGTCTAAAACGTCGAATGTAACTGCGCTTCCAGCATCTATCACGAGTAAAGGATTATCAGGGAAGCGCTCAAGGGCTCCCAGCATTGCAAGAAACCGGTCCACGCCGAGCTTGGATGGGTCATCATAGGACAAGGTTAAT
>CAJXOB010000054.1 GCA_913057955.1 uncultured Gammaproteobacteria bacterium | reverse complement strand
CGACAGATCCCCGGACTATAAGGCTCACACACCTAGATTGAAATTTAATTGTTGGACATTTTATCGAAGCTTTTATTTTCAAAAATAAAAATTGCAAAGGACTCCATTTCGCCCTAATTTTTTTTGTATTTTTAATTTTTTTAGTTATGGAAACCAGACTGGGTCATCAATTAGAATTTACAAAACTACGCCTATTAGAAAAAAAATTAAAGCGACCTCTGAGATTTCATTTCAATTAGGTATAAATCAGAGTGATGATGTTATTTATCTAGAGAGAAGAGGATATATTGATAAAAAAAATCCTATCATTATTGAAAAATCTTGGTGGGTTGCTGCGGTTGTAGAAGGACTTCAAAAACCTTCACTCCATATACCTGACCTTCTTTATGCTGTTATTTTTAAAGAGTTTGATACTCAAATTAATTCCTCTCAAGAAGTTTTGACAGCAGGTATTGCAGATGATGAAACTGCAAAAATTCTTCATATTAATAAGGGTGACCCAGTTGTAATATTAAATCGCCATTCCTATGCAAAAGATAAGGGGCTTGTTGAGTTTCGAATTACAACAGGAAGAGCGGACATGTTCAGCTACACAACTTCAATTGGAACACCTCAGCCTTAATTTGATCTAGCTGTCTGGTTATTTTTTAGTTTTTTTGCCATTTAATCGACTTCCAGTTAAACTTATCAACTATGTCAAATGACTTCGAAAAAGAACGTACTGATCTTGCAGCAGCTTTTCGCTGGGCTGCACGGCTAAATATGCATGAAGCCGTTGCAAATCATTTTAGTTTAGCAGTTTCAGAGGATGGCTCAAAATTTCTTCTAAACCCAATTGGAATGCACTTCTCCCAAATATGCGCAAGCGATCTCATTCTGGTTGATTCAAATGATGAATCTACAATGTCAAAGCCAAATGCTCCTGACCCAACGGCTTGGGCAATACACGGTGCTTTACATAGAAAGAACCCTCAAGCAAGATGTATTCTTCATGTCCATCCCAAGTACGCAACTATTTTGGCCTGCTTGGAGGATAAGACTATGAAGCCGATTGATCAAAATACCATGCGCTTTTATGAAAAAGTATCGATAGATTATGAATATAGTGGGATGGGGCTTGGTAAAGAAGCTGAGAGATTAAGCACTATATTAGGAGATAACTCAGTAATGCTAATGGGCAACCATGGCGTTCTAACTGCTGCAAAAACAGTTGCCAAAGCATTTGACGATCTTTTTTATTTTGAAAGGTCTTGTGAAACACTGATTGGCGCATACCAAACTGGAAAAGCATTGAAACAAGTGTCGCATGAGATTGCAACAAAAACAGCCCAGCAATGGCAAAAATATGACGCATCAGATATGCATTTTGATGCTTTAAAAAGAATTTTAGATAAGGAAGAAGCAGACTATAAAGATTAGGCTTGTTTGATAGTATTTTTTTTGATAAGGAGTTCAAATGCCAAGTAATAACATTTCATTAGACGTTGATTATGTCAAAGCACAGTTTCCAGCTTTTAGTGACCCGAAAAGTTCCAAATGGTCATTCTTTGAAAATGCAGGAGGAAGCTATGTTCCTACTAACGTTATTGAGCATTTAACCCATTTTATGACCTCTACTAAAGTTCAACCTTATGCTGAATTTGATACTTCTGCCATTGCTGGTGACAATATGGATCAAGCCACCAAACTTTTTGCTGAGATGATCAATGCAAAGACTGATGAAATTATCATTGGTGGGTCAACAACAATAAATATGTATGTCCTTTCTAATGCTATGAGAGCCCTTCTAAAGCCTGGTGATGAAGTGATTGTAACCAATCAAGACCATGAGGCTAATATTGGTGCATGGAGAAGATTATCAGAGCATGGAATGATTATTAAAGAATGGCAAATCAATCCAAAAACAGCTGAACTTGACATTGATGATTTAAAATCTTTGCTGTCTAATAAAACTAGGCTTGTTGCAGTAACTCATTGCTCAAATATTGTTGGCTCAATAAATGACCTTAAGTCGATTGCAAAATTGGTTCATGAGTATGACGCTTATATTGTAGGTGACGGTGTTTCTTATGCTCCCCATGGATTTCCAGATGTAAAAGATCTAGATGTCGATTTTTACGCATTTAGCCTTTATAAGACTTTTGGACCACACCTTGGCCTTCTTTATGGAAAGAAAGACATTCTAAACAAGCTACCTAATCAAAATCATGAATTTCTAGAAGGAGACGTTCCATACACGCTTAATCCTGGTGGTCCTAACCATGAAGAGCTGTCTTGCTTAATAGGCGTTTATGAGTACTTCAATAACCTGTATGAACATCACTTTCCTGGCAAAAATGCTTCAACTAGAGGAAAAATTGAAGCTGTTAATGAGTTAATTGCCAAGCATGAGATGGAGATAGCCAACCCGTTGCTGGATTACATCAACACTCGTGATGACATTAATCTTATAGGGAAAACTAAAATAAGCAATAAAGACAGGGCCCCTACGATTGCCTTTACGATTAAAAATAAATCGTCAAAGGATGTTAGTAGTGAGCTCGTCAAAAATGGCATAGCAACTAGAAACGATAATTTTTACGCATGGCGTTGTCTAAAAGCACTAGGGATTAATGTTGATGATGGAGTTGTTAGGACAAGCATGGTTCACTACAACACCCACGAGGATGTTAGCAACCTGATTAGCGCTTTAAAAACCATTTAAAGCAAGCTATTAGTTTCTTTTTGGCGGTTTAATAATGATTGAATATCCTTTAAATTATTACCCACTTGTATATGCACACCTAGCAACAATTCTGCCGGCATTTGCAATTGGAACCTATATGATGATTAGGCAAAAAGGCTCTTCTCAGCATAAATTTCTTGGAAAAATCTACTTATTATTGATGTTTACCACAGCATCTATTGCACTATTTATTCCGGCATTTGCTGGCCCAAGATTGCTTTTAAATCATTTTGGGCTTATACATTTATTATGTATATTGACGATCTATACGTGCCCAGCAGCCTATATTGCAATAAAAAAAGGTGAAACAAAAAAACATCGCTATTTAATGATTTATCTTTATGTTGGTGGTTTAATAATTGCAGGGTTTTTTACGCTAATGCCTGGACGCTTTTTAGGAGAGTTGTTATTTAATAGCAGACTTTTAAGCTAATGTTAATCCTGAGTTATGCATAATTATATCTCTTCATATAAAGTTGGAAACATTTCACCACCTAAATCATCACCATTTTTATAGCCGCTGGACTCCATAATTGACCTTTCATCTTGGGCCCAATCCCCTCGATACTCAACCCTAGAGCCTTCTTTTGCCATTCTTAAGGTGTATCGATGAATATCTTTCTTTGGTGTTACTTCATTTAGGCTTCCATGCAACGTTCGCATGTCAAAAAATACACAATCACCCAATTCAAGATCCCATTGAAGGAACTCATAACTCTCTTGATTATTGAGAATGTCTGGCGTTATTTCATAAGTTTTTCCGTTAACTATGCCAGCCTCTCCATCAACCAGGTGACCTTCATTAAATCGAGTTCTTAAAAACAGTTTATTCCAAAGATGTGATCCTTTAATCCAAGCAATACCCTCCTCCTTTTTAACGGACTCAAGGGGTAGCCATAGGACACACATTGAGCCTTCAAAGTCAAAGTAGGAGATATCGTGATGAAAAGGAACGCCAGACTTTGATCCCGCTTCTCTAAAAAACCAGTTGTCCATTACTAAGTTTATTTTTTTAGCTTCTAATAGCTCGGATGCAATTTTTGCTGTTGGTGAGTTAAAAACAAAGTCTTTAAAGTCCTTATAAAGATCCCAGGTCCAGAAATCTTCAAAGTAACCAGGCGCATTTAAATCTTTAGTGTGCCTTTCAAACCTTGGACTGGGGTTTTTAATATCTTCATCGATACCTCTAGTTAAGCTATCTATCCAATATTTATCAAATTTACCCTTAATCAGGACCGCACCATCGCGCTTAAATAGATTGACTTGCTCTGGAGTAAGTAAGTTTTTCATAGAGGTCAATATTTTAAATGATTAACCAATAAAAACCCCTAGTAAAAGTGTTAATACTAGGGGTGTTATTGAAATACGTTTAAAAAAAATATTAAATCGCGCAGCTCATATCATTGCCGCAGCACATTGGCGATTTAATTTTACCATGTCCATTTGGACACTTTGAAATTTGAACTTCACCGCCATCATCTAGTTTAAGTACATCATCTACAAGGGGTTCATCGCATTTAGCACAGGTAGCATTAACGCCCATTCCACAATTACTACATTCATAAGTTGCCATAATTTTCTCCAGTTAAGTTAATCAATATATTAACAGAATTGGATTAATTAATCCTCAATTTATTAACTAAAATTTATGATTATTTTTGACTAAAGGTATATTATTACAAGTTCTATGAAAAAAACACTTTTAATCCTATTTACATCATTCTTTTTTGTCAGCTTTTTATACGCAGGAGGCGACGATCGAGATCAGGTACTTCCCTTGAACTCACTTAATGAAGGGGAAACTCCTACCTTTCTGCAAGATGAGATCTCAGAGACACCTCAGCCTGATGAGGTAGAGAAAGAAGAAGTGGAGGAAAGCCTATTAAAAACTAGCAATCAAATTGCTGCTGAAAACACTCAAGACAAATCTAAGATCGGAATTGTTAACTCATCAAAAACTTTTGTGAATAATTTTCTTGAATCTGACCGAGGTATACTTATATTACTTATACTTTTTGTTGTAGGCCTTATTCTTTTATTTAATTTTTTCGTTCGAGAAAAAAATAACTAGTCTTTCTTTGCAAAATGTACTGCAATTTTTGCTGCTAAATTTGCATTATTTTTAATCAATTTGATATTCGCATTTAGGCTTTTACCTTTAGTTATTTCGTTGACCTTTGACAGTAAGTAGGGTGTTATTTTTTTGCCTGTAATTTTTTCATTGTCAGCTTCAATGATGGCCTGATTGATCGCCTCATTCATAACACTTAATTCAAGTTCATCGGCTACTGGAATAGGGTTCGTTACCAAAACACCCCCATTAATAGAAAGGTCCCACTTGGTCTTTAATATATCTGCAATATCATCTGCAGCATCTATTCTATAGTCAACATTAAATCCTGATTTTGTGGAGTAAAAAGCTGGCATTTCTGAGGTTTTATAGCCAATAATTGGTACGCCTTTGGTTTCTAGATATTCAAGAGTTAGTCCAATATTTAGTATTGACTTCACTCCTGCACAAACAACACAAACGTTCGTCCTTGATAGTTCATCAAGGTCAGCAGAGATATCGAGCGTTGTTTCAGCACCTCTATGAACACCTCCTATCCCACCTGTTGCAAACACTGCTATATTGGCAAGATTTGCAATAATCATTGTCGATGCAACTGTTGTGGAGCCTGAAAGTTTTTGAGACACAGCAACGGCTAGGTCGCGCCTTGAAATCTTCTTAATCTCATCATTAGTTGCTAAAAATTCAATTTCTTTTTCAGTAAGGCCTATTTTTAGGCGTCCTTTAATAATTGCAATTGTTGCTGGAACGGCATTATTTGATCGAACCGTTTCTTCAACCATTAACGCAGTTTCAATGTTTTTAGGGTAAGGCATCCCATGAGAGATAATCGTAGACTCAAGAGCAACAATTGGCAGGTTGTTTTTTAGTGCATTTTCAACATCTGGGTGAAAATCTAAATAATCATTCAGTTTCATTGCTCTGTTCCTTTAATAATAGTGCTACATTTTCTACTGATAACTGATCACTGATAGTATTTTTACTCTTTAATGCTATCAACGCAGCAGCTGATGCATATTTTACTGTTTCTTTAATGCCATTTAAATTTAAAAAACCATAAACCATTCCAGCCACAAAAGCATCTCCCGCTCCATTTGCACTGATTACATCTATCTTTTTTTGATTAAACATCCCATAATCTTTTGCGTCATAATAAAACACACCCTCGTCACCCAGAGTAATAAAAATTTGTTTACAGCCCTTTTCAAACATGTTCTTTGCAGCACTGAGCATAGAGCTTTGATCAGTAATTTTAATGCCAGTAATTAGCTCAGACTCTAATCTATTTGGCTTAACGGTATGAAATTTACCAATAAGGTGCTTTATCTTTAATGCCTTTGCGATCGATACTGTATCTAAAAATAGGGGAATATGGCTAAATTCTTCTGTTATGTACTCAATGACATCAATTGGGATGTTTGTATCAATTACAATCAAAGAGCTTTGATTTAAGGCATCTTTGTGGCTTCTAATGTCATCAATTGACATCTCATTAATAATTCTCATGTCTGAGATTGACACCAGCATGTCGTTATTATCATCCAGCACCGACAGGTATTGACTGGTTGGCAATGTGGGATGCCTATTTATGTATGAAGTGTCGACATTCGCTTTTTGAGTGGACTCAATTAAAAAATTTCCCAGAGCGTCAGATCCGACATATGAAAATATTTTTGTTGGTATGTTGAGCCTAGACATGTTCTCAGAAATATTCCTTCCAACGCCTCCTGAAGACATTGATATTTCACCTGGGTTTGAATCCTTTAATAAAAGTGGGTTATCACTAGACCCCTGAAGATCAATATTGGCCCCACCAATTACAAAGACATAGTGCTTTTGTTTGGGTGTCATGTTTTCAATAGACTATTTTTTATTTTTTTAATCCAGTTAATTAAGTCTAAGTTTAAAGAATAAAGGCAAGGAAGAAGTATCAAAGTAACAAAAGTACCAAATAGTAAGCCGTACCCTAGCGCCATAACCATTGGCTGCAAGAATGCGTCTTTACCTCCAAAACCATAGATAAGCGGCAAGACACCTGCGAGCGTTGTAAGGGTCGTTAATATTACTGCCCTTAGTCGGTCTTTAGCACCCATCGCAATCCACTGGATTGAAGAACTATCTTTGTCTTGACTTTGCTTAATAAAATTAAGGTGGCTAATCATTACTAAAGAATCATTTACCACAACTCCCACTAGTGCTAAGACCCCTAATAAAACAAAAAAACTAAATGGCTCAGAGTGAAAGAAGAAAGCCCAAACTACGCCAATCAAAGCAAAAGGAATACTAAGAATAACTAACAACGGCTGAGAGTATGAATTAAAAAGAAGCGCTATTAACATGAATATACCAAAGACGGCAAACCCTAGTGCCAAAGTAAAATCACTTAAAGCCTCTTTTGCTTCAAATGAGCTCCCCCCTTCTATTGCACGAACTTCAGGAAAATTATTAATCAAATCAAGCTCTTCAAGTGCTCTTTTTGAGACAGATTGAGCAGTGGTTACTGAGTCTTCAACTGCCGCACTTACCTTAACAACTCGCTCACCATTCAAGTGCTTGTAGTTTGGATCACCTGGAGTCTCAACCACACTTGCAAATTGAGACATTGGGATCATCCTTCCCTGATTATTCCTGATAGAGGTTTCTGTAATATAGTCATCCGAATAATTGCTGTCTCCAAGATACATTTTGACGCTTAGCTTGGTGTTATTAAAATCAACATCAGAAACATCCATCCCAGAATATATGGTTCTTAAGTGACTATATACCTGCTGGTATTGAATTCCTAACCCTGCCATTGATTCATAATCCAACAAGACTTCAATTCGATTTTTACTCAAATCGTCATCACGATCAATGTCGCTGACTCCGTCGTAACTACTAAGAATTTTTTCAAGTTGGTCAACAGCGGCCTGACGCTGAACATCATTACTTCCAATTAGACTTAACTCAATATCTAACGCTCCGCCTGGGCCACCTCTATTTGTTCTAAAGTTAATCCTTGAAACCCCTTCAATATCCTTGGTTTCTTCTTTAAGGATCTCAATAATTTCTTTAGCAGAGATTGCGCGATCATTCGCTGGCGTCAAGGTAATAGCAATCGATGCTCGATTAGAGGCTCTTGAACCAATTGTGCTCGTAAAAAAGTCTAGGTTTGAACCCACCTTATCCATAATAATATTATCAATTTTAATGATGGACTGCTCAGTTGTTTCAACGGGAGTTCCAAGTGGCGTTTGAATGCGCATATTTATCGAGTTTGTGCCGCTCGATGGCCACTGAATATAAGTAATTTCCTTCATACCAACATAAGCACTGAATGCAAGAAGCGCAATAAAAAGACTTAAAACTATAAAGCGCCACTTAAGGATTACAACTAGCACTTTTTCAAACCATCTTTCGACAGGCTTAAACCATGTTTTTTGTTTGCTGACCTTACTGCCAGACATGTGCGCAGGCAGAGCGATACTCACTTCAAGAAATGAGAATGTTAAAGCGCAGATAACAGTAATAGGCAATATGTATATAAATTTACCGGTCGTTCCACTCATTATTAGAACGGTTGATATTGCAAGGATTGTAGTTAATATAGTCGTCACAACAGGCATGATTACCCTTTTAAAGCCATCAACAATATTTTGATAGACGTCACCCCCCTTTTCTTTATAGTGGTGAATACTTTCAGCTATGATAATGCTGTCATCAACAACTAAGCCCAAGACTAAAACCATTCCAATTAATGAGATTAAGTTAATTGTTTCGCCTACAAAGCCAAGAAAAGCAACCGTCCCTAAAAGAGTCACAGGGATACTTATAGCAACCCAGAATGCAGTCTTAAAAGATAAAAATAAGCCTAAAACAACCATAATTAAGGCTAGCCCTACTAAGGCGTTGTTAGTTACAATATTTAATCGGTTAGATACTGGCTTTGATCTGTCATCGGTAACAATTAAATTGATATTTGAAGGGTATGATTCTTTAAGTACATCCAAAGTCTCTCTTACTTTTTCAATGGTTCTAATAACGTCTGCTTTTTCTGTTTTTGTAACCTTGAGGACGAAGCCCTTAGTCCCATTAATTCGAGTAATTGTATTGAAACCAATTTCACCTTCATCAATTGAGGCAATGTCCTTTAATAGAATTGTTGGCCCATCATAGCTTGACTTTACAACAACGTCCTCTAAAGACTCTTTGTCTTGATATTCAGAGATAATAACGATATTTTTTTGGTTTCTTCCTTGGTTATTATCACCAATAGCAGAGCGTATATTTTGATCAGCGATGGCGCTCCTTACCTGATCAAAAGAGAGTTGGTATTGTAAAAGCTTTTCTGGATTAACTCTGATTTGTACCTCTCTTTCAGAATCTCCACCAATATTAATG
>CAJXOB010000053.1 GCA_913057955.1 uncultured Gammaproteobacteria bacterium | reverse complement strand
CCTCTAGCTATGGCTATGACGTTCGCTGCTCAACTGAATTTAAAATATTTACTAATATTAATCACAATATTGTTGACCCTAAAAATTTTAATGCCAAAAGCTTTGTTGAGATTGACTCAGATGAGTGCATTATTCCTCCTAATTCTTTTGCACTTGCGAGAACAGTTGAGTACTTTAAAATTCCTCGCTCAACGCTAGTTATTTGTCTTGGAAAATCAACTTATGCTAGATGCGGAATAATTGTTAATGTCACTCCACTTGAGCCAGAATGGGAAGGACACGTAACACTAGAGTTTTCTAATACAACCCCTTTACCAGCAAAAATATATGCCAATGAGGGAGTGGCTCAAATGCTCTTTTTTGAGTCTGACGAGGTGTGTGAAACTTCTTACAAAGATAGAGATGGTAAATATCAAGGCCAAACTGGCGTAACTCTACCAAAGGCATAGGCATTATGTCTGAAACCTCCAAACGTCGCACTTTTGCGATCATTTCACATCCCGATGCTGGCAAGACGACAGTTACTGAAAAGTTACTCCTTTATGGTGGCGCGATTAAAACTGCTGGAAGCGTAAAAGCAAGAAAAGCCGATAGTCATGCCACAAGTGACTGGATGGAAATGGAAAAGGAAAGAGGCATCTCTATTACTTCATCCGTGATGCAGTTCCCTTATGACAATCACGTTATTAATCTACTAGACACTCCGGGGCACGAAGACTTTTCTGAGGATACATACCGAACACTAACTGCTGTTGACTCTGCCTTGATGGTTATTGATGTTGCCAAAGGCGTTGAACAGAGAACAATTAAATTAATGGAAGTATGCAGACTTCGTGATACGCCAATCATCACCTTTATCAATAAGATGGACCGTGAAGGTCGTGAGCCTATTGACCTACTGGATGAAGTTGAATCAGTACTAAATATCGAATGCTCACCGATCACATGGCCAATTGGGATGGGCAAGAGTTTCAAAGGGGTTTTTCATCTGCTAGAAAATAAAGTTTATTTGTTTGAAAGCGGTAAAAATGCAAATATAGGTGGCAACACAATTATCGAAGGAATTGATAATCCTCAGCTTGATGAAATTTTAGGTGAAGATTTGGCAAAGGAAGCCCGAGAAGAAATTGAACTCATTAGCGGAACGACTAACCCTTTTAATTTAAATGATTTTCTAGAGGGTAAGCAAACGCCCGTATTTTTTGGCTCAGCAATCAATAACTTTGGAATTGAAAACTTGCTAGATGGATTTATCAAATACGCCCCAATTCCTCAAAGCCGCCAAAGTGATACTAGAAAGGTTCTACCTGAAGAAGAAAAATTAACTGGATTTATCTTTAAAATCCAAGCTAATATGGACCCTAAACATCATGACAGATTGGCCTTTATGCGCATTGTCAGTGGAGAATATCAGAAAGGAATGAAGGTTCTTCAAGTACCAACAGGAAAGCAAATAAAAATTGCAAATGCTGTAACCTTTATGTCTCGAGAAAGAAGCTCAACTGAAGTAGCCTATGCTGGAGATGTTATAGGCATTCATAATCATGGTGGAATTAGTATTGGAGATACTTTTACTCAAGGCGAGAAGATTAACTTTCAAGGTATCCCTAATTTTGCTCCAGAACTTTTTAGAAGGGCACAACTCAAGGACCCTCTAAAAGCTAAAGCACTCCAAAAAGGCCTAGATCAACTCTCAGAAGAAGGCGCGACACAAGTGTTTAGACCTATTTCTAATAGCTCTCAAATTCTAGGAGCTGTAGGTATACTGCAATTTGATGTGGTTGCCCATAGACTCAAATACGAGTACGGAGTGGACTGTCAATTCGAAACGATTAATGTAGCTACAGCACGATGGGTTACTGGTTTGGATAAAGATATCGACCAGCTCAAAATAAAAGCTGGAAACAATGTAGCAATTGATAGCGCAGGAATGCTGTCTTATTTAGCCCCAAGCATGGTAAATCTTCAACTAACAATCGAGCGACACCCAAATTTAACCTTTAGCTCTACCAGGGAACATTAACTCTTTAAGCACCTAGCGGCTTAACAACTTCAGCAATATCCCTCTTGTTTAAATAGCCTACAACTGACCCGCCAGAGTCTTGAACTATGCAGCAATCAGCATTTTCACGAAGCATCTCACATAAGGCTGAGTCCACTGAATCCATCTCATTAACAGATATATTGGTAGAACCCTTAGCTGGTTTCAGATCCGTCATTACAGATTTTGTTTGAAGCACATGAGAGCGATTTACCTTTTTAACAAAGTCCTTTACATAATCATCTGCAGGTGTCATTATAATTTCCTGAGTTGTTCCGTGCTGAACCAGTTCACCGCCATTAAGAATGGCAATACGATCTCCAATCTTAAGCGCCTCTTCGAGATCATGAGTAATAAATACAATTGTCTTGTGGAGTTCTTTTTGAAGCTCTAAGAGTAAATCTTGCATATCACTTCGAATGAGTGGATCAAGTGCACTAAAGGCTTCGTCCATCATTAAAATTTCAGTATCACACGTTAAAGCTCGAGCTAATCCAACTCGCTGTTGCATTCCGCCAGATAACTGAGATGGATAACGATCTTCGTAGCCAGTCAAACCTACTCTGTCAATCCATTTCTTGGCTTTTTTAACCGCCTCATCTCCCTTAATTCCTTGCAGATGGACTCCCAAACATACGTTATCCATAATTGTTTTATGAGGAAGGAGTGCAAAGCTTTGAAACACCATTGCAGTTTTTTGCTGCCTAAACTTTCTAAGTTTTTCCATAGGCATTTGAATCACATCTTCACCGCCAATAATAACCGAGCCAGAAGTAGGCTCAATAAGACGATTAATATGCCGGATTAAGGTTGACTTTCCAGACCCAGAAAGGCCCATAATTACTTCAATATTTTTGTTGGCTAAATCAAGATTGATATTACTCAAACCAAGTACATGTTGATGCTCTTTAAGTAGATCATCCTTCGTCATACCGTTATCAACATGCTTTAAAACAGATTTCGCCTTTGGTCCAAAAATCTTAGTTAAATTAGTGATCTTAATTTTAATATCTTGCGTCATAGAACATCTCCAGAACGGTGTTTTTGAATCCGAGTGCCAAACGCTTGTGAAACCCTGTCAAATATAACCGCCAATGCAACAATCGCCAAGCCGTTGAGTAAACCAAGAGATAAATATTGGTTTTGAACAGCTTGAAGTACGGGTAAACCTAAGCCTGTAACTCCAATCATTGAGGCAATTACAACCATTGATAATGCCATCATAATTGTTTGGTTTACGCCAGCAAAAATATTGGGAAGTGCTAATGGAATTTGAACCATAAATAATCTCTGCAGATATGTAGCACCAAAAGCATCAGCAGCCTCCATCGCCTCTCTATCAACTAGGCGAATACCCAAGTTTGTCAACCTTACTATCGGTGGCATTGCATATATACAAACTGCTATCAAACCAGGCACCTTTCCAATACCAAGCAGCATAACCACAGGGATAAGATAAACAAAGGAGGGAATTGTTTGCATAATATCCAGCATTGGGGTGATTAATGATTGAGCCCTATCCGATCGAGACATCCATATTCCGAGTGGAATTCCTATCGTTAAACATAGAAGAGTGGCTGCAGAAATCATCGTCACAGTAGAAATCATAGGAGTCCACATGTCAAAGAATCCTATAGCGAAGAATGCCAACATAACTCCAAACGTAACTTTCATACTTCGTGAGCCAAGCCAAGCTAGAGCTCCTGCAATGGCTAGAAACAATGGCCAAGGTGTTGCAAGTAATAATTGTTCAAATTGGGCTAAAAAATAAAGCAATGGATCAAAAATTTTCTCCATAGTGCTTCCAACATCCCTACTAAAGTCCTTAAACGCACTATCTACGCACTGACGTGAATTCATCATTACATCATGAGAGATTGATTGAGCATTATTGACAAAGATAGAAACCTCAGATAAATGAATTGTTTTATCTATAGTGACAACCAAACTATCAAAGTAATCTATTTGGCTAGAAGGGTCGACTGACCTAAGAGTTTCAAATTGAAGCCCTATATCATTAGATAATTCGCTTATCACTCCAGATAAATTTTCTGGATCTGATGGACGGATAGACATGTAAGTTCTTTCAAGTCTTGATACTTCGTTGTCAATATTTTTTGCTAATCTAACCGGAATTTGACTATAACTAGCACTATCAAATTGAGCTGCTAATTCCATCACTTTGCTGCTCAGCTCGCTTGTTTTACCAACCAATGGCATAAGCATATTTTCCACTGCGCTTACATTAGTCCTTAATGAGGCCTCTATTACTGCTTTTGAAAGTACCTCAGAATCATTAACATGTGGCAAGAGTTTTACTACTGCATCATAACTATCAAACATATCTTGAACTTTTGCGTGAGTTGCAAGACTCAAATCATTTAACTTTAGGACCATTTCTTCAGAACCTGCAAAATTTTTAAATTCGGGTGCAGATGCATTTACTACTTCTCTTATTTGAGAGAGTTGCTGAAGGTGAGTATCAACCTCATATGAAGAGTTAAGAGAGTCAACATTATTATAAAGTCCCGCAATTTGATCACTTAATAACTTTACTTGAAACTCCACATCATTAAAAAATGAAGGGCTATAAATCTCTGATTTTTCACTATATTTCTGGGTTAAAACTTCCACATCCTTGATAAATTGACTCGCTTTGAAATCACTATTAAGATATCTTACATTTTCAGAAATATCTTTTAAAAATGACTCTAAGTTCTGATACAAAGCCATAACTTCTGAAGGTGAAGAAATTGAATTTACACTCTGGCTTAAATCATTCAAAGAATTGTTGTAACTTTCATATTTTGAAGATGCTAAAGAGTTAAATTGCTCAGCAAGCTCATTGGTTTTAAGTTCAAGATTATTTGACAATAACTGAACTTTTTCAAAATATTGCGATGAATCATTAATCTGAGTCAATGGGTTTGAATCTTTGGAAAATTCTTTTAAAGTCTCACCTCTGTCTACAGCTCTTTTAGTGAGTGATGCAAACTTATCTGTTATTGAAACTAGTTGGGAGTAATCAGTTGCATTAAAGGCTTCAGTAGCCAGGTCATCCGCTCTTTTGATGTTAGCTTGGATAAAGTTTAAGTCTTTATTCGCAACTCGTAAGTCTGCAATTTCAACTGCTGATGGCAAACATTCGAGGATGCTTTGTTGTGGAACGGATCTAATTGCCATGTATCACTCCATTTGAATAAAAAATTGCCCGTAGCATGAAAACTCTACGGGCAATTACTTTTAAAAAAATTAAAACTATTTCTTAAACTACATTGCAGCCTCAACTGTCGCTGCTGTTTCATCATCAACCCAAGCCTTCCAAACCTCAGGATAAGTTTGAAGGAAGTAAGTAGTAGCATCAGCACCACCAGCCTGATTATCACCCATCCAAACAAGCATAGAGTTCATAACTGAACCAGGATAAGTACGAGCTGCAAAGTAATCCATTGCAGCTGCTGGAGCATTGTAGAAGAAATTATCACTCACTAGAGTATTTACGCGAGACTCTGTCCATCCAGATTTCTGAGGATCAGCACATAAATCTGCAGCAAGCGCAATGCAACTATTCCAGTTATCATCACCTGCAAATGGACCTAAATCAACAGATCTAAGGTCATATTTACCGATCATCGTAGTTGGAGACCAGTAGTAACCAAACCACGGCTCACCCTGCTCACCTGCTCTAGCGATGTCCGCGTCAAGACCTGCAGCTGAACCAGGATCGAGAAGTTTCCATCCTTTAGCTTCCATGTCGTGCGCTCTGAAAAGATTTATACTTGCTAATTGACAACCCCAACCTGCTGGACATCCCATAAAAGCACCCTTAGAAGGATCTTCTTTGTCTGGAAATAAGTCAGGTCGAGCAATTACTGCTTCAACAGTCGTTAATTCTGGATTCGCATCAAGTGTTATTGGATCAATCCACCAACCCTCGCCTAATCCACTCATAGGTGCTGAATTAGCAACTTTTACTCTGCCTGCAGCAACCGCACTATCAACTAGTGTAGCCATTGCATTGGCCCATAATTCAGGTGCTACATCTGGCTTACCCGTAGCATCCATTGAAGCCCATGTAGTCATTGTAGCTCCAACTACTAGCTCAGTTTCACAACCCATAGCAGTTAGGACTGCAGCATCAACATTAGCCATCAACGATGCCGAAGGCCAATTCATGTCCGCAATTTGCATTTTTCCACATGCTGCATTTGCAGAAGTGCTAAGCAATAAGGCTCCTGCAACTGCTCCAAATACCTTGGTGGTAAATTTAATATTCATATTTATTTCTCCTAAGATTTATTGTAAATGTATCAAAAAAATAGAGTTAGTTCAATTAACTCATTAGGAATTATATCAAGACCTTATTGACTTTTAAAGTTTATTTTATTAAAAAGAATAAGTTTTATTGGGTATGTCTTATATTGATAAATATATATTTCTAAAATTTTAAGATTTTAGTAATATATATGGATAACCTATTAATATTTTTAACTTAATAGGTTTTGATTGAATAAAACTACTCTTCTGTTGAAGAGTCTTCTTCTGGCTGATTGGCTTCTTCTGATTGAAAATCATCGTCTAAGTGCTCACCCTCATCTAAATCATCATCTTCAGTTTCAGCAATTTTAGCGACTGAAACTAGCTTTTCGTCATCTGCTATATTAATAAGAGTAACACCTTGGGTGTTTCTTCCAATAATTGAAACATCCACTGCGCGCGCTCTAACTAAAGTACCTTTATTTGAAATTAGCATCATCTCATCTTCGTCAGTCACCTGAATAGCGCCAACTACTTCACCATTTCTATCCGATGTTTTTATTGAAATAACCCCCGAACCACCTCTTGCTTGAGAGCGATATTCATCCAATTGAGTCCTCTTGCCATAGCCTTTTTCAGTCGCTGTAAGAATAGGGTCGCCTGACTCTGCAACGATCAATGAAACTACTTGATCCTTGTCCGCCAAACGTATTCCTCGGACTCCTATAGCTGTTCGACCAACTGAACGGACATCAGACTCTTTAAAGCGTATAGATTTTCCAGCCGAAGAGAAAAGTAAGATGTCGTGCTCACCGGCAGTAATTTCAACGCCAACTAACTTGTCATCATCTCTAAGCTCAATTGCAATAATTCCGCCGTTTCTTGGACGTGAAAAGTTTTTAAGTGATGTTTTTTTACATGTACCTGAACTCGTAACCATAAACACGAACTGGTCATCAGTAAACTCTTTGACTGGCAATATTGCATTGATCGATTCATCCTTCTCTAAAGGAAGCAAGTTAATGATTGGCTTTCCTCTGGAAATTCTTGAGGCCATTGGCAATTCATAAACTTTCAGCCAATGCACTCTTCCTCTAGATGAGAAACATAAAACTGTATCATGCGAGTTTGCTACAAACAACTGATCTACAAAATCTTCATCTTTCATTTTGGTAGCAGCCTTACCCTTGCCACCCCTTCTCTGCGCCTGATAATCACTAAGAGATTGAGCCTTAACATAACCTCCATGAGATAAAGTTACCACTCTATCTTCTTGGGCAATTAGATCTTCAAGTGTAAGGTCGATTTTATTTTCGATAATCTCAGTAATTCGAGGAGCACCAAAATTATCTCGAATTTCAGTAATCTCTTGACGAATTACATCCATTAATTGGTCTGGATTTTGAAGAATATCAAGTAAATTTTTGATTTCTTCTAGTAGGCCATTAAATTCATTAAATATTTTGTCCTTCTCAAGACCCGTTAATCTGTGGAGTCTTAAATCAAGAATAGCTTGCGCTTGTTTTTCTGATAATTGATAATCTCCATTCTTTTGGAGGCCAAGATCAGCACCTAAATCTTGTGGCTTGAACTGAGCCATGTCTCTATCACCAATAAGCTCTTGAATAACAGATCCCTTCCAGACTCTCGCAACCAACCCTTCTTTTGCTTCACTAGGGTTAGGAGCAGCCTTTATAAGCGCAATAACTTCATCAATATTAAAAAGAGCGACGGACAAGCCTTCCAATAAATGGGCTCGATCTTTTGCCTTGTTAAGCTCAAAAATAGAGCGGCGAGTTACTATCTCTCTTCTATGCGCAATAAAGGCACTCAAGATAGACTTTAGATTCATTAATTTTGGCATCCCCTTGTCAATTGCAACCATGTTGATACCAAAGACAGTTTGCATTTCTGTTAGCTTATATAGGTTATTCAGCATAACCTCTGGCACTTCTCCTCGCCTAAGTTCAACCACCATACGCATACCATCTTTATCTGACTCATCTCTAAGACCAGTTATTCCATCAATTTTTTTATCTTTAACAAGCTCTGCAATTTTAGTAATGAGCCTTGCTTTATTTACTTGATATGGAAGCTCTGTTACAACAATGCTTAATTTATCTTCACCTTCAACGTGAGATCTTGAGCGCATGTAAATCTTTCCTTTACCAGTCTCATACGCCTCTCGTATACCAGATGCACCATTAATAATTCCTGCTGTAGGAAAATCAGGTCCAGGCATAATTTCTAAAAGTTCATCAATAGTTATGTCTTCATTATCAATGAACCTAAGGCAAGCCTCAGTAACTTCAGTTGGATTATGGGGCGGGATATTGGTAGCCATTCCCACAGCAATTCCTGAAGAGCCATTAACCAATAAAGTTGGGACTCGAGTAGGCAAAACTGAAGGTTCACTTTCAGAGCCGTCATAGTTATCAATAAAATCAACCGTTTCTTTATCTAAGTCTCTTAAGAGTTCATGCGAAAGCTTTGTCATACGTATTTCTGTATAACGCATAGCTGCGGCGCGGTCTCCGTCTACTGAACCAAAGTTTCCCTGACCATCTACTAGGATACATCTCATCGAAAATGGCTGAGCCATTCTTACGATAGTGTCATATACTGCTGTGTCACCATGAGGGTGATACTTACCGATAACATCGCCCACAATACGGGCAGATTTTTTATAAGATTTATTGTAATCATTCCCAAGTACTTCCATGGCATAAAGAACACGCCTATGAACTGGTTTTAAACCATCTCTAACATCAGGCAAAGCCCTTCCCACAATTACGCTCATTGCATACTCCAAATAGGAGTCACGCATCTCGTCTTCTATAGTAACTATTGGGAATTTTTGATCGAGGATTTCTTTAGAATCGATATCGTCAGACATACAACAAACCTATAAAAATAACTAGATTTAATTGTACCCTAGATGAGGTAAAAACACACCAATTATTTGGGTCTTTTTGAAGGCTAAAAACAGCAAAAAAATCTATGAATTTCTAGCTTTTACAGATTTTGCTAGATCCCTTAAAAGGGACTCTGTGTCTTCCCACCCAATACAGCTATCAGTAATACTAATTCCATACTTTAATGATGGTAATGGCCCAACTTTTTGATTTCCTTCATTGATATGAGATTCAATCATGACACCAAAAATTGATTCTGAACCTTCTTCAATCTGAGCCGCAATATTTGCGCCAACTTTCAATTGATTTTTAAACTGTTTCTCAGAGTTTGCATGCGAGAAATCTACCATTACTTTAGAAACCAAACCTTTGTCTTTTAATTTCTCACAGGTAGTTTCAATATGCTCTTTCGAATAATTTGGCCCATCCTTCCCACCCCTAAGAATAATGTGAGCCGTATCGTTGCCTAAAGAAGTAAAGTGGCTAATACCACCATCCTTGTTAACAGATAAGAGGTGATGAGGGCTATTAGCAGACTGAATTGCATCAAAAGCAATTTCTAAAGAGCCTCCTGTGCCATTTTTAAATCCCACAGGACAAGATAATGCTGACGCTAGCTCTCTATGTGATTGACTCTCCGTTGTTCTAGCACCTATAGCACCCCAAGAAATCAAATCAGACAAGTACTGAGGCGTTAACACGTCTAAGTATTCAACGCCAACTGGCATATTTATTTCACCTAAATCAACTAAAAGTTTGCGTGCGGTCTCAAGGCCTTTATCAATATCAAAACTCTCATCTAAGTATGGGTCATTAATTAAACCCTTCCAGCCAACTGTCGTCCTAGGCTTTTCAAAATACACTCGCATAACGATAAACAAATCCTCAGACAATTCGTCTTTTAATTTGAGTAAGTTGTTTGCATATTCGATTGCTGCCTTGGTGTCATGAATTGAACATGGGCCGACAAGAACCATGAGACGGTTATCGTTTCCATATAGTATGTTTT
>CAJXOB010000052.1 GCA_913057955.1 uncultured Gammaproteobacteria bacterium | reverse complement strand
TGAGTGCGTGTTGGGTCCCTAGGGGGGTGAAGAGTCTGTGGTAGTAAACTCGAGTCTATCCTTAGTGATGAACTCGAGTGAAACTGTAGTACAAACTGTAGCACAAATAAGACCTTCTTGACTTAAGTGAGCCTTTGTCCTACAATGAATTAGCTGATACAGCAGTGATTTGAGACCTTCATAGGGATTCTATGTCCGTGACCAGGGCACCACAGAACACTCTAGAAAACCTCTGAAACACTTGCTGTACAAGAGATGCAGCATTTGACAACTTTAGAGGAGTAGCACAAAGTGTTGTTAGGCGTCATCTATCTTCTTCAACCATTTGTAAAGCACCTCTAGAGGATAGCCTCTGCCGTAGTTTTCACCAATAGATGACTTACTCCATCCACCAATACTATCTACAATATCAGTTGGACACTCAACCGCACGAAGTCTATCTCTCATTGAATGCCTAAAACTATGAACAACTTGGTTGTCTGAAAGATAGGGCTTAATCCATTTATTAAGTGCTGCAGAAGCTGAGTTAGCATTACTGATTGAGCCCTTGTTATATCTCTGAAAAAGATAACCATTTGGTTGATACTTTAAGGCTTGTTTAGCACCCCATAAAGACACGCCAACTAGTGGTATGACTCTTTGACTTTGTTTTGTTTTTAATCTTCTTTTATTGTTGGGTCTAATTATTACGTGGGGTATGTCGCAATTGAGAATTATATCTTCTGATTTCAAGCCAATAGCTTCTGCAAGCCTCATTCCAGTATCGCTTATGATTGAAATAACCCATCTTAAATCATCATCAATATTCATACATTTGGATTGAATTATTCTAATTTCCCCAATAGTAATAGGCATCCTAATAGTGGTATCGTTAAGGTCGGGTATGTAGACACCTAGAAATGGATTTTCTATTTTCAAACCTTTTTCTTTAATAACAAGACTAACAATAGATTTGATTGATGAAAATACTCTGTGAACACTACTAGTTACCAATCCTCGCTTGAGGAGGGCATCTCTAAATTTACCAGCATCAATGGTTGTGTATTGAGACAGGTCCTTATTGCCTAGAACATCAATGATATATTGAGTGTTCCTGTTGGCTATCTGATGAAATAACTTAGGTTTTGTTTTGCCTTTCAATGCCAAGTAGTAATCCCTAGCATCTGATATTGTCAAATTACTTAAGTTTTGAGGATTGCCAAGGTAGTTGGGTAAGTAGTTACTAGCGAGCTGTTTGATTCTGAAAGACGACCAATATTTATCAAGCTCCATTGTTAACATTGAAGAACTTGATAAAGCTATACGTTTTGATTTTGTTTTTAGACTGACAACTATCTTTTTTCTAGAATAGACCTCTTGAATATCAATAGGAATCCTTCTTGAGTAATAGTAAACTCCGGACCTTTTGTATAGATAATGTGAATTATTGTGCCACACTTTGTGCTACTCCTCTAAAGTTGTCAAATGCTGTATCTTTTGTACAGCAAGTGTTTCAGAGGTTTTCTAGAGTGTTCTGTGGTGCCCTGGTCAAGATTCGAACTTGAGACCCCTCGCTTAGGAGGCGAGCGCTCTATCCAGCTGAGCTACCAAGGCAAGGGGTATATTATTGCCACTTATGAGTAATTATTCAAGCTATTATTTGATTAATAATATATTTATCTTCCAAGTAGTCAACTTCTATCCTTTTAAGAGTGTTTTCTTTAACTAATACTAATGATGGAAAGCCATTGATTGGTAGTAATTTAACCTCATTAATTTCTTTAAGAAGAGTTTTATTAACCTTCTGTGATGCAAGGTCTGCAATAAATACTTCTCTATTTAGTCCAATTTCTAAAGCAATTTTAATCAAAGTGTCTTCATTGGAAGGATTTTGAGCATTCAAATAATATGCATTTTGAATACCTTCAGTCATTAAAACTTCAAATTTAGCGTGTTGCAATCTGGCAGAGATCACCGCTCTGCAAGCAGGATATGTTGATCGTCTAGGTTCGTTTAAAGACCAGAAGTCATAATTAAATTCTATACCTGGAACTACTTCTTGAATTTTCGTCCAATTTTCTTGGACATACTTACGAGTCTCTAGAGGCATAGGTTTATCACTATCTTGTGCAAGACCACCTAACAAATAGATTACTTTGATATTACTTGGTAATGCTTTCAAAACTTTATACCATGTTGGTCGAAATGCCCAGCACCAAGAGCACATTGGGTCATGAATATAATATAAAGTATTGTTAACTAATTTCAATGATATTACTAAAAAAGTATATAATTTATATTATAGGGGTTAAACATTATTGGAGCATACTTATGCAAGCGATCTTAAAAAATTCACTAATCACTTTATTTATACTTACATCGCAATTGTCTTTTGCAGGGAGCTTTGTAGATTCTGCGACTGTTACATCCGTTGAAAAAGTCTATAAAAACTATAGAGTTGATGAACCTTATCAAGATTGTTATATTCAGGAAACAGTCCAAAGCGGCGGTGATGGAAGTGCAACTAATGAGTTATTTGGTGCTGTTCTTGGAGGCGCTATAGGTAACAAACTTGGAGATGGCGATGGAAAGGATGCTATGACTCTTTTTGGGGCGCTTATGGGCGCTTCAATTGCGAATGATGCAGAAAAAAAAGCCAACACTACTGGTAAAAAAATAATTAGGCAAGAAGTCTGTGAGACTAAAACTAGGCAAGTGATCGAGAAAAGATTGAGTCACTACCTAGTTACAGTGGACTATGCTGGTCGTGATGTTAGCTTTAAAAGTAACAGAAGACCCTCTAAAGATGTTATAAAAATTGAGGTAACTATTGACGGTCTTGGTAATTAATTTTTCCTAGTTGAGTTTTAAGCCTTAATTGCTTCTCTTCATCTTATATTTATTAATAGCAACTGTAATTTTAATTACAGTTGTTTATTTCTATGTTTCCTCTATAGCAGCAACCCCTCCAAAAGGAAGGGCTGATGATCTATCTCAGGAGTTGTCTTTAAAATCTGGTCGAGTTATAGCCTGTATTGGAGATTCGTTAACGCATGGAAATATTGGGGAATGCTGGGTTGAACGCCTTCGTAATGAGTATCCAGAAGATACAGTCCTTAATGAAGGTATTAATGGTGATGTGGCTTGGCAAGTAAATAACAGAATAGAGTCAATTGTAAATTGTAGTCCCGACATAATAATCTTGATGATTGGGTCTAATGATGCAATGGCTTCTTTCAATAAAAAGTCAGGGGAGCGTTACAAGTCGAATAATAAATTGCCCGAAATTCCAACTTTTAAAAGCTATAAGAAATTATTACCCAAACTTCTTGATAGACTAAACGGGACATCTAAAATTGCGATATGCACACTTCCACCTATTGGTGAGAATATAGATTCTGCAATTAATGTGCATATAAGAAAATTTAATGACTTCATAGAGTTAACAGCAAATAATAAAAACATTAACCTTATTCCAGTCTCAAAACTTTTATGGGATGATTTATCTAAAAGGACTTATCACGTTAAAAGTGATTATGATCCAAACTCACTTCCAATTATTAGAAGAATTTATGGTGGAATGGTACACCACTATATTTTTAAAAAGCCATGGGATGAAATAGCTAAGTCAAGAGGGCAATGGTTGCTATTTGATCAAATTCATTTGGGTGAGCGTGCTGCAAAAATTTTATTTAATGCGACTAAAAAATACATTTCTTCAGTCTAGTTAATGCCCTTATCTATATAATAAAGCTAGTCATTAATTTAATGTAATAGATTTATTTTTTAAATTATTAAAAACTCATGAAAGATATTAAAATTGAAGATCGTTTAATCTTTGCATTAGATGTTGCTGAAGTTTCAGAAGCCAAAAAAATTGTCTCAGAGCTTGATGATAGTGTCAATTTTTATAAAATTGGTATGGAGCTTCTAATGACAGGCCAATACTTTGAGTTACTAGACTGGTTAATAGCAAGAGATAAAAAAGTATTCGTTGATTTGAAATTTTTTGATGTTCCTGAGACAGTTGGCAGAACAATTGCAAGACTAAGTGATTATGGCGCTACTTTTGCAACTATCCATGGCAATCAAGCCCTAATGGAAAAAGCTGCCGAGAATAAAAATAATTTAAAAATCCTTGCTGTTACTGCACTTACGAGCTTAGATAGGGGAGACTTAGATGATTTAGGTTTTGATTGTAATGTTAAGGATTTAGTTATTTCAAGAGCTAAACGAGCGTTTGAAGCTGGATGTGATGGCATTGTTTCCTCTGGTTTAGAAGTTCCATATATACGTGAATATGTTGACAATAAGCTTATTGCAGTAACCCCAGGTATTCGTCCAGTCGCTAATGACGATGATCAGAAGAGAGTCGTTGATGTTGCAACTGCTTTTAAGAGCGGCTCTGATTATATTGTGGTTGGCAGACCAATTAAAAATGCAGAAAATCGTTATGAAGCTGCAACTAATATTCAAAAAATTATTCGCTCTGCTTTCGAAGCAGTATAATTTCACTTTTTCAGTCGCGTAACTCAGTTGGTTAGAGTGCCACCATGACATGGTGGAAGTCGTCAGTTCAAATCTGACCGTGACTACCAACTTCAAATATTTTCTATATGAAAAGAATTTATTTTTTTAGGTTTAATTTAAATATAATACAAATATGAAAAAAATACTTCTAATCTTATTATTATCTTTTGGTTTAATTGGCTGTTCTTCAATTAATGTTCCTTCAATTAATCTTGCTTCGCTCGATCTCTCTACAACAAGTCCTTCTGATGTTCAAACAGAAAAGATTCTTGCTTTGGGCTTATCCCACGATCAAAATTTAGTTGAAGCTCGTAAGATAGCGGATCTCAACATGGCTTCAGCAGTAATCAAAGAGCTTAACAAAAGAAAAATTGAGGCTGAAAATAACCAAGTAGAGCTTGAGAATGTTGTCAAATATGCTGAAATGGTTAAAGTTTCAGACAATAATCTAAAGTTTGTTGGGCCAAAAATTTCTGATACTAAATCAAGAAATGTGGTTGGTAAGGCTGAAAATTTAGATTATTATCTGCTAGGTTATAAAGATAATAATGGCTCAATTCAGCATAAGATTAATTTTTCAGTTACATACACTTCGGATGAAAGAAGAAACTACTCTTCAGCGAGTTATTGCGATAAATGGGCTGGCTGTGATAATGAAAACCAAATGGATGTTACTTTAATTTCATTGAAGGCCTCTGGCTGCTCTTCTTTTGATTGTGACTATAATGAAATAGTGGAATTTGATTTAAGTGAGAGTTTTTTGAAAGAAAATATGGCCAAAGGTTTTTCAATTGACTTTAATTCAAAAGCATCAATATCTAATAAAATCACTATTCCTTCTAGTTATCTTAAAGGTTATTTAAAGGTTGCTAATTAATTACATTTAAAATATATGAGCTATGTCTATTTATGAGGCTTTTTCTATTAAGTTAAAAATTGATGTAAATTCTAAAATTATTTCCTCTGAATAAGTTCTTTATTCTTCACATATTAAACACCTTTTACTCATTTACCAAGTGTAGAATCTCGTATTTATTCATTTAAATACAGGTTGGGCTAGTGATTCTAGAAATTTTTTTTGCTGCAGGGTGTTTTTGGGGTGTTGAAAAAAACTTTGAAAACATTGAGGGTGTTGTTGATGTTGTTTCTGGCTACTCTGGTGGAAATTATGAGAATCCCACCTATCAAGACGTTCTTAATAACAGAAGAGTTCAAAGTGAAAGTTTTCTTTCTGTTCTTAAAAATATTGGATTATCTGACGAGGAAAAATCTACCACTAAAAATACTCTAATCAACCATACTGAAACAGTTAAGGTTGCATACGATACTGATAGAGTTTCTACGGAACAACTGCTTAAATTTTTTTGGGAGATTCACGATCCAACTCAGCTAAATAGGCAGGGCAATGATGTTGGAAATAACTATCGATCTGCTGTGTATTGGACCACTGATGAGCAACAACAAATTGCTACACAAACTCGAAATACATACCAAAAACTGTTAACAGAAAAGGGTTATGGGTTGATTGTCACCGAAATGGCTGCGTTAGATAAATTCTGGCCTGCCGAAGAATACCACCAAGACTACATACTGAGAAATCCGAATGGTTATTGTCCTGACCACTCTACTGGTGTCACCTTTCTTACGCAAATTAAAACGGAGAGCACTTTTGATGATATAACCCCACTAGGTGGTAAAGAAATTATCGTAATTGGTCCTGAAGTTGAAGGGACCTGCCTATTTTGCTTAGAGTTTGAGAAAAAAGTTACCTCAAAGTATCAAGGCACCATTCCTCTTCGCTCTACTCCAGCCTCAACGCTTAATGGTTTTGATCTTAAAACTGAAACCTGGGCTACGCCGACTATTTTTCTTATTGAAGACGGAAAGGAGGTTTGGGCTCATCAAGGTCTTTTGTCTGCTGAAGATTTTTACAAGGCGTTAGGTGAATTTAAGCTTGGAAAGAGTTCTGAAGCTTTTAATGTTGCATTTAATGAAGGCACTGATAGAAGGTTTTGCGAGCAATATGAAGTTTTTAAAAATACCCCCGATGGAGTTTTTATTGATAAGTTATCTGGAAGGCCACTTTTTGATACCGCAGATCGATTTGATTCCAAGTCAGGCTGGCTATCTTTCACGAGGCCAGTTCGTAATGAGGTTTATGAAGTAATTGATCTTAGTTATGGCATGTCGCGCACAGAAATTAGATCTATGAGTTCAGATATTCATTTAGGCCATGTATTTGATGATGGGCCTGATGGTTTACCTAGGTATTGTATTAATGCAACAGTTTTAGATTTTGTTCCAAGAGGCGATGTTTAAAATATAAAAAAACTGTAAAATAATTATTATATTTCAGTACATAACTATTTATATCTAAAAATGAACAATATAGTCAAACTATTCAGTATTTCTCTAACGAAGATATTATTGCTACTATCTCTTTCTTTTATATTACTACCTCAAGTAAATGCAGAAGATGGTTTGTATGAAAGAGGAATTGAATTGGTAGAACAAAAAGATTATGAGAAGGCACTAAGAGCTTTTGAATTAGGCGCTAAAACAGGTGACCTAGACGCCATGACTGCCGTTGGAATCATGTATATTGCTGGAGTAGGCGTTAATCAAAATGATGCAAAAGGCTTTAAGTATATCCAAGATGCTGCAAATAAATCTCACCCAAAAGCTCAATATACTCTAGGAGCTATTTATTATCTAGGGGCTGGGATAGATGTCGACTTTAATAAGGCGTTTAACTGGATTAGTTTATCTGCAGAGCAGGGGTATCTTGATGCTCAGCATAATTTGGCTCAAATGTATGAAACAGGCGAAGGGGTTTCACAAGATTTTAAAAAAGCTTATGAATACTATATCATTGCAGCAAGGAGAGATAATATTGACTCTCAAATTAAAGTAGCTCAAATGTATCAAGATGGAATTGGAGTTGAGAAGGATCTTGAAAAAAGTGCATACTGGCTTAAAAAAATTGAAGAGTCAAAAAGCAAGAAGTGAATAAGCTACTTAGTTTGCAAACTAAAGTGTATGAAAGATAACAACTATGATGTGATAATTGTTGGCGCTGGGCCAGCAGGACTGAGTTTTGCTTGCTCATTGGCTAATCAAAGTCAAAAGGTCCTTGTAGTTGAGAAATCTCCTCATATCTCGATTTCAAATCCAAAGCCAGATGGAAGAGAGACTGCTTTAACCCATAACTCGCTAAAGATACTTCAAAAACTCGGTGTTTGGGATTTAATTGATCAAACTAAAGTAAGCCCTCTCAAGGAGGCTAAGGTTTTTGATGGTGATTCAGATTCATTATTAAATTTTGAAGCAAATAGAGCCTCAATAGATGCTCTTGGGTACCTAGTTCCAAATAATTTAATTAGGCTTGCCTTATATAAAAAAGTATCAATCGCAGATAATATAACTATTATCAATGATTTGGCTGTTGATTCTCTTAGTACAAGCCCTTCTAGTGCAGAAATTACTCTTTCAAATGGAGAGATTATCAAAACAAAACTTATTGTGGCTGCGGATAGTCGTTTTTCAGAAATACGAAGAAAGATGGGTATCTCATCTACGATGAAAGACTTTTCTAAAGTAATGATAATTACTAGAGTGTCTCATGAAAAATCTCATAATCAAACAGCCCTTGAGTGCTTTAATTATGGCCATACACTTGCACTCTTACCGCTAAATGGCAACATATCTTCTGTGGTACTCACGGTTCCAACGAATGAGGCCGATGAAATGTTAAATATGGATGAAAAAAAGTTTTGCTCGCTAGCGAGTGAAGGTTTTAATGGAAGTCTTGGTGAAATGAAGCAAATCGGTAAAAGGCATTCTTATCCTTTGGTTGGTGTTTATGCTCAAAAATTTAGAGCCACTCGTTTTGCACTTATTGGTGATGCTGCTGTTGGAATGCACCCAGTTACTGCGCACGGTTTTAATTTAGGCTTAAGAGGACAAAATATTCTCTCTCTTGCAATAAAAAAAGCCACTCAAAATGGTAATGATATTGGTTCAGATGTAGTTTTACGGGAATTTGAAAATAAACAAATACATTTATCTAGATTGATGTACTTTGGAACGAATGGTGTTGTTTCATTATTTACGAATGACGATGCAGTTGCTAAAAAAGTTAGAAAATTAGTCTTAAAGTTTGCAGATCGCTTCCCTCCTGTCAAGTCATTAATTACAAAGCATCTTACAGAATCGAAAAAAAGTAATTTAATCCCTTTTTGAAGGAAATAATATGACTGGTGATTTAAGTAATCTTAGAAAAGAATATCTCAAAAGTGGTATTGTTAAAGGCGACCTTAAAGTTAATCCAATTGAGCAGTTTTCTTTATGGTTTTCACAAGCTATTGAGGCGAACATTGTTGAGCCTAGTGCTATGAGTCTAGCTACATCAGACGATTATATTGGAATTAGAACGGTTCTCCTTAAATATTTTGATAATAAAGGCTTTGTGTTTTTTACAAATTACGAGTCTAAGAAATCGAGACAAATTCAAAACAATCCTCAGGCTGCTCTTCTATTTCCTTGGCTTGCACTAGAAAGACAAGTTAAAATTATTGGAAGCGTTGAGAAGATTACGAAGTTAGAGTCCCTAAAGTATTTTTCCTCTAGGCCTAAAGATTCGCAGTTAGGCGCCTGGTCTTCAAATCAATCATCAAAAATTTCATCTAGAGCAATTTTGGTCGACCAGTTTGCAGTAATGAAAAAGAAATTTGCCAGTGGAGAAATTCCTCTTCCTGAATTTTGGGGAGGGTATAGAGTTGTTCCAGAAAGTATTGAGTTTTGGCAAGGAAGGGAAAGTAGGCTTCATGATCGCCTAATATACGAGCGAAAAGATGAAGAATGGGTTATTAGTCGTCTTTCGCCCTAATTGAATTTATTACTGTCTTAGTTTGAGGACTTTTTCCTAGCCAAAAAGAAAAAGAGAGTGCTGCCTGCTCTACAAGCATTCCAAGGCCATCACTAACTTTTCTGGCGGAGTGCTCATTTGCCCATTTCATGAATGGAGTTTCTATTCCATACATTAAGTCATAACAAAGGGCCCCCTCGACAACTCCTTGTGGGATATGAGGGATATTTCCATCAATTGATGCACTAGTCGCATTAATAACAATATCAACTGGTTTTGCTTTAATTTGATCTAATCCAAAGCCGCAAACTTTCCCATACTTTAAAAACTTACTTGCTAGTTTTAAAGATTTTTCTTTTGTACGGTTCGCTAGCAATATTTTTGCAGGATTACAATCAAGTATTGGCTTTAGAATTCCTTGAGTTGCTCCACCTGCACCAATAATAAGAATTGATTTTATGTCGGTCCGCTTAGTCATTTATTTCCTTTCATCATTTTGATGAATTGATCAAATAAATAGGCCATTTCAGAAGGTCCTGGGCTAGCTTCAGGGTGCCTTTGAAAACTGAATGCTGGAGCATCTATTCGACTAATACCTTGGAGTGTATTATCGAATAATGAGACATGAGTAATTTTAAGATTATCAGGAAGGGAGGAGGTGTCGACAGTAAATCCATGATTTTGGCTTGTAATAAAGACTTTCCCTGTTTTTTTATCCTGAACAGGATGATTCGCTCCGTGATGTCCAAATTTCATTTTCACCGTGGCAGCACCACTAGCCAAACCCAGCAACTGATGACCCAAGCAGATGCCAAACACCGGAACGTCCGTTTCAAGAATAGTTTTTATGGCTTTTACTGCGTAGGTACATGGCTCCGGATCTCCCGGCCCGTTTGATAAAAACAAACCATCGGGCCGCAAAGCCAATACATCGGCAGCCGTTGTGGTGGCTGGCACAACGGTTAACCGGCAACCTCTATCCACTAACATTCTCAAGATATTACGCTTGACGCCAAAGTCATAGGCCACCACATGCCAGGGCAAATCCTGTTCTGGCTTTGCGGTGTGTCCAACCTCGTGCACCCAGGACCCTTCGCTCCAAGAATAAGCCTTATCGACCGTGACTTCTTTAGCCAAGTCGAGGCCC
>CAJXOB010000051.1 GCA_913057955.1 uncultured Gammaproteobacteria bacterium | reverse complement strand
AACCACGCCAAAAAAGAATGGTAAAAGTATCAGCATCTGCAAGCCTTACTAATACAGGATCTGGAGTCAGCATCAATACCCCAAAAAAAGCAATTAGTAGTCCTTTAAAATGATTATTCATATTTAAAATGATTATTCATATTTAAATCTTGAGAAAGTTTACGTTAATAAGATTATGGCAGATTAGCTTAGCTGGTTTCTTGCCAGCTTAGTGCTATACCATGAGTGACAGAACAAAGTCACAATAACAATCGATCCACCAATTAGAGCATTTATCGAAGGCTCTTCATGTATTACGTACCAAGCAATCAATGACCCCAACACAGTTTCTAGGGGCATAATCATTCCGACTTCAGCTGCAGGCATATATCTTGGTGCAATTGTAATCAAACTAAATGATATTGATAGTATTACCCCCATAGCAATTATGTATTTAATTACTTCGGGTGGAACTGAAATTTTACTAGCCATCACATATGCTATGAGAGCCGCAATCACCCCGCCAATTGCATTCACAGGAACCATATTGACGTCTTTATATTTACGAGTCAAAGTAAAAGTGAATCCCATCATTACTGCTGTAATCAAAGCAAAAAAGTCACCAACAAGGTTTTCCCCTCCAAGACTTCCACTCATAACAATATAAATTCCAATAAAAACAATTACCATAGAGGCCCACGTCACTAGACTGGACTTTTCCTTAAGTAGAAACCAAGAAACAATTGCTATCATTATTGGACCAGTACTTATAATAACAAGAGCATTTGCTATTGATGTATAAACAATTGCGAAAACAAAAGTTCCTGTACTGATTCCGGAAAATAAGCCTATTAATAATCCCCCTTTTCCAATTTTTTTGAATTCTTCGAGTGTCTTTAATCGATATTTTAGAAAGACTAATAAAGAAACTCCTACAGCATATAAGAGCCCCCTCCAAAAAAGAACTGTCCAGCTGTCAACCTCTGGAGATGCCTCTTCAACCAACCTAATGAGAACAGAGTCTGGACTTAATAGAATTACCGCAAAAACGGTCATTAAAAGTCCTTTTAAATGCCTAGACATAAGCTATAAATTCACTTTAAGAAATTAATATTAGACGAATTGTCAGGCAAAAATATAATCTAGCTAAAAATTGATTTGTCTTTTTGATTCAAAATTCTTACATTCGAGAAGTGACGTAAAGCAAAATAGGCGCCGAATATTACACCTGACCATACTAAATTACCTGCAACTGTATTCTGAAAAAACGGAATTGCCATCGTATAGCAAAGTAATAATCCTTCAAGAGTTTTTGCATACATTGGTGAAAACGCCCAGACTGCGAAGTTAGTTGCTAAGAAAAAGACAATAGAACTTGCTAAAGCAGCTCCTGCAATTTTTAATACGCCAAGTTTCTTTTGTAAGAAGTTTTTAAAGACAATTGGAAATAGGAGTGCAAGATAGACAACAAACATAGACTTCGAGCCGAACCAATTTGCAGAAAGTGAACCAAAAGCAAAATAGTCACAAAGAAGCATAGTGACGATAACCGCAACAATAGCCATGTATCTTTTTACAAAAATAAAACCTGCAAATAAAGCTATTGCGGCCATTGGCGTAAAGTTGGGTGGATGAGGTAGCAATCTGCCCGCAACACCCAAAACAATTAATGCCGCCAGAATAACTAAATAACTGAAACTTGAGTTAAGTTTGTGATCTTGATTGCTCATCATTTCTCTCCTAAATTTTTCAAACAATAATATATTAAAATGCTTCCATATTCAAGCGAATAAATGTATCTTTTGAAAGTATAACATCTTGCGCTCCAACCATTGACATTAAGCCATTAACGTACAACGCCCAATATGTATTTCCAACTGCCTCAATTCCACCTAAAGAGATAATCTGAGGACCAAAACTTGTATCTTTTACGCCAACAGTAATTAATTGACTAATAGCTTCATAAGAATTAAGCCCCTTCTCGACTTGCTTAACTGCCGTCAAGCTTATCTCGTCTGCAGAGGTAATGACTAATGAAAGCTGAATAGTTTCAATTGACTCATCGCCAAAAGATAATGAAGGATTGAGAAAGAGGAAACCAAACAAAACAAGGGTCAGAAGTTTGAGATTAAATTTCATTTCAATTAAAAATGACGATATAAAAGTTCGGATTTTATATCAAAAACAACAAACTGCAATAGTTAGCGAGAAAAAACAAACAATTTGTTTAAAATGGAAATTTTTTGTTTCCTAGTCCAGGCATCTTTGAAAGATCAGGCATTCCGCCTTCCCCTTGCATACCACCCATCTGCTGCATCATTTTTTTCATTTTACCGCCCTTCATCTTTTTCATTGTTTTTTGCATTTTTTCAAATTGCTTTAACAATTTATTTACATGCTGAACGTCAGTGCCTGAGCCATCAGCAATTCTTTTTTTACGAGATCCCTTGATTAAATTAACGTGATTTCTTTCTTTGGGTGTCATAGAATTAATAATGGCAACCATTCGGCTGCTTTCAGTGTCTCCAATGACTTGATTTTTAACACTTTGAGGCATCTGGCCCATTCCAGGAAGTTTATCCATTAAAGCCCCCATTCCGCCCATTTGCTGCATTTGCATTAACTGATCCCTCATATCATCAAGATCGAACCTGCCTTTTGCCATTTTTTGTACATTTTTTTGGGCCTTTTTATGGTCAACTTTTTTTGAAATTTCTTCAACTAAAGATAAAACATCACCCATTCCAAGAATACGAGAAACAAGTCTATCTGGATAAAATGGCTCCAAAGCATCAGTCTTTTCACCAACACCCATAAATTTAATAGGCTTTCCAGTTATATGTTTCACTGATAGAGCCGCGCCACCTCTAGCATCTCCATCTGTCTTTGTTAAGATAATCCCAGTCAGTGGAAGCATATCTGAGAATGCTTTCGCAGTATGCGCAGCATCTTGTCCTGTCATTGAGTCAACAACAAACAAGGTTTCGATTGGATTAACTTGTTTCTGAAGAATTTGAATTTCAGACATCATTTGCTCATCTACATGAAGTCTCCCTGCAGTATCAACTAGAAGAACGTCATGAAATTGCAATTGAGCTTTCTTTTTTGCATCTGAAACTATTTTTGCAGGCTTATCATTAACGCTTGAAGGGAAAAAATCTACCCCTATTTGTTCAGCAAGAATTTTTAGTTGTTCAATAGCAGCAGGCCTATAAACATCCGCACTTACAACGAGCACTTTCTTTTTCTGCTCTTCTTTTAAATAACGCGCTAATTTAGCAATTGAGGTGGTTTTACCTGAGCCTTGAAGACCTGCAACCATAACAATGGCTGGAGGTTGGGTTGAAAGGTTTAGTGATTCATTTTGACCACCTATAACGTCGGTTAATTCAGCTTCAACTAGCTTAATAAATGCTTGAGATGGGTTTAATCCTTCAGCAACTTTAAGTCCAATTGCCTTAGCTTGAACGCGCTCAATAAAAAACTTAATTACGTCAAGAGCAACATCGGCTTCCAGGAGAGATCTTCTGACTTCTCTTATTGCCTCTTTAATGTTTTCATCGGATAGCTTATTTTTACCTTGAATGGCCTTAAAGCTATTGGATAGTCGTTCTGTTAAATTATCAAACATTATGTTCTACTTGATTGAATTATCGTATTATATAATCTTTTGCAAAGACAAAGCTAGAAATGCCTTTACTTCACGCTCTGCCATTTATTGCTTATCTATTATCTGGTCTTTTGCTAACTAGATATTTTGTTTTAGATTCTGTAACAAATCAACACCGAATAAGTGTCAATTTAATGCTTCTACTAGCTTGCTCTTCTCATGGTTATATTTTGTTCGATCTATGGCAGCACGATGGCGTTTTTTTTGGACTAACAGTCAGCATTTCTTTTGTTGCATGGGTTGTGGCAACACTATTGTTTCTAACATCTTTCAGTAAACCCATTCACTCTTTGGGAATACTTGTATACCCCCTAAGTGCAATTGCAGTCATTATTGCATTTTTATTTCCAGAGACGCAAGGCAAGCTTCTATCTATGTCGATTGCAGCTCATGTTTTTTTGTCTATTGGCGCTTACGCTCTCCTTGCTATTGCAGCTGCTCAATCAGTCTTATTAAGCATTCAAGAACGTTTGTTACATGAGCATAACTTTAATACTTTTGTAGACAAACTTCCAGCACTTCAAAGTATGGAAGAGTTCCTTTACCAAACGCTAAAAATGGGGTTCTTACTCCTAACACTTTCCTTGATCTCAGGTTACTATTATATCGATGATTTTTTTACGCAAAAACTTACCTATAAAACCATCCTTTCAGTCATTGCATGGTTTGGATTTGCTGGGGTCTTATTGGGACATAAGGTTTTTGGATGGAGAGGAAAGCTAGTTGCTTTATCAACCCAAATTGCTTTTAGCGTACTAGTTTTATCTTACTTTGGAACCAAGTTTTTTTAGAATTAATTTCAATATAAAAATATTGTTAGAGAAGGTATATCATTATGAAAATTTATAACAAATTAAATGGAAAATGTTTATGTGGGAAAGTAGCCTGGGAGATGGCAGGGCCATACGAATTTTTTGGAATGTGCCAGTGCTCACGCTGCCGAAAAGTAACTGGAACAGCCTTTGCATCAAATTTATTTGTGCATTCTGAAAACTTCTTTTGGGTCTCTGGCAAAGACAATGTAAACGAATATCTAATGGATCCACCAAATACTTTCGGAAATTCATTTTGTATAAAGTGCGGCTCTCGAACTCCAAGATTTTCATCTGGAAGAGGCGCAATGATGGTGCCAATTGGAAGCACTATGGATTCACCTGAAATAGAGCCTACTTTAGTTTGCTCAGAAGATCATACTGAGTGGTTTACTGATTTTGAAAAATTCTTAAAGCAAAAATAAAAAAAACTTTTTAATCAATATGAAGTACAGCAAGAAAAGCCTCTTGAGGAATGTCTACTCTTCCAATTGAGCGCATCCTCTTCTTACCTTTCTTTTGTTTTTCAAGTAATTTCTTTTTTCGAGTTATGTCACCACCATAGCACTTTGCAGTAACATTTTTCCTAAGGGCCTTAACATTTGTTCTTGATATTATCTTAACTCCAATGCACGCTTGGATTGCAACATCAAACATCTGCCTAGGAATTAGTTCCTTCATTTTTTCAGCAATTTCACGTCCCTTGTACGTCGAGTTGTCACGATGAATGATTAATGCCAAAGCATCAACACTCTCATTATTTATCAATATATCCAATCGGATCAAATCAGCTGATTGATAGCGCTCAAAATGATAGTCCATAGAGGCAAACCCTCTTGATGCAGATTTAAGTTTATCAAAAAAATCTAGAACCACTTCGTTTAATGGAAGTTCATAAACAATAGAGACTTGTCGGCCCATATAGTTAATACTCTTTTGAACGCCTCTCTTTTCAACACAAAGACTAATTACTGGTCCAACATACTCGCTGGTTACCAAAATATTTGCAGTGATAATTGGCTCTCTAAATTCAGAAATTGTCTGGACTGGCGGGAGTTTTGATGGGCTATCAATTTTTGATACATTGCCTTTAGTATCAAGAATTTCATATATGACAGTCGGTGCAGTCGTTATTAAATCTAAGTCATACTCTCGCTCAAGACGCTCTTGAACAATCTCCATATGAAGAAGTCCTAAAAAACCAATCCTAAAGCCAAATCCAAGCGCATCTGAGTTCTCAGGTTCATACTGCAACGCCGCATCATTTAAGCGAAGCTTAGCTAGAGCATCTCTAAACTTCTCATAGTCTTCACCAGAAGTCGGAAAGAGTCCCGCAAAAACCCTAGGTTGGACTGGCTTAAATCCCTCTAGAGGATGCTCAACAGGATTTTTACTGCTAGTTATGGTGTCACCAACTGGCGCTCCATCAATATTTTTAATGCTGGCTATCAAGTAACCTACCTCACCCGCTTTTAAACTATCGGTCTTAGTTCTTTTAGGCGTAAAAATACCGACTTCATCAACTAAGTGCTCGCTCTTATTGGAGAAAATTTTAATTTTTGTTTTAGCTTTGATTTCTCCATCGATAACTCTGATTAAAGATACAACGCCTAAATAATTATCAAACCATGAATCGATTATGAGCGCTTTAATTGGAGCATCTATCACACCTTCTGGTGCAGGAATTTTTTCAACAATCTGCTCGAGAATCTCTTCAATCCCAATTCCAGACTTTGCGCTTGCATGAACTGCATCATGAGCTTCTACGCCAATAACGTCTTCGATCTCATCTACGACTCTTTCAGGTTCAGCAGCCGGTAAATCAATCTTGTTAAGAACCGCCACAACTTCTAGGCCCTGGTCTAAGGCGGTATAACAATTAGCTACTGTTTGTGCCTCAACGCCTTGAGAAGCATCAACAATCAATAAGGCCCCCTCACAAGCAGAAAGAGATCTTGATACCTCATATGAAAAATCTACATGTCCCGGAGTATCAATTAAGTTAAATTGATACGTCTGGCCATTTTTGGCTTTGTATTGCAAAGAAACGCTTTGAGATTTAATTGTAATCCCACGCTCTTTCTCAATATCCATTGAGTCGAGAACTTGAGACGACATCTCACGATCAGTTAGTCCGCCACAATGCTGAATAAAGCGATCGGCGATTGTAGACTTGCCATGATCAATATGTGCAATGATAGAAAAATTTCGGATGTTTTGCATATCAATGTTAAAATGAATGCTTTAAAAATTAAATCCAAGAGATTATATCGTATATGAATAAAATAAACCCTACTTCATGTGTCGCCACAAGCAATCAAGAAATTCAAATTCCTGACAGCCAAGGAAGAAACATTGTCCTTTATTTTTATCCCAAGGATGACACTCCAGGATGCACTATTGAAGGCAATGACTTTACTAGGCTTCACGAGTCTTTTTCAAGCAATAATACTGTTATTTATGGTGTTTCTAGAGATAGCATTAAGTCTCATGAAAAGTTTAGAGAAAAATTTAACTACACAATTGATTTAATCTCAGATGAAGACGAGTCTTTATGCAAACTATTTGACGTCATCAAGCTCAAAAAACTTTATGGTAAAGAGCATATGGGGATTGAAAGATCAACTTTTGTGATTAGTCCTTCCGGTGATGTTCTAAAAGAGTGGATTAAAGTTAAAGTTGATGGTCACGCAGAAGAAGTACTTGAATTTGTTAGCGCTCTATGAGTAATGTTGACTATGACGAAGTAGATAAATTTGCAGTATTGGCTGCGCGCTGGTGGGATAAGAATTCAGAATTTAAGCCGCTACATGACATTAACCCTCTCCGACTAAACTACATCAAAGAACAGTGCGGAGGATCCCTTGAAGGCAAGCGGATTCTTGATATTGGTTGTGGTGGTGGAATTTTAAGTGAATCCTTAGCTCTTGAAGGAGCAACAGTTGTTGGCATTGATCTTGCTGAAGCGGGTCTTGAGGTTGCGAAACTTCATCTATTAGAGTCGGGACTTGATATAGACTATCAATTCATCTCGGCTGAAGATCTAACTGAAACTGAGTCAGAATCATTTGATGTTATAACCTGTCTTGAGATGTTGGAGCATGTTCCAGACCCTTCTCTAATTATTGAGGCCTGCTCTAAACTAGTAAAGTCAAATGGAAGAGTTTTTTTCTCGACGATTAACAGAAACCCTAAATCATACTTCTTTGCAATTGTTGGCGCAGAATATGTTCTTAACCTACTCCCTAAAGGAACTCATAACTATGAGAAATTTATACGTCCAAGCGAGATAGATGGATGGGCTAGAAATTTTAATTTATCGATTAGCTCGATTATTGGAATGACATACAACCCACTCACTAAAAAATACAAATTAGGTGATGATGTAAGTGTTAATTATATGACTCACTATGAGAAAGGATAGAAATTAAATACTAGCTAAGAACTATAGTTAATCTGAATAACAATTGCCTGAGTATCATCTAATATCATTGTGTTATTTATATAGTAGTCAAATTGCAATAAATGATTAGCTTTAAGATTAATACTTGGCTCTAACCCAATTTGAATTTTAATTGGCTTCAAACTGTATACCAACAATTTTTCGGCGTTTATTTGAATTAAAGGTTCACTTTTTTCAGTAATAGCAGTAACACTGGACGAGCAAATCGAGCGTAAAGTCATAACATTAAAGTCTTTAATAGGGCCATCATGAAGACTAGCATCAATCAAATCCTCGCCCTTAAAATGGGCACAATCAAGTGGTGAATTAAGCTCTATAGAGCTGCCATTAGGATTATTAAGAGTAATTCCCGCACCTTCGAGTAACAACAAAGTACGATCATAGCCACTGAAATCTGAAAATGGACCATCGTTAGCAACAGATGCAATACTTAAGCGCCAAGAAAATGCCTCATGACCCTCTAAGCTTTCCGACGTCAATTCAACAGTTGAGCCCAAACCATTTCGCCAAGGTAGTGTCTGAAAGTCCTCAGGCGAGTAAATTTTAAATGGCTTCATCATTATTTCTGCTGAACTTAGAGCTCTCTTAATTAAAATAAATCACTTTAAGAAAACTTTCATGATAAATCGAATCATATACCCATGCCTCAGAATTAATTGATGTCATTTACAGTCTGACTAAAATCTTTAATAATTTCGTCATGAATTATATGAATGCCATCCTTAACCAGCCATTCGCCACACTTTAGTCGACCATAAAAAGCAGAATTATCAAGCGCGTAGACGATTGTTGCCAACTTACCATCAATTGCATTTCGGGTCATTAAAGGTGAGCGAGAGTTGATAATTAATGCATCCAGTTCAACACCCACTTGAAAATAATCACTTTTTTTCTCACCTGCAGCCAAATGGCCATTATTAAAAATAGTTTCATACGAAATAGCCGCACTATCACCTGACTTGTCATTAAGCAGAACATTTCGTTTCTGTTTACTCATTCGCTGACCATAATCCAATAGCCTTAAATCTTCAAAAGGGTTAATGCCAATGTGCGAATCAGAGCCAATACACCAACGACCGCCTGCCTCAATATAGTCTGAAATTGGAAAATATCCATCCCCTAAATTACCCTCAGTGCTTGGGCAAATAACCACATTAGCTTTTGCTCTAATTATGCTTTGCATTTCATTTTCTGTTATATGGGTACTATGGATTAAATTGGTGTTTTGTCCCATACCCACTTCACTTGCTAACCACTCAACTGGACGAGAGCCAAGATGCTTTAAAGAACCTTCTACTTCCTGAGTTTGCTCTGAAATATGAATATGGCATGGCATTTGCGAACTATACGCAAAAATTTCTTTAGTCTCCTCAACATTTGCCGCTCGCAAAGAATGTTGTCCATAGCCAATTTTGACTTCAGAATCATCCTGGTATTTGCTTATTAAATCCTCAATCTGAGAGAAATAAGAATCCGTTGACTCATACTGAAAGCGACGCTGCGCTTCAGAAGGTCCCTGATTAAAACCGGCAGTACGATAGTAAACAGGAGTCATTGTAATTTTCATTCCCACTCGTTTTGCAGCACTAATTAATCGCTCAGCCATTTCATTTGGATTATTATAGGTTTGCCCATTTGAATCTTTATTTAAATAGTGAAATTCCACTACGTGATCGTATCCTAACCTTAACATTTCAGCATAAAGCATTGAAGCAATAACTTCCATTTGCTCGGGGTTAACTTGGTCTGCAACTGCATACATTCGCTCACGCCAAGACCAAAAGTTATCTCCCTGATGTCCTTTTGGAATATTCTCAGTCAGGCCAGCCATCACGTACTGAAAGGCATGTGAATGAGCGTTAGGAATAGGAGCAATTGCGAAACCATCAACGGATTCATTGACCTCTAAAGAAGGTTCAGAGTCAATACTTAAAATTTTCCCATTATCATCAGTACTGACATAGGCAGGTGAAATCCACCCCTTCTTAAGATACAATCCTTTAAATTTCCAGTTTTTCATCTAAAAATCCTTTTAATGGTATTACTGTTGATAAATGATACGTCCATTTTTGACTGTCAAACAATTGGCATTAGCTTTAAAATGATACATCCAATGTTCAATTGATGGTGTGTCGATTAGTGCAAAATCTGCGCGCTTTCCTGCCTCTATAGAGCCAATTTTATCAGCCTTATCTAGAGCTTTAGCTGCATAAAGAGTAACCGCCTTTAGCGTTTCTTTAGGACTCATTCGATTTAACGTACAACCCAACATCATAGCTAGTGGCAAGTGATTACTAGGCGCTGAGCCAGGATTAAAATCTGTTGCCAAAGCAACCTCTACCCCTTCATCAATAAGCCTTCTTGCATCAAGAGATTTTTGAAAAGTATAAAGACTCGCTAAAGGAAGTGTAACAGCAATAGTTCCTGATTTTTTAAGTGCTTTGATGCCCTCTTCAGACACATATTCCAAATGATCAGCTGAAAAAGCTCCACAATCAGCAGCAAATTCAGCGCCGCCATCTCCACTAAGTTGGTCTACATGCAGTTTTATTTTCAATCCATGTGCTTTTGCTGCCTCTACTATTGGGCGAGCTTCAGCTTGAGAAAAGGCATGATCGTCAATAAAAATATCACAAAATTCAGCCAACTTCTGTTTTGCAATTTTAGGAATCATTTCTTCAATTATCATTCGGCAATAATTCGCTCTTGGCGTTTCTTTTGGAACTAAATGCGCACCTAAAAATGTCGAAACTAATGTTAAAGGAGTAATTTTTTTTAGATCATCGTAAACACTTAAAATCTTAAGTTCATCCTCAATATCTGTCTCTTATAAACATT
>CAJXOB010000050.1 GCA_913057955.1 uncultured Gammaproteobacteria bacterium | reverse complement strand
ATTATATACTGGGTAGTTATCATCTTAGAAATTGTAAGTTAAGCCAAGCGTAGTAGTTTTACCCAATGTGTTGTAACCTTTTGCCATTTCATAATCTTTATCTAGTGTATTTCTTCTATTAAGATAAACGATTAAATCTTCAGTAAAATTGTAGCTAGTACTCAAATTAAGTAAACCATAACCACCATTTTCTCCAGTAGAGTGGTCATCTTTATCCCATGCTCTTGACTTAGCTATCCAATTAATGCTTCTGTTCCATTTTCCAGAAGTCTTAGAAAGGTTTAATGTTATAGATCTATTTGGTCTTCTTCCCTTTTCAAGGTTAGTTGAGGCAGCAATAGCTTTATTCAAATCAAAACTTGTATCAAGATCCCAACCTAAGAACTCAGTTCCAATTGATAATTCAGCTCCATTAATATTTATAATACCGTCATTTTTGTAATAAGCAGGGCTTGCATTAAACCATTTAAAGGCATCAAAAACTTTACTTTTATAAATTTTAAATTCTGCATTACCCCAGCCATAATAACCACTTAATCCAATTTCAAGATTCTTAGAACTCTCTGGCTTTAAAGTAGTTTTTCCTGCGACAATATTAGCATTATTTTTATAATGATCAGGCAAATTGGTGGCACTTCCATAAGACCCATTTAATCTTAATGTCGAACTTAAGTCTCTTGCCCAATTAAAGTTGTAGGTTGAGTGAGTCCCAAATTTATCATGATCAACAACTCTTGCTCCAATTGAGATTTCATTGTCAATTATCAAACCCTGCCACTGAGAAAAAATATCAGTGTGTTTGATAGTGTTTGAGCTTCCAACTTTTTTACTAACTTCGTTTGAAATTCCCAAAGAAAGTTTGCTATTATCAAAATCAAGCTCATTAATTACAGTTAATGTATTTAACTTATACTTATCCTCTCTTCTCTGAGTATTTTGTCGCATCAAATCAAAATTGATTTTGTATTTATCATTTATGGCCTGATTAATACTTATATTCAATTGATTTAAATTATTATCTGGTTTTGGGGTGCCCCAGCTATCATCATATTGTATATTTGCTTTTGTGTTAAGAATATTAATGCTAATATCAGTAGATTCCGTTAGTTCAGTTCCAAAATTTAATCCAGTTGTTTTTCTATCAATTGGGTCTAGATCTCCATCTCCTGTGGCGTCAATACCATCAGTATTAAAATCAGTAAGAGCAATACCAAGATAACTCTTATCAACCTTGAGATAGGTATTTAAATTAATTTTTTTCGTACCTTTGGAGCCATATGAAATATCAATTTTGTTACTACTGATTGAATTAGCATCTTTGTCGGTAAATACATGAATTACACCGCCAATCGCGCCAGGACCATATAGTGATGAGAAAGGTCCCTTACTAATTTCAATACGCTCTATTTGATCAATAGGAATAACATCAAGATTTGCTTGGCCACCATCAACTGTTACTCTGTGACCATCCAAAAGAAGCAATGTATGACTCGCCTCATTTCCACGAATACGAAGTGCTTGTAGATTTCCTTGGCCACCCTCAAATGAAACTGAAGGAATAGACTGAAGAAGCCCTGTAAAAGTTGAAGCGCCAGTTCTTTTAATTGCTGCTTTATCTAACTTAATTGTTGTGGCAATTGAACCAACAACAGGACTTGAGGTTCTATACTCCGTATTAAGAGAGATTTTAATTGGACCAATAATAGCATTTGCTGAATTAGAGAATAGTATTGCTGACATAAAAGCAGCAAAAATTAGATTTCTTGTAAACATTATGACCCCTTATTTATAAATAAAAAGAGGGATTTAGAGAAAAGAATTACAAGATATGTAATACATTAACTCACCACCCATCGTAGCTTTTAGTAAAACTAAACTTGCTATGTATCGGACTTATCTTTATCAGAATTACCGTTGCGAGGGCAGTGTTGGATTTAAACCAACTTCCATATTGCAAATTATTTTGTGAATTATATCGATTTTTTATAAAACTGCAATAACTTTTTATGTCCTCTATTTTTAATATCCTGTTACTTAATAAAAACAATACTTTGAAGTCCGAATAGTCTTAGGTAAAATACCCTTTAAAGAATATCTTTTAACTTGCAATATGAAAAGTGATTCACTTGAAAATTTAAGAAATGATATCGACGACCTGGATCAAAAGATTCAGCTTTTAATATCTCAGCGCGCGGACTTAGCTGCTAAGGTCGCGCTTGTCAAGCAGGAGTCGAATGCGCAAACAGCTTTTTATAGGCCAGAGCGTGAAGCAGAGGTTTTAAGTAAAGTAATCCAAAGAAATAAAAGTCTTCTTAAAGATAAGGATATTGCCCTTATTTTTAGAGAAATTATGTCGGCCTGCTTGGCGCTTGAGCAGCCCCTGAAGATTGCCTTTTTAGGCCCTGAAGGAACGTTTACTCAAGAGGCTGCACTTAAACATTTTGGGCACGGCGTTTCCCCGCTCGACTGTGGAACAGTAGACGAGATTTTCCATCAAGTTGAAACAGATAATGCTCAATACGGCGTTGTTCCAATTGAGAACTCATCGAATGGAGTCATAGGAACGTCACTTGATATGCTCTATAGTCACAGTTTAAATATTTGTGGCGAAGTAGAAATTGCGGTTGCTCATCACTTAATGATGCAAGATCAATCTCAAGAAATTAAAATAATATATGCTCATCAGCAAGCCTTGGATCAATGCCATCGCTGGCTTTCTAATCATTACCCTCATACAGAGTTAAGGCCTGTTGCATCAAACGCACTTGGGGCTAGAATGGCAAAAGACGAGCCCAATGCAGCGGCAATTGCATCCAAAGTTGCTTTAAATATTTATGGCCTTCAGAGAGTTGCCAAAAACATTGAAGATAACGCGGGAAATGTGACTCGCTTTATTGTCATTGGTAAGGACGAAGTCCCAGCTGGCGTTAAAGACAAGACTTCACTACTGGTTGTTACAAAACATGAATCAGGAGCTTTATTTGATTTGCTGGAGCCATTTAAAAAGAATAACATCAATATGCTCCAACTCGCAAGGCATCCTATCCCTGGAGTTAAATGGGAATATTTGTTTTTTATTGATATAGAAGGGCATCAAAGTGAAAAAAATGTTCAAAAAGCCATTTTAGAAGTCAAGTCACGCGTCTCTAAGTTGGATGTTTTAGGCTCTTATCCTGTAGCAGTTTTATGAATGCCTGTGAGTCAATCCTTGGATTGAGTCCATACCAAGGTGGAAAGCCTATAGACGAGCTTGCTCGTGAGTTAGGACTTAAAAATATTACAAAGCTTGCTTCAAATGAAAATCCGTTAGGTGTTAGTTCGGCAGTAAAAGAAGCAGTTTTTAATTCTTTATCAAGTATTAATCGCTACCCTGATGGCAATTGCTTTGAGCTTAAAAAAGCTATTTCTGAAAAACTTTCAGTAACAACCAATATGATTTCTCTAGGGAATGGCTCGAATGAGCTTTTAGAGCTTATTGCAAGAGTATTTGTATCCAAAAAAAATGATGAGATAATTTTCTCTCAGTATGCTTTCGTTGTATACCCTTTGGTAACTCAAGCCTTAGGCGCGACTGCAAAAGTTTCTCCAGCTGCTGATTACGGTCATGACTTAAATTCAATGCTAAGCCTGATATCTAAAAATACAAAGCTTATCTATGTTGCAAACCCTAACAATCCTACTGGAACGCTTCTAAGTGATGATGAGCTTTATAGCTTTTTAAAAAAAGTTCCTAAAAATGTTCCAGTCGTATTAGATCAAGCTTATTTTGAATATTTAAATATTGAAGATCATTCGATTGGCTGGCTGAAAGAATTTGAAAACTTAATTATTACTAGAACCTTCTCAAAAGCCTATGGTTTGGCTGGGCTTCGCGTTGGATACTCATTATGTAGCCCTTTAATTGCAGATTTTATAAATCGAGTAAGAGAGCCGTTTAATGTTAACTATACAGCTCAAGTTGCGGCAATTGCTGCTTTGTCTGACGATGACTATTTAAAGGATTCAATAACAGTTAACACGGATGGATACTTGCAGCTAACAACTGGCTTTGATTCTTTAAATTTGAGTTACATTCCTTCCCATGCTAATTTTATTGCTGTTGAATTTAACAATGCAATGAATACTTATAACGACCTCCTTAAAGAAGGTGTCATTGTTCGCCCAGTAGAAATGAGTGGATATTTAAGAATTTCAATTGGAACTTCTGATGAAAATATGCACTTGCTTAGTGCATTAAAAAAAGTTTTATGATAAATAAAATCACAATAATTGGTGTTGGCTTAATTGGAGGATCTTTAGCTAAGGCAATTAAAGAGAATGGCCTGGCGAAAGTAGTCTTTGGCTTTGGTAGAAATTCAGACCGCTTAAAGATGGCTCAAAAAACAAACGTTATCGACCAATATTCTACCACCTTAGAAGAAGCGATAAATGAATCAGATATTGTAGTTATTGCTACCCCTGTAGGCTCTTTTAAAGAAATTCTAAGTGAGATAAAACCTTTTCTAACGGGCAAAATAATAATTACAGATGTTGGAAGCACTAAAACTAACATTGTCTCTATGGTTAACCAGACTTTAGGAGAGTATTCAAATTGTTTTATTCCAGCGCACCCAATTGCAGGAAAGGAAAAAAGTGGCTTCGAGGCAAGTGAACCTAATTTATTTATTAATAAAAAAGTAATTATTACGCCACTCGAGGCTAACAGCTCGGACTCAATAAAACTAGTCCAGAAAATGTGGGAAAACATTGGTGCAGATGTTGATTTTATGAGCCCTGAGTCACACGATGAACTCCTTGGAATGACATCACACTTGCCTCATATGCTTGCTTTCTCACTTGTTAACTATCTGATAAGTAAAAACCCTAGTGCATCAATCTATGCTGCTGGTGGTTTTAAAGACTTCTCTAGAATAGCCTCGGGTGATAATGTAATGTGGAGAGATATCTGTATTCAAAACAAAGACCAAATCATTAGCCACATAAAAGGCTACCAAAAAACATTAGACTCTCTTGTTGAGGCGATTGAAAATGAAAATAGAGATAAGTTAGATTTGTTATTCACCAATGCTAAAAAGACTCGTGATTCATGGGTAGGGTAATTTAATCGATGGCAAGTTTTTTAACCTCAAAATGTGGACCATTAAAAGGCTCTATTAAAGTTCCGGGTGATAAATCTATCTCTCATAGATCCATTATGCTTGGATCAATTGCAACTGGAATTACCAAAGTCTCAGGGTTTCTTGAAGGAGAGGACAGTCTTGCAACTTTAAATGCTTTTAGAGAAATGGGCGTTGAAATCCAAAGACAGGGGTCCAATGTAACAATTAATGGTGTTGGAATGCATGGCTTAAGAGAATCCGCCAAGCCTTTAAATTTAGGTAATTCTGGCACTTCTATACGCTTAATGTCTGGCCTTTTAAGTGCACAAAGCTTTGACTCTGAACTTTGTGGTGATGAATCACTCTCTAAGCGTCCTATGGGTAGAGTTATTGATCCGCTTTGTAAAATGGGTGCAGATATATCTGGCGCTGAGTCAAGGCCTCCACTTAAGATTAAAGGAGGAAAAAAACTATCCTCTCTAAAGTACACACTCCCAGTTGCATCAGCTCAAATAAAATCCTGCCTATTATTAGCAGGGCTTTATGCTGATGGTGAAACTCACATTATTGAAAATGGCACATCAAGAGACCATACTGAGAGAATGCTTCGAGGTTTTGGTTACAAAGTCTCTACATCACCAGGACACGTTTCTATATTAGGCGGAGGTGCTCTAAAGGCATGTGATATTGAAGTGCCTAGTGACATATCATCTTCTGCTTTTTTCATGGTGGCTGCTAGCATTGCGAAAGAGTCAGACATAACTTTAATGGCTGTCAATGTTAATCCCACTAGAACAGGGGTCATTGATATTCTCCGATTAATGGGTGCTAATATTGAGTCAAGTAATGAAAGGCTAGAGGCTGGCGAACTAATCGCCGATATAAGGGTTCAATCGTCGAATCTGAAGGGTATTAAAATTCCTGAACACTTAGTTCCTTTGGCTATTGATGAGTTCCCAGTTATATTTATAGCCGCAAGCTGCGCACAAGGAGAGACAGTTTTAACCGGCGCAAAAGAGCTAAGAGTTAAAGAGTCCGACCGTATTCAAGTAATGGCTGATGGCCTTGCATCACTGGGTATTAGGAATGAAGTTCTGGACGATGGCATTAAAATTATTGGCGGTGAATTTAAAGAGCAAGTAGCGCCAATAAAATCTCATCATGATCACCGCATCTCTATGTCATTTGCTGTTGCTTCTGTAAGATCCGACTTTGAAATTAGCATTGATGGTGTTGATAATGTTAAGACATCTTTTCCAAACTTCGTAGAACTGGCAAACTCAATCGGAATGAGCATCACTGAAGTTAAATAAGTTTTACTGCTTAATAGTAATTTAAGCATGTCATCCAACACCTTGTTATAATACGCTTTTTGAAAAATACACTAACATATGACAATTAAAAATGCAGAAGCGTTCTTTGCATGGGACGTACTATCTTGGCTTTTTGTGGCAATGGCTCTTGCTGTTGTTATTGTTTTGATTGACCTGCTGGTCTCCAAGAAGAATAATCAAATTAATGCTACTGCTCCTGAAAAAAAGTCACGGATTGGCAGTTTTTTCTATTTTTTAGTATTTCTTAAATTTTCAAAAAATGAAAAATATCGCCATCGACCAAAAGTTGTTCAATGGTCAATAGAGATGTTCCCAGTTTTATTACTGGTTCTAGTGTTTAGGGGTTTTATATTTGAGCCCTTTCGTGTGCCCTCAAATTCAATGATGCCGACACTTCTAACTGGTGATTTTATCGTGGTAAATAAATTTGATTATGGCCTTAGGCTTCCGATAACCAATACAAGGCTTGTGAAGTTTTCAAGTCCTGAGAGGGGTGATGTAATTGTATTTAGATACCCAAACTATGAAAAAAACCCTGGATATTCTGGTGTTGACTTTATTAAGCGTATTGTTGCGCTTCCTGGTGATGTAATCTCTTATCAAAAAGACCAACTAATAATTAATGGCAAAAGTGCTGATGTTAAGAAGATTGGCCCATATGTTGGTATAGACTCAGGAAAGCCAATGGATAATTACAGACTAGTGCGTGAAGTTATTGATTCAAGTGGGCATGACCTTCTTCTTAATCCCAAGGGTCACTCAAAAGATTTGATAGAAATTACAATTCCTGAGGGTCACTACTTTGTGATGGGCGACAACAGGTCTCATAGCAGCGATTCTAGGTTTTGGGGCTTCGTTCCTGAGGATTATATAATAGGGCGTGCTATAGGCATATGGTTGCACTGGGATTGGAATTACAACACAATGCAATTTAGCAGAATCGGCGGCTTTGACTAAATCGTTGTTAAAGGCCTTTAGTTAATTAAACTAAAGGCCTTAAGTTTTATTTCTGGTAAATTTTTAGAGCCTTTAAGACATTCATAGCCTCGTGCACAAAGTAATCTTCTTTTAGAAGATCAACATACTCTTGATCTCTTAAGTCACTTATCTCATCTTGTGACTCAATGATTTCTTCAGCAGAAAGATCAGCAGGAGCTAAAAGAGTTTCTACCTCTTCAGCAGATAAAGCATTCTTTAAATCTTTTTCTTGCTGGCTAAGATCAATTGAATCCTCATCTTCATCTTTATTAAGAGAAATGTTTTCTAGTTCAATATCAGGGGTTATTCCTTTTGCCTGAATAGATCTGCCAGAAGGCGTAAAGTATCTTGCAGTCGTTAGCTTTAATCCAAAACCATCTTGTAAGTTCAGCATGGATTGAACAGAGCCTTTGCCGAATGATTCTTCTCCCATAATTAGCGCTCTTTTATGGTCCTGAAGCGCGCCTGCAACAATCTCAGAAGCTGATGCAGAGCCTCTATTCATTAATACTACAATAGGCGCACCATTTAAGATATCTCCTGGTTTTGTTGGGAATGAACTATTAGAAGTTGGCGTTCTGCCTTCTGTGTAAACCACAATACCAGGCTCATCAATAAACAGATTGGATATGTCAATTGACGAGTCCAAGAGTCCGCCTGGATTATTTCTTAAATCAATAATTAAAGAATCAAGTTCACCTTCATTCTTCTCTACTAAATCTGCAACAATAGTTTTAACTAGCTCAGCAGTTGGTCTTTGAAATTGTGCAATTCTTAGGTAGCCAATTCCTTCATCGAGTAAAAGACCTCTTGCAGAGGTAATTGTAATAATTTCACGCGTTATTTCTACAACAAACGGTGCAGTGTCAGGCCTTCCAATTGTAAGCTTAATTGAAGTTCCAGGTGCGCCTCTCATGAGCTTTACGCCTTCCTCAAGATTAATTTGACTTACATTTTGATCACCAATTTGTAGAATAATATCTCCAGCCTTAAGACCCGCTCTGTATGCAGGAGTGCCATCAATTGGAGATACAACCTCTATGTATTCACCTTTAGTTCCAATAACAATTCCCAAGCCTCCAAATGCGCCTCTTGTGCTCTCGCTTAAATCAGACTGATCTTTTGGTTCAAGAAAGCTAGAATGTGGGTCTAAACCCTCAACTAAACCTCTAATTGCGTTATTAAATAGTGTTTCATCATCAATTTCATCAACATAAAGCAGCTTAATTTGAGAGAAAACAGTCGTAAAGGTATTTAAACCTTCAAAGAATGATGGAGAATCAAGAGGTGAGTAGTTTTCTTCTTCAGCTAGTGATCCACTTGTAGAGCCAAAGAAGAGAAAAGTAGAAAGAATAGTTGATTTAAATAAAGCTTTTACGTTTGTCATAATAAATTTAATTAGAATTAAAAGAGGATTAGCAAGATATTTTTTAAGAATTGTACTTGTGTTTTATAAATTTTAGATGAAGAAAGAATGTAGTTTTAAATAAAATTACATTTAATATAAATAAGTTTTACTTCTGAACGCAATGACTCGACTAAAATTATCAGTTAATAATTGCGCTCGTAGCTCAGCTGGATAGAGTGTCGGCCTCCGAAGCCGAATGTCGGGTGTTCGAATCACCTCGAGCGCACCAAATATATTTAAGTCTTTTATGAAATTTACACTATGAAGCCTACTGATGTTGTTGCTGCAATAATTAAAAAAGATAATCTCTATTTGATTGCTCAAAGAAATAGAGATAAGTATATGGGCCTTAAGTGGGAGTTTCCAGGCGGGAAGGTTGAGCCTAACGAAACCCTTCAGGAGGCTCTATTAAGAGAAATTTATGAGGAATTAAATGTTAATATCAATATTCATGAGAAGCTTGCAGAAGAGCGATATAAAGACAATGAGATAAATATTAGCTTGCATTATTTCCTATGCACAATAAAAGATGGAGTCATAAACCTCAATGAGCATGAGGCGATGGCATGGGCTAATAAAGAAAACTTTAATCAATATGACTTTGTAGCAGGAGATGGAAATATTACCTCACTAATTTAATTGCCAGGCCTCTAATGCTTTATCATTCTTTACCATGAAACATTTATCATATAAAAGAATAGGAAAAGGAGAACCTCTAGTTTTGATTCATGGCTATTTAGGTGGTCAAGATATGTGGAAATTTCAAGAAGATTTAAAGACTAGTTTTGATTTGATAATGCCCTCCCTAGCTGGTTATGGAGAGAGCTCTAAAATGACTGCTCCTTCAACAATTAGGGACAATGCAACCCAAATATTTGAACTCTTAGATCATTTAAAAATTGACACCTTTAATTTGCTTGGTCACTCTATGGGTGGAATGATTGTTCAAGAGATGGCCGCACTGTTTCCAGATCGAGTTAATAAGTTAATATGTTTTGGGACTGGGTCAATAGGTGTCCTACCGAATAGATTCGAAACGATTGACGAATCAAGAGATAAAATTATTAAATTTGGACTTGAACCAACTCGAAAAAATATTGCAAAAACTTGGTTTGTTGATCATTTGAAAGGGAATGGCTATCAATTATGCTTGGATGAAGGTTCAAAAGCTACCACTCAAGCCGCACTAGCAAGTCTTAAAGCCTGGGAGAGCTGGGATGGAAGGGCACAGCTAAATCAAATCAAATCACCAACACTAATACTCTGGGCAAAAAATGACCGATCTTACGACTGGAATCAACAGGAAATACTAAATAAAGGAATTTCAAATTCTTCTATAAAAATTATTGAAGGCTGCGCACATAACTCGCACATGGAAAAACCTTCGCTAATTAATCAGATTGTCAATAATTTTTTGATTTAATACTAAATTTTTAATTAGTCATTTAGGTAAGTACCCAAATGAATCACACTCATTTTTTTAAAACGATTAGTCTAAAAACATATATATTAATTGATGTATACTTCATTCTCCTATTACAAAAAAATACATTAGTAATAGTGAAATTATATAAATTTTTATTAAAAGGAGATACAAATGAAGTTATTAAATAAAACAGCTGTCGCTGCTATTGTAGCGCTTTCTGCCTCAACTGCAACGTATGCGGAAAAGGTTAATATCGGAGATCCGGGTTGGACTGGCGCTACTGCAATTGCCCACCTGCTTTCTGCGGTAATCATTGACAAGATGGGTGGTGAAGTTGAACTTGTTCCTGGAAACAATACTGCTATTTATGGGGCAATTGATAGAAGTAAAGGTGAAATCGAAGTGCATCCTGATGTCTGGCTGCCTAATCAACAGGCATACACTAATGACCTAGTTCCTAAAGGCACGCTTAAGTTAAGCTCTTTAAGCTATGAAGGAAACCAAGGTTATTGCGTATCTCAAGCATTCGCTAAAGAAATGAACATAACGTCAATTTTTGACCTAGGAAGGCCTGAAGTTGTTGCAGCTATGGACAGTGATGGCAATGGCAAAGGTGAATTTTGGATTGGCGCTGATGGTTGGGCTTCTGCAAACGTAAATGAAGTAAAGATCAGAGACTACAAACTTCTTGATGCTGGTATTGAGCCAATTAGGGCTGCTGAAGCAGTTAAAAATGCAAGAGTATTAGACTCAATCAAAAAAGGCGAAGGATATGCATTTTATTGCTACAAGCCACATGCTATATGGGGAATGGCTGATGTTGTTATGTTGACTGAGCCGACTCATGATCCTGCTATGTACAAGATGATTCAGCCTAGTGAGGATGCAGATTGGTATGCAAACTCATATGTAGCTTCGAAAGATGCAATGAAAAATATTCAAATTGGTTGGGGAACTTCTCTTGAAGGTAAATCTCCTGCAATTGTTGAGTTTTTCAACAACTTCCAGTTAACATCTGATGATGTTTCATGGCTTGCATATGAAGTTTCAGTAAACAAGAGAGATCCTGCAGATGTTGCAAGAGATTGGATGTCGCAGAACGAAGGTACAGTTGACGGATGGTTAGGCTTATAATCTAACGAAGTCGTTATAAAACCGGCGTCTTATAAACGCCGGTTTTTTTTCAATTAAAATAAATATTATGTCTCAACAAAACTCCGGCAGCTCTATTCAAATCCAAAATATCTCAAAGATATTTGGAAATACTTCTCCAGAAGCATTGGAAGCAATTACCAAAAATAATATCTCAAAGCAAGATGCCCTAGAACAGTTTAATTCGGTTATTGGCGTTTCAGACGTGTCATTTGATATAAAGCCTGGTGAAATATTTTGTGTAATGGGCTTATCTGGTAGCGGCAAGTCGACCCTAGTTAGGCATATTAATAG
>CAJXOB010000049.1 GCA_913057955.1 uncultured Gammaproteobacteria bacterium | reverse complement strand
CAATATTACTACTATTGCTTACAGAATGAGGTTTAGTAACGTCAAGGTAGTAATAGTGCCCTGTTTTTAGATTAAATAACTCACCTTTTGAATCATTTTCATTTTCATAAAAAGTAAAAATAACGTCATCATTGGTCCTAATAGGAATGTGGAGTCTGGCAATTTTTTTATTTTTAATATCACTATCTATATTGTCAGTATGCTTTTTGAGAGACTTGCCTGCACCTAATTTCGTAAATCGAATTCTCTCAAAATCACAAGGCAGCTTAGAGATCATCTCACGTACTGGTTTCATAACAGGTTCATGGAATAGCGAAGTCCACTGCAATTGGGTGTCAACTTCTACCTTTGTATTTACAAAGCCTGGTTTAAATATATCTGATGCGTTAGAGCCATATCCATGAAGTGATAAAGCTGTCCAAATATTATTGTTTTTATAAGGCTCTATTTGCGTTAGCAGTTGAAAGTTCATTTCATCAAGGTAGTGTGAAACACTTAATAATTCAGCCTTATAGGGCTCTATTGGAATTTTTAAATTAATCACTTAATGCTATCACAATTTTTAGTTATTATTATGTATTAATATGCCTAGTGCAGTTCTAGCAAGAACTTTTTCAGAGTCGGACCCATCAAGTTCATTTTTTTTTCTCTTCCTCAACAAAATTATCAAACTGAACTTTTTCCTTTGCTTTATTTAATATTCTTTTCTTTTTTGAAGAACCGAATACACCAAGAACAAACATATGAATATAAGCAATTGGAAATAAGAAGACAATATAAAGAACTACTAAGATAGCATTATGTCTTTGAAATATTTGAACTAAACCACGCGCGGTCCAATAAATTGTTAATACGACAATTATAAAACCAATTATTGAGATTGAAGAATCATCCATGAGAAGATTCTACTAGCAAATTAAATAAAAGAAGAAGATTTTAAAATCTATATTTGTTTCACACTTTGAAAAACTATCGTTAAATCAATAATTTAAAAGTGTCTATTTACTGAACCACTATCACCAGTGCTGGGCGGACTAATCGGCCGTTTAAAGTAAATCCAACTTGGATAACCTCTAAAACAGTGTTTGGTGTTTTGTCCGGCATGGGAGCCATAGTAACTGCTTCATGAAGTTCCGGGTTGAATTTTTCATCAATAGGATTTATGGCTTCAACTCCAAATTTTTCAAGAGTTGACATAAAAACTTTATTTGTAAGCTCAAGCCCTTCAATTGTATTCGCTAGAGTTGCATTTTCATCCATTGCTAGTTTAAGTCCCATTGAAAGAGAGTCGTTGACCTCTAGTAGGGCTTTCACAAAACCATCAAGCGCATATTTATGGGCATTCTCAAGATCTTTTGATGTGCGTCTCTTAAGGTTTTCCATTTCTGCCTGAGAGCGTAAAAGCTTATCCCAATTATCTTTTGTAGACTGCTGAGCTTCAAGCAGCTGAGTTTCCAAGTCTTCGTTTTGGCTATCATCCACCAAATCCTTTTCAAGCTCTTTAGGGATGTCATCTTGAGTTTTTTGTTCTGTCTTTTTTGTCATTTTTTAACCAAACTAATGTATATTTAACATGTTATGTAGTTACTCTTTAGTATATTTCAAGGCCTATGTTTAATTCTATTGGCGTTATCAGTAAACCAAATGATTTTACCAGTCAAAAAACTGCTTTGGAGCTTGGAGTGCTCCTTAAAGATCTTGGCGTAACTTTGCTGGAGAATCAAAAAGAGTTTGAGAAAGGCGCCGATCTCATTATTGTCGTTGGCGGTGATGGCACCATACTCAATACTGCAAGAACTTATGTAGACTTCAATATTCCTATACTTGGAGTGAATTTAGGACGCCTTGGTTTTTTAGCTGACGTTTCAGTTGACTCGATGACGCCAGTTGTTACTGCGGTTTTAAATGGAGAGTTTATTAAAGAGAAAAGATCTCTTTTAAGCTGTCAAATTGAACAAAATGGTAAAGTGCTGTCAAAACATTTGGCATTTAATGAGGTGGTAATTCATAGGAATGAAACTCCAAGAATGATTGAGTTTGAATTGAAAGTGGATGGTGACTTTGTCAACAATCAGAGGGCAGATGGAATTATAGTTACAACGCCTACTGGCTCTACTGCTTATGCACTTTCTAGCGGAGGACCAATTATGCACCCGAGTACTAATGCAATTTGCCTAGTATCAATCAGCCCCCATACAATGAGCCATAGACCATTCATTCTTGATGGTGAAAGTGAGGTATTGATTACTCTTTTAGATTGTGAAGATAGGGCAACAATTAGCTTTGATGCTCAGTCCTCAGTTCATGCTTCAGAGGGTATTGCTCTAAGGGTTAAGCAACATGAAAATTTTGTCCATCTAATACATCCAAAAGGTTATGACTATTTTGAAATTATCAGGTCAAAGCTTCATTGGGGCCAAAAAGTCTAATAAATTAAAGATATGCTTGAGCACTTACATGTAAAAAATTTAGTTGTGGTTGAAGACCTAAGTGTTGAATTTAAGTCAGGCATGACTGTTGTGACTGGTGAAACAGGTGCAGGTAAATCAATCTTAATTCAGGCGTTAACTCTAGTTTCTGGAGGCCGTTCTGATTCGTCACTAGTTAGAAAAGGCGCAAGTAAAGCTGAAATTGTTGCTACATTTAGTTTGAATTCAGGAGCTGAGCTTCAAACTTTTTTAAAGGGATTGGATTTAGAAAATGAGAACGAGTGCATCTTACGAAGAGTTATTGCTTCGGATGGAAAGTCTCGTTCATATGTCAATGGTTCTAATGTGCCCTTATCAACACTAAAAGATATCGGAAGTTTTTTGATTGATTTGCATGGCCAAAATGAGCATCAGCTGTTACTTCGAGCGAACCATCATCGCCTGCTGCTAGATGATTATGCCGGCACTCAAAAGCAGTGTGAAGAAGTAAATAATATTGTCAATAATTATCAAGCGGTCAAGAATGAGGTTGAAGACTTACAAAATAATAACTCTCTCCTTGCAGCCCAAAAAGAGCTAATAACCCATCAACTGAATGAACTTATTCAGGCCGAAATGACTCAGGATGAGCTTGATAACATTGAGGATGACTATAAAGTCTCTACAAACGCAAGCCAACTTGTTGAAAAAATTTCTAAGATAATAGACTCTCTTGACAATGAATCAGGCGTTAACAATGTATTAATTGAAAGTGAAGGTATTGTTAATCATTCGAAAGAACTCGATTCGCGACTAGACACAATACATTCATTACTGGTCAGTGCGCAGCTTCAAGTCCAAGAAGGAATCTATGACTTGACAGATTACCTCGGTAAAATTAGCAGTCAAGAAGATAATTCACTACAACTTAGTTCTAGAATTAACGAGCTTCATGACCTAGGCCGTAAGCACAATTGTCAAATCCAAGGACTACTTGAGGCTCAATCAGCTTTGCAAGAAAATCTTAATATGTTGGGCTCATCTAGCGATAAGATAGATGAATTATTACTAGCGCAAAGTAAGTTTGAGAAAGAATATTATGCCAAATCAAAATTATTGAGCGCTGAAAGGGTGATTGCTAGTAAATCGCTTTCAAAAGAGGTTACAAGCTTAATGCAAAAACTTGGAATGCCAGGAAGTGAAATTACTTTTAGCATTAACTATTCTGAAGGCTCTGTAAGGCTTAATGGTATGGAGGACATTATCATTCTAACAAAAACTAATGCTGGGCAGGATTTTAAGCCACTTGGTAAAGTAGCCTCAGGCGGTGAGTTATCAAGAATATCTTTAGCACTTTCAGTTGTCACAAGTAAAACTGAGCTCACCCCATCAGTTGTATTTGATGAAGTCGACGTAGGTATCAGTGGATCCGTTGCTGAGATTGTGGGTCAAATGTTAAAAAAATTATCAAGTCGATACCAAATTATTTGTGTAACGCACCTTGCTCAGGTTGCAGCGCAGGGACAAGATCATATGAAGGTTGTAAAAACCCACAGAAATGGCTCAACTTTTACGCAAGTTGCAAGCCTTAGTCCTAAAGAACGGACGGATGAAGTTGCAAGAATCCTAGGCGGCATTACAATTAGTGATAAAACTCGAATAGCAGCTGAAGAAATGATTAATTCAAGCTCATAAACAGTCGAATCTTTTTAAAAATAAGTTTTAATAAGTTACTTAAATTTATTTTACTCCACAGTAAATAAATTGTCCTTGGGGGACTTGACTAATAAACATTAAATTGTATAATATTGCGTTTGTGTATAGTCAGGGTGGATATCGAAAAAGTGAAATCAATAAGCTCACTTATTCAATACTTTCTCTTAGCTTTAATTGTTATTTTTTATACCGTTGATGGTTTTGCAGTTGCCGCATTTTATGGCGCTTTAGTTAGTTTAAGCAATACCTGGATATTTAATTGGTATACAAAAAGACAAAAAGTATTGGTTGATGCTGATGCACAAAAAAGCTTTAGGATGGCGGTCAGCAGCAGTATTAGTAGGATGCTCTCTCTAATCCTACTAGCTTTATTTGGACTTGGTTTTTTAGAACTTGAACCCTCAGCTCTCTGTTTGAGCTTAGTAGTTGGTCAGGTAGGATTTATATTAGATAGGTTAAGGCAAAAATAATGGCAAGTGGTGAACTAACATCTGGCGCTTATATTAAGCACCATTTACAAAATCTAACTTACGGAAAATTTCCAGATGGTCATTGGGGGTTTGCTGAAAGCGCTTTAGAAGCAAAAGAAATGGGCTTCATGGCTTTCCATGTTGATACTCTTGGATTTTCTTTTGTTTTAGGTGCACTATTTTTATTCTTTTTTGCTAGAGCAGCAAAACGTGCTTCAATCGATGCTCCAAGTGGCTTTCAAAATTTTGTAGAAAGTATTATTGACTTTATTGATGATAATGTACGTGGTTCTTTCAGCGGTAAAAACCCTATGGTTGCTCCCCTTGCTTTAACGACATTTATTTGGATAATATTAATGAATACGATGGATTTAGTGCCTGTTGATTGGCTTCCTTCTTTAGCCGCCGCTATAGGTATTGATTTCCTTAAGGTGGTTCCAACAACCGACCCTAACGCTACATTCGGAATGTCTATTGGTATTTTCTTATTAATCCTCTATTATAGTGTTAAGGAAAAAGGCCTTGGTGGATTTGTAGGCGAACTAACGCTTCATCCTTTTGGTAAATGGATGTTGCCTTTTAACTTCTTTTTAGAAGGAGTGAACTTGCTGGCAAAGCCAGTTTCTCTTGCATTACGTTTATTTGGAAACATGTATGCAGGCGAAATGATCTTCATTCTAATCGCACTGTTGCCATTCTGGATTCAGTGGAGCCTGTCTTTACCGTGGGCTATTTTTCATATCTTAATTGTATTACTTCAGGCATTTATCTTTATGACTTTAGTGATTGTATATATGGATATGGCACACCAAAAAGAGCATTAATTTTTTTTAAACAGTTTTTATAAGTAGGAGTAAAAAATGGAACAAAGTATATTATTTTTAGCAGGATCTATTTTAATGGGTTTAGGTGCATTAGGCGCTGCTGTAGGTATCGGCATTCTTGGCGCTAAATTCATTGAGGGCGCTGCACGTCAGCCGGAACTTATTCCAATGCTAAGAACACAAATGTTTATTGTTATGGGTCTTGTTGATGCGGTACCTATGATTGCAGTTGGTATATCAATGTATATATTGTTTGCGGTTGCTGGATAAATTGTATTCTTTTAATAATTAAGGGTATTAAGTTATGAACATTAACCTTACACTCATTGGGCAAACAATCATGTTTGCCATGTTTGTCTTGTTTTGCATGAAGTTTGTTTGGCCTCCACTCGTCGAGGCTATGGCTGCACGCAAAAAGGCAATCGAAGATGGATTAAAAGCTGCAGAACTTGGAAAAGAAGAGCATGCTTTAGCCCAGAAAAATGCTGAAGATCTTATAGAAAGTACTAAAAACCAAGCGGCTGAAATTATTGCAAATGCTGATAAACAAGCTAATGGGATGATTGATAAAGCTAAAGGCACAGCTTCTGAAGAGGCTGATAAGATTAAAGCACACGCTAAGTCTGAACTAGACCAAGAAGTTGTGAAGGCACGTAACGAGCTTAAAAATCAAGTCTCAACTTTGGTTATGCAGGGAGTCAACTCAGTTTTAGAAAAAGAAGTTGATGCTAAGGCGCATAAAGATATGCTTTCTAAGTTGTCTCAATCACTCTAGGACGGTAGGATGGAATTATCAACAATTGCCAAGCCATACGCTCAAGCGATTTTTGAAATTGCTGAACAAAGTAACTCTGTTTTAGTATGGAGTGATTTTTTAGCTGCCGCCACTGTAATTATGGCTGATAAAAATACAAAGACTTTTATTGCATCTCCAAGCAAAAGTAAAAATCAAAAATTTGATTTAATTTCTGCTTTAATTGCAAAAATGACTTCAAAAGATTTAAGCAAACAAGAGGTAGCTTTTATTAATCTTGTTTTAAATAATGATCGTTCGAGTGCAATCAGCAGTATAGCTAATGCGTTTGAATCGACAGTTTCTAATGCTAACAAGAGCAAGAACTTTAAAGTTATTAGTGCTTACGAACTTAGTGAAGCCGAACAACAAGCAATCGTTAAAGATTTAACAAGTAAACATAAAACAACTGTATCTGTTGAAACTGAAATTGATGTGACCCTTAAAGGTGGCGTCATTATTAAAGAAGGTGATAAGGTAATCGATACATCAATTAAGGCAAAAGTAGATGCTCTAAGCGTCTCTTTGTCTGTAAATTAATTTTATAAAGAGAGGTTAGTTATGCAATTAAATGCTTCTGAAATCAGTGATTTAATTAAAAAAGAAATAGAGGGCTTTGACTTTTCAGCTGAAGCTCGCACAGAAGGCACAGTAATTAGTGTAAGTGATGGAATCGTTCGTATTCATGGTCTAGCAGATGCTCAGTTTGGTGAGATGCTAGAATTTCCAGGAAATACTTTTGGATTAGCGCTTAACCTTGAACAGGATTCTGTTGGTGCAGTTGTATTAGGTGATTATCTTCACATTTCAGAAGGTGACACTGTTAAGTGTACAAATCGAATTATGGAAGTGCCAGTTGGTAATGAGCTGCTTGGACGCGTTGTTAATCCTCTTGGAGTAGACCTAGAAGGCAAGGGAGAGATAAAAACGACTATGACTCGCCCAATTGAGGTTGTTGCTCCGGGCGTTATTGAAAGACAATCAGTTGATCAACCAATTCAAACTGGTATTAAGGCAATTGATGCAATGGTTCCAATTGGACGTGGTCAGCGCGAACTTATTATTGGTGATCGCCAAACTGGAAAAACTGCCGTTGCAATTGATGCTATTATTAATCAAAAAGGTACAGGCGTTAAATGTATCTATGTTGCAATTGGACAAAAAGCGTCTTCAATTGCTACTGTAGTTCGAAAGCTAGAAGAGCATGGAGCATTAGAGCATACTATTATTGTTGCTGCAGCAGCTTCTGACTCTGCAGCTCTTCAATATATTGCTCCTTACGCTGGATGCGCAATGGGTGAATATTTCAGAGATCGTGGCGAAGACGCACTAATTGTTTATGATGATTTAACAAAACAAGCTTGGGCATATCGCCAAGTATCGCTTCTTTTAAAGCGTCCACCAGGACGTGAAGCATATCCAGGTGATGTATTCTATCTTCACTCACGTTTATTAGAAAGAGCATCAAGAGTTAACGCTGAGTATGTAGAAAAAGCAACAAATGGTGAGGTGAAAGGTAAGACAGGTTCTTTGACAGCTCTTCCTATAATTGAAACTCAGGCTGGAGACGTTTCGGCGTTTGTTCCAACAAATGTAATTTCTATTACAGACGGTCAAATTTTCTTAGAAACAGACCTATTTAACTCTGGTATTCGACCGGCAATTAATGCGGGGCTTTCAGTTTCCAGGGTTGGTGGTGCTGCGCAAACGAAAATTGTTAAAAAGCTTGGTGGTAGTATTCGCCTTGACTTGGCACAGTATCGTGAATTAGCGGCGTTTGCTCAGTTTGCATCTGATTTAGACTCAGAAACTAAAGCGCAAATTGATCGAGGAATACGCGTAACCGAACTAATGAAGCAAGCTCAATACTCTCCTCTAAATGTTGCTGAAACAGCGACGTCACTTTTTGCTGCTAATTCTGGCGCTCTAGATGATGTTGAGGCGAATAAAGTTGTTGCATTTGAAGGCGCACTTTTAGCTTATATGAATGCTAATCAAGCTGAATTGATGGCTTCTATTAATGAGTCTGGTGACTACAATGATGATATATCAGCAAAACTTCAAGCTGCTATTGATGACTTTAAAGCTAACAATACCTGGTAGAAAGATATGGCAGTAGGCAAGGAAATTAGAACACAAATCGCGAGTATTAAAAATACTCAGAAGATTACTTCGGCCATGGAAATGGTTGCTGCTTCTAAGATGAAGAAAGCGCAAGATAGAATGCTCGCTTCACGTCCGTATGCTGAAAAAATTCTTAATGTTATTGGACATCTGACTCATGCTAACTCTGAGTTTAAACATCCATATATGACCTCTTCAGAAGAGAAAAAGCGTGTAGGAATTATAGTTATTTCCAGTGATAGGGGGCTTTGTGGTGGTTTAAACACTAATTTATTTAGAAGCCTTTTAAAAGATATAGCTGCTTTGCAATCAGATAAAGTTGAGGTTGAGCTTTGTACAATTGGTAAAAAAGCAACTTCATTTTTTAAAAATACTGGACTTAAAATTAACTCTGTTCTTACTGATATTGGCGATAAGCCTCAATTTGATGATCTTTTAGGTACTATCAAAGTAATGCTTGATCGCTATGACTCTGGTGAGATTGATCAAATCATGATTGCTTATAATAAGTTTGCAAGCGCAATGACACAAGTCCCAACTGTTAAGCAAATTGTGCCAATGGAGGTTACTGATGAAACCAGTAAGGATCACCACTGGGACTATTTATATGAACCAGATGCTGAGAGTGCACTAAGCGCACTATTAGTTAGGTATATCGAAGCATTAGTTTACCAAGGAATTGTAGAAAACATTGCTTGTGAGCAATCTTCTAGAATGATCGCCATGCATAGTGCAACAGAAAATGCAGGTGATATGATTGATGAGCTACAATTAATTTATAACAAGGCAAGGCAGGCAGCTATTACTCAGGAAATATCTGAGATTGTGGCAGGCGCTGCTGCTGTTTAAAGATTTAAAAAAAGGAAAAGCAAATGAGTATAGGCAAAATTACACAAATTATTGGTGCGGTTATTGATGTCGAGTTTCCATCTGACTCAATACCTAAAATATATAACGCACTTCATGTTACTAAAGCAAACCTTACTTTAGAGGTTCAGCAACAACTTGGAGACAATGTTGTTAGAACAATTGCTATGGGTGGATCTGAAGGGCTTCAGCGAGGATTAGAAGTTACCGATAAAGGCAAAGCAATCACAGTGCCAGTTGGAACAAAAACTCTTGGACGAATCATGAATGTACTTGGTGAGCCAATTGATAATGCTGGTGAAATTGGTTCAGAGGTTGAATGGGAAATTCATCGCTCTGCTCCTGCATATGAAGAATTAGCGCCTGCTACAGAATTGCTTGAAACAGGCATTAAGGTAATTGACTTAGTTTGCCCGTTTGCAAAAGGTGGTAAGGTCGGATTATTTGGTGGTGCTGGTGTTGGTAAAACAGTAAACATGATGGAACTTATTCGTAACATTGCTATTGAGCACTCAGGATATTCAGTATTTGCAGGTGTTGGTGAGCGAACTCGAGAAGGTAATGACTTCTATCATGAAATGAAAGATTCAAATGTACTCGATAAAGTATCACTAGTTTATGGACAGATGAATGAGCCTCCAGGAAACAGACTTCGTGTTGCACTTACTGGCCTTACAATGGCTGAATATTTCCGTGATGAGGGGCGTGATGTTCTTTTATTTATTGATAATATTTACCGTTACACGCTTGCTGGAACTGAGGTTTCTGCTTTATTGGGACGTATGCCATCAGCGGTTGGTTACCAGCCAACACTTGCAGCAGAAATGGGCGCGCTTCAAGAAAGAATTACGTCAACTAAAACTGGCTCTATCACTTCAATTCAAGCGGTATATGTTCCTGCGGATGACTTAACTGACCCATCTCCAGCGACAACATTTGCTCACCTAGATGCGACAGTAGTACTTTCGCGCCAAGTTGCAGAGCTTGGTATTTATCCTGCGGTAGATCCATTAGACTCAACTTCACGTCAGCTCGACCCGCTAGTTGTCGGTCAAGAGCATTATGATGTGGCTCGTGGAGTTCAAGGTGTACTTCAGCGTTATAAAGAATTAAAAGACATTATTGCTATTCTAGGAATGGATGAACTATCCGAAGAAGACAAGCAAACTGTTTCTAGGGCTCGTAAGATTCAAAAATTCTTATCACAGCCTTTCTTTGTTGCAGAAGTATTTACCGGATCTCCTGGTAAGTACGTATCTTTGAAGGATACTATTTCTGGATTTAAAGCTATTCTTGATGGTGAGCATGACTCTATACCTGAGCAAGCTTTCTACATGACCGGCTCTATTGAAGAAGTTAAAATAAAGGCATCGGAGGCATCATAAATGTCAGTATTACATGTAGATGTAGTTAGCGCAACAGAAGAAATATACTCTGGAGAAGCTAAGTGTGTATTTGCTCCAGCTACAATCGGCGAGATTGGTGTTTATCCTATGCATGTTCCTTTAATAAGTACACTTAAACCTGGTGAAGTTAGAGTTGAAACTGAAAATGGTGTTGAATCTATTTTTGTCTCTGGTGGCATCATTGAAGTGCAGCCTGATACGGTTACCATATTTTCTGATACAGCTATTCGTGCAAATGATTTAGATGAATCAAAAGCCCTTGAAGCGAAAAAGCGTGCTGAAGAAGCGATGTCTAGCTCTCAGACAGAACAAGATATCTCAACCACTCAAGCAGCACTAGCTGAATCAATGATGCAGCTTCAAATGATCTCTAAGATGAGAGGGAAAAAGCGCTAGTAGGCTCTAAAGAGTACAGACTGAAAATTAACAATCTTATTATTTGAAACACGAACGCCTTCTTTTTGAAGGCGTTTTATTTTGATGTTGATGTCATCAGCAAATCCGCCTAGCTCACCATTTGATTTAACAACCCTGTGACAAGGAACTGTTGGGGCAAATGGATTTTTATTCATAGCACTGCCAACTGCTCGATGTGCATTAGGCCTTCCAATCATTTCAGCGAGACCGCCGTATGAAATTACGTTGCCAGCCGGAATTGTTTTTAAGGCCGCATAACATTGTGATTGAAAAGAGGTCATTTTAAATAAGACTGCATTAAGTCTTCATACTTATGTTGTGCCTTTAATAGCATGTCGCATACTTCACGAACAGCGCCTTCACCACCATTTTTTTCAGTGACCAAAAGGGAGTTTTCTTTTACAAACGAGTGCGCATTAGCAACAGCAATTGGAAGTGCAATTTTGCTCATAGCTGGCAGATCGATGACGTCATCGCCTACATAGGCCGACTCATTAACATCGATTGATAGCTTTTCAGTGAGCTCTGCTAAGGCAATACTTTTATCAGTGATACCATGATAATAATGTTTGACCCCTAAGCCATCAAGTCTATAACTAACAGACTGAGTACTTCTTGCAGTAATTACAGCAACTTCAATTCCAGAATCTAGAAGCATCTTAATGCCATGACCATCTAACGAATTGAATTTCTTAAGCTCAGTTCCCTTGTCATCAAAATACATCCCACCATCTGTAAGCACCCCATCAATATCTAAAATTAATAGTTTAATTTTTTTTGCTATCTCGCTTACATTTTCATTTAGGTGCATAGACTTATTTAACCATTAATTTTTTTATTGATGTACATTTGTTTAGATATCGATAGG
>CAJXOB010000048.1 GCA_913057955.1 uncultured Gammaproteobacteria bacterium | reverse complement strand
TAGATCATAGTTATCTAATAAGAGTAGATTGTCGGCAGCGTCAGATGTATATAATAGACAGCAAAGAATCTTTCTCTTTCTATTAACCAACATTGCTATCATGGTAATTCTAAGTGTAACCCTTAGAGTTCTCGGTATAGAAAGTCTTTTAGCAGAAAATGGAAGTGACCTTAATTTAAATGCTTTGGTCATTTTTTCTGGAATTTTTGGATTTGGCGGCGCCTTTATTTCACTGGCAATATCCAAATGGATGGCCAAAAGAATGACTGGAGCTATAGTTATTGAAAGCCCTTCTAACAATGTTGAAAAATGGCTTTTAGAAACAGTTGAAAAGCAATCCAAGATTGTTGGCATTAAGATGCCTGAAGTTGCCATTTTCCCCTCTCCTCAAATGAATGCATTTGCAACGGGAGCAAGTAAAAATAAAGCTTTAGTTGCAGTATCTCAAGGCTTACTTGACAGTATGACTCAAGGCGAAATTGAGGCCGTCGTTGGTCATGAGATGAGTCATGTTGCTAATGGAGATATGGTCACCCTGACTTTGATCCAGGGCGTGGTTAATACTTTCGTTATTTTCTTCTCAAGGGTCATCGGGCATGTTGTAGACAGGGTTATTTTAAAAAACCAACGAGGCCATGGTATCGGTTATTTTGTAACAACCATTTTTGCGCAAATCGTTCTATCTATTTTAGCGAGTGTAATCGTTATGTATTTTTCTAGAAAAAGAGAATATGTTGCAGATACTGGTGGTGCTGATCTTGCAGGCCATCAAAATATGATAAATGCTTTAAAGCGCCTTGGTCAAAAAGAACCTGAAGCACTTCCTGAGCAGTTAGCAGCTTTTGGAATTGGTGAAAAACCTAAAACTGGATGGCGTGAACTTTGGTCTTCTCACCCTCCTTTAGAAGACAGAATAAAAGCATTAGAAAAAAGAGTCAAAAAATCAAAGTAAGGTTTAAATGTCAATATCTATAAAAAACCCTGATCAAATTAATAAGATGCGTGTTGCTGGAAAACTTGCGTCTAGTGTATTAGAAATGATTGGCGAACATGTACAGGTTGGCGTAACTACTGAAGAGCTTGATCAAATTTGTCATAACTTCATAGTCAATGACTTAGAGTGTATCCCAGCACCACTTAACTATAATGGCTTTCCTAAATCTATATGCACATCCGTAAATAGTGTTGTCTGCCATGGGATACCGGGTGATAAGAAGCTAAAAAAAGGCGACATAATCAATATCGATATTACAGTCATTAGAGATGGGTTTCATGGCGATACATCTAAAATGTTTATTGTCGGGAAACCTAGCGTAAAGGCAACAAAAATTTGCCAAGTAGCTCAAGATTGTATGATGCTTGGAATCGAACAAGTTAAACCTGGAATACATTTAGGTGAGATTGGAAGAGTCATTGGAGCTCATGCCCAGAGTAAAAACTGCTCGGTTGTTAGGGATTACTGCGGACATGGTATTGGAGAAGTATTTCACGAACTCCCTCAAGTTATTCACTATAACGATGGAAAAATTGATCGAAGTCCAATATTAGAACCTGGAATGACTTTTACTATCGAGCCCATGATCAACTTAGGTGGTTATGAAGTTATTACATCAAGACTTGATGGCTGGACAGTAACAACTAAAGATCGCTCTCTTTCCGCTCAATGGGAGCATACAATTTTAGTTACTGAAAATGGGTATGAAATTTTAACGCTCCGAGAAGAAGAAGAAGAAAATTCATAACTTAACTAGATTAAGACTTCGAGGCGCAAACTGCTAATTAAGCTTGTGTTAAAATATCCTTTTTTTTTGACTTACTTATTGGGCCTGTGAAGCGCTTAACAAATTATCTTATATCTGGACTTTTATTCTGGATACCGCTAGCATTAACTGTTTTAGTTATCAAATTCTTTTTAGGAGTTGTTAATAACCTCGTCCCTGCTAGACTCTTACCAGAAACATTACTTAACTTAGACACCTCTATTCCTTACTCAGGCTTTGTTTTTGTTGTTCTGATTCTCCTTGTAACTGGGGCCTTGATTACAAATATATTAGGGCGAAAACTTGTAGACTTGTGGGAAAGAGCTCTTAATAAAATCCCAGGCTTTAGAAATATTTATAACGCCCTTAAAAAAATATCTTCAACGGTACTAAACACATCTAGTGAAAGCTTTAGAAAGGCGTTTTTAATCCAATATCCTAGCAAAGGCATCTGGGTAGTTGCATTTCAATCAGGCGACTACAAAGGGGAAATTGAGTCAATTATTGGAGAGGATGTCATAAACCTCTTTGTTCCAACAACGCCTAACCCAACTTCAGGGTTTTTTGTGATAGTCCCAAAAAAAGATGCAATAGAATTAAAAATGTCTGTTGAAGAGGCTTTTAAACTAGTTATATCTGCTGGCGTAGTTACGCCAAAAACTTTAAAAATCAAGGAAGGTTAATGAGAACAAATTTTTGCGGCGAGTTAAATAAAGCCAATCTTAACGAGGAGGTTATTCTCTGTGGTTGGGTTAATAGAAGGCGCGATCATGGTGGCGTTATTTTTCTAGACTTAAGAGATAAAAAAGGACTCGCACAAATAGTAATCAACCCCGAAACTGCAGATACTTTTAAATTAGCGGAAACAATTCGTAATGAATTTGTAATTAAGGTTACGGGTAAGGTTCTTGCTAGAGATGGCGCAATGATTAATAAAAAGATTCCTACTGGTGAAGTTGAGGTTCTTGCAGATAAAATTGAAATTTTAAATGCATCAAAACCTATTCCATTTCAGCTAGACTCAATGGAAACCTCTGAAGAGGTCAGACTTAAATATCGCTATCTGGACCTTCGAAGAGACGAAATGCAAAATAGATTACGTCTAAGATCGAAGGTTACTCACTATATGCGTGACTTTATGGATAAACATGATTTTTTAGACATTGAGACGCCTTTTTTAACAAAAGCAACACCTGAAGGCGCAAGAGATTATCTTGTTCCATCAAGAACTCACGAAGGTAGTTTTTTTGCATTGCCACAATCCCCTCAGCTCTTTAAACAACTATTAATGATGTCTGGCTTTGAAAGGTACTATCAAATAGTTAAATGCTTTAGAGATGAAGATTTAAGAGCCGACCGTCAACCAGAATTTACCCAGCTGGATGTTGAAACTTCATTTATGAATGAAGATGAAATAACTTCGCTAATGGAAGAAATGGTAAGAGGTCTTTTTAAAGAAGTTGGAAGCATTGATTTACCAAAAAAATTTCCAACAATCACCTACGATGAGGCTATCAAGCTTTATGGCGTTGATCGGCCTGACTTAAGAATACCTTTACAAATAGTTGATGTTAATGAAATCATGAAAGACGTTGAATTCAAAGTTTTTTCTGGCCCTGCTAATAATGAAAAAGGGAGAGTTGCAGCACTTAAAGTACCTGGAGGAGCTTCAATAAGCCGCAAACAGATTGATGACTATACAAAATTTGTCAGCATTTATGGCGCAAAAGGCTTGGCCTATATAAAAATAAATGATGACGGCCCCTCCTCACCAATTATTAAATTTCTTGGGGACGATGTAACACAACAAGTGATCGACTTAACAGAAGCAAAAAAAGGTGATATCATCTTTTTTGGTGCAGATAAATCTAAAATTGTAAATGAAGCCCTGGGTAATCTTAGAGAGAAGCTAGGGAAGGATTTAAATCTTTTTGATAAAGAATGGGCTCCAATTTGGGTGCTTGACTTTCCAATGTTTGATGTATCCGAGGATGGCTCACTCAATGCAATTCATCACCCATTTACGGCTCCAAACGTTGACATTAAAACGCTTCTAGAGAGCCCTGAAAAATCACTTTCGCGTGCCTATGATCTTGTCATTAATGGCTCTGAGGTTGGCGGCGGCTCAATACGAATTCACAAAAGTGATATGCAAAAGACTGTCTTAAAACTTCTTGGAATAGAAGATGAGGAAGCAAGAGAAAAGTTTGGATTCCTTCTTGATGCTCTTGATTATGGCTGTCCACCCCATGGCGGTATTGCTTTTGGATTAGACAGGCTAGTTATGATTCTAACTAAAACGGAATCGATTAGAGACGTTATTGCTTTCCCTAAAACTCAAACAGCTGCATGTCTCTTAACAGATGCCCCGTCAAGCGTTTCTAAATCTCAACTCAAAGAATTAAATATTAAAGTTAGCCTCCCAGCTAATTCTTAAAAATGCAAGATATAGTCATTGAGCAACCGATAGAAGATTTAATTAAGCAAGTCTTAAAAGAAAAAAAGGCAACCCTTGTTGCCCATTATTACGTCAGCTCAGACTTACAAATATTGGCTGAAGAATCTGGCGGTATCGTTTCAGATTCTTTAGAAATGGCAAGATTTGGGCAAAATAGTGATGCTGAAACAATTATTGTTGCTGGCGTTAAATTTATGGGGGAGACTGCCAAAATATTATCACCTGAAAAAAAGGTACTTGTTTTAGATGACCAAGCTACATGCTCTCTTGACTTATCCTGCCCAATTAATGAATTTTCAGAATTTTGTGACCAGAATCCTGATCATGTTGTTGTAGTTTATGCAAACACATCAGCCGAGGTTAAGGCTCGAGCTGACTGGGTTGTAACTTCAGGAAGCGCGCTAAAAGTTGTTGAAAAATTACACAACGAAGGTAAAAAAGTTCTTTGGGCTCCAGACAAACATTTGGGACACTATGTACAGTCCAAAACTGGAGTAGAAATGCTCATGTGGGATGGTGCATGTATTGTCCATGAAGAGTTTAAAGCGGAAGGCCTTAAAAGACTAATGCAACTTCACCCAGAAGCTGGAGTACTCGTTCACCCTGAATCACCAAAAGAAGTTATTGAACTTGCAGATGTTGTTGGCTCTACAACCCAACTAATTAATGCTGCAGCCTCAAGACCTGAGAATATGTTTATAGTTGCAACTGACAATGGTATTTTTCACAAAATGAAGGAAATAGCGCCTAATAAAAAATTTATTGAGGCTCCAACTATGGGCGATAGTGCGGACTGTGAATCTTGTGCTCATTGCAACTGGATGGCTATGAATACACTTGAAAAGTGCCTTGACACTTTAAGTACAGGAAAAAATGAAATTCGAATCAATAGTGAAATAATAGAGAAAGCTCAGCGCTCGATTCACCGCTTACTGGAATTCACTAAGTAATTTTTTGGAGAAATTAAAGAGATATGGCAGGACATAGTAAATGGCATAACATTCAGCACAGAAAAGGCGCGCAGGATGCCAAGCGTGGAAAAGTATTTACTAAGCTCATTAAAGAGATAGTTATTGCAGCAAAAAAGGGTGGTGGCGTTCTCGAAAATAATCCCTCTCTGCGCGCTATTATTGATAAGTCACTAGCGGCAAACATGAAGCGGGATACTATAGAAAATGCTGTAAAGAGAGGGTCTGGCGACCTTGAGGGTGACAATTATGAAGAAATACGCTATGAAGGCTATGGATTAGGAGGAACTGCCATCATGGTAGATTGCCTTACAGACAATAAAAATCGCACTGTCTCTGATGTTAGGCATGCCTTCTCTAAGCATGGAGGTAATCTAGGTACAGATGGCTCAGTTGCGTATATGTTTACAAAGCAAGGCTATATAAGTTTTGCCTCTGGAGATGAGGATGAAATCATGGATATTGCTTTAGAATCTGGGGCTGATGATATTATTGTAAATGACGATGGATCAATTGACGTAGTGACGAGCCCAGATAGTTTTTATCCAGTTAAAGATGCGCTTATTGCTAGCAACTTAAATCCTGATCACTCTCAAATTACTATGGAGCCAGCAAGTCGTATTGAGCTTAATATGGAAGATGCTGAGAAATTTATTAAACTCATTGACTGGCTTGAAGACCTTGATGATACCCAAGATGTCTATCATAACGCTGAAATTTCAGACGAACTAATGTCTGAACTATGATTTCATTTCATTCGGGAATTCAAGCACTTCGAAATTTTAAAGTCAGGGATCTCAATGAAAAAATAAATTCCGCTTTTCCACATATAAAACTATTATCTTCGGAATACATTCATTTTATTGAAACAGGCTCTAAGCTTAGCAATAAAAGTCAATTAATTCTTGATAAACTATTAAATTATTCTTCTCAGTTAGACGCTTCGAACTCACTTCAAAAAATTATAGTTATTCCTAGAATTGGAACCATATCTCCTTGGTCCTCAAAAGCAACTGATATTTTTAAGCTTTGCAGCCTTCATGAAATTAGAAGGATTGAGCGAGGAATAATTTACCATTTCAGTCGAAAAATTAAAACTGAAGAGTTAGAAGCTATCCTAAGTTATGTGATGGATAGGATGACTGAGTCTCATCTTAAAGATATTAGTGACTCAAGTTTATTGTTTGACAAATTAAAACCAAACTCATACAGTAGTATAGATATCCTTAAAGAAGGAAAATCTGCAATAATTAAAGCTAATATTGAGTTAGGTCTTGCGTTAAGTGATGGTGAAATTGATTACTTGTATGATAGCTTTAATAAATTAAAGAGAAATCCTAGAGACATTGAACTAATGATGTTTGCGCAAGCAAATTCAGAGCACTGTCGGCATAAAATCTTTAATGCAGACTGGATTATCGATTCAGAAAAGAAAGCAATCTCACTTTTTGGCATGATTAAGAATACTTATCATCAAAATCCAGAAGGGCTTTTATCAGTCTATAGTGATAATTCAGCAGTTATGAGCGGCTATAAATCAAGTTTTTTTGAGCCTAACCATGAAGGCGTTTATACCTCTTCAATTGCAGAAAAAGCAGTATTAATTAAAGTTGAAACGCATAATCATCCTACAGCAATAGCCCCCAACCCAGGAGCTGCTACTGGATCAGGAGGAGAAATTCGGGATGAAGGTGCAACTGGAAGGGGCTCAAAACCAAAAGTGGGGCTGAGTGGATTTTCCGTTTCAAACTTAAAAATACCTCATTCAATTAACCCCTGGGAAAAAGATTACGGCAAGCCGAGTCAAATTGCATCAGCTCTAGAGATTATGATTGATGGGCCAGTTGGAGCCGCTTCATTTAACAATGAATTTGGCAGGCCAAATACTTGTGGATATTTTCGGACATACGAGCAAAAAACTGCAAATAATGAAGTAAGGGGTTATCACAAACCGATCATGCTTGCTGGCGGAATTGGAAACATTAGAGAAGACCATGTTGAAAAAGGTTTAATTTCAGATGGTGACGTACTTATAGTTCTTGGCGGTCCAGCAATGCTTATTGGATTAGGGGGTGGAGCAGCTTCGAGCGTTGGAAGCGGAGATCAAAGTCAAGAGCTTGACTTTGCCTCAGTTCAAAGAGCAAACCCAGAAATGCAAAGGCGTGCCCAAGAAGTTATTAATTCCTGCATTAACTTGGGCAATAAAAACCCAATTGTGTCGATACATGATATTGGAGCTGGAGGACTTTCAAATGGAGTTCCAGAACTAGTGAATGACTCTCAAAAAGGTGCAATACTTCAATTAAGGTCGATACCAAATGACGAAAAAAAGATGTCTCCACTTGAGATATGGTGCAATGAATCACAAGAAAGATATGTTCTTGCGATTAAGGATGAGAACGTTGAGTTATTTCGTCAAATATGCATAAAAGAAAGATCGCCTTTTGCGATCTTAGGAAATGCAACTGATACTCAGCATTTAACTCTTGAAGACTCTTATTTTAAGAACAAACCAATTGACCTTGACATGTCTCTACTCTTTGGCTCAACTCCAAAAACCCTTAAAGATGTTTCATCGATTCTAAACAATGAGCAAGAATTTGATAGCAGCATAATAAAGCTTGATGAAGCTATAGTTCGTCTTTTAAAACTCCCTACAGTTGCAAGCAAAAATTTCCTAATTACTATAGCTGATCGCTCAGTTACTGGTCTCGTTGCTAGAGACCAGATGATCGGTCCATGGCAAGTTCCTGTCGCAGATTGTGCCATCTCGTTATCAGACTATTCTGGTTATCAGGGTGAAGCCATGTCAATTGGCGAAAAAACTCCTTTATCCCTTATTAATGCTGCAGCAGCTGCAAGAATGAGTGTTGGAGAGGCATTAACGAACTTACTCAGCGCTTATATAGAAGACATAAGTCATATCAATCTATCGGCAAATTGGATGTGCGCAAGTGGATTTCCAGGAGAAGACGCCAAACTTTATGAAGCCGTTAAGGCAATCGGCATGGAGCTTTGTCCAAAGCTAGGTCTAACAATTCCTGTTGGTAAAGACTCCATGTCAATGAAAAGCACATGGGATGAAAATGGAGATGAAAAATCGGTTACCGCCCCATTGTCTCTAATAATCAGTGCGTTCTCAAAAATACCCGATGCAAGAATTCAAGCCACGCCCTTGCTTAACACCAAAGTTGATTCAGAGCTCTTTTTAATAGACCTAGGGTTAGGAAAAAATAGAATGGGTGGATCTTGCTTGGCGCAAGTTTATAATCAAGTTGGAAGAACTTCTCCAGACCTTGATGACCCAACTCTATTTGCTAAATTCTTTTCATTAATAAACAGGTTAAATAAAGAGAAGCTAATCAGCGCATATCATGACCGATCGGATGGAGGCGTAGTTACAACTTTATTAGAAATGGCATTTGCATCTCATTGTGGCATTGAGATTCGAGGCTCTAACACTATAAATGAACTCTTCAATGAAGAGTTAGGCTGCGTTATCCAAGTCCCAATTATTAATAAACCTAAAATCCTCAAAGAGTTAGAGAGCATTGGGCTAAAAGAATTCACTCTGCCTATTGCTAAAATAAATAATACAGATGAAATCTTAATTTACCAAAAAGACAAACTAGTATTTCGTAAAAAGAGAGAGGATCTTCATAAAGATTGGTCGTCGACCTCTTTTGAAATTTCCAAACTGCGTGATAATCCAAAATGCTCAGAGTCAGAGAATGAAGAGTTAGTAAAAATTTCTGACGGCTTAAAAGTTAAGACAACGTATGACATCAATGAATCAATAAGTGCGCCTTATTTAAATAGGGGGGCAAGGCCAAAAATTGCTATTTTAAGAGAGCAAGGTATTAATGGTCATATTGAGATGGCTGCAGCTTTTACAAAGGCTGGCTTCGATGCAAGTGATGTCCATATGAGTGAAATTCTTTCTGGAAAGACGTCACTAAAACAATTTCAAGGTTTAGCTGCATGTGGTGGTTTTTCCTATGGAGATGTTTTAGGCGCAGGAAGAGGATGGGCTAACTCTATCCTTCTAAACAGTAAGGCAAAAGATGAATTTTCTGAGTATTTTTCTAGGACTGACAGTTTTACTCTTGGAGTATGTAATGGCTGTCAAATGGTTTCAAATCTAAAAGAAATTATTCCTAGTTCAGAGAAATGGCCTTCATTTGAAAGAAATGTTTCAGAGCAGTTTGAAGCTCGCTTTACTAGCGTTAAAATTGGAAAAACTAATTCTATATTTTTTAATGAAATGGAAGGCTCTATTATTCCGATAGCAATTGCGCATGGAGAAGGAAAGACAAATTTTAATACTGAGCATTCTAAAGCTAATATTGCTATGCAATACGTCAATTATTCGGGAAATCCAACTCAAGCCTATCCACACAATCCAAATGGATCAGAGAACGCTATTGCAAGCATTTGTGACGATTCTGGAAGAATTACAATTATGATGCCTCATCCTGAAAGAGTTTTTAGATCAATCCAAAACTCATGGCATCCAGATGATTGGCAAGAAAGGTCACCATGGATGCGGATGTTTGAGAATGCTAGAAAGTGGGTTGATTGATATATATTGAAAACTCTTGACTCTATGCTGACTAATCAAATTATTAGAAGCAACCGAAAAACTTTAAGTATTTCTATTAATGAAAATGCAGAATTAGTAGTACGTGCGCCAAACCAAATGTCAGCTCAAAAAATTCAAGACTTTATTAATGAAAAAGAGAGTTGGATTAAGAGAAATCAAGCATTAATAAAGGCTCGACACAAAAATACAATAGAAGATAAAAATGCGCTTCTATATCTTGGCACACTTTTCCCAATAAAAAAAACTGATAATGACTCTAAAAAGATTACCTTTAATGGCAAAGAATTTATAGCTAACTTTGAAGATAAAGAAAAGACTAATATATCTTTAAAAACTTGGTACAAAAATAAATTTAAAGAAGTGGCAGTTCCGCGACTTTTCTATTTTGCCGACAAGCATAATTTACAGGTCAATCAAGTAAGAATTAAAGAGCAAAGAACGCTCTGGGGATCTTGCTCTTCAAGAAACAACATCAATCTAAACTTTCTACTCATTATGGCGCCATTAAAAGTAATAGACTACGTTATTATTCATGAGTTGGTTCATACCATTCATAAAAACCACTCAGTGAATTTTTGGAATGCAGTTGAAGCAATTATGCCTAACTATAAAGAAGCCAAGCTTTGGCTTAAAGAAAATGGATATAAGTTAAGAACCTTATAGATAATTATTTATATTTAGCCGTTATACTTTTCTACGGCCTCTTCCATGGCAGCTTTCAATGTATTTTGCTCTGCCATTTCAAGAATGATATCCCCTCCACCAACTAATTCAGAATTGAAATAGATTTGAGGAAATGTTGGCCAGTCAGCAAAGTCAGGCAAGCTTTGGAAAACCTCTTGGTCTTCAAAAATATTAACAAATGCAAACTCAACACCTGTTGAAGCCAATGTTTGAGATGCACGTGCTGAGAAACCACACTGTGGAAATTGGGGTGTTCCCTTCATATATAAAACTATTGCTGCACTATCAACTTGTTTTTGAATTTTTTCTAATACGTCCAATTTAATACTCCAAATGTTTTTTAACTATTTTAGTATAGTATTTACATGGCTTCAATGATTCGTAAAAATAATTATTGTTTAATTGCCTGCGAGATTACATACTTTTGCCCTTGTTTAATTTTTTTATAATTACCAAAAACCGATTTGAAATTATTTTTTATAAAGTCCTTTAATCCATTAATAGTTACAACCGTGATAACTCCGCCAGGTTTGAGTGCATCTAGAGCGTCATAAAGAATTATTGATAGTTGCTCACGCCCAACTTTAGCAGGAATATTTGAAACAATTTGATTAAACTTGATATCACTAGGCACCTGCAAAAAAGCATCCGAAAGATATGCTTTTGCATTAACAATATTATTAAGCTTTGCATTGTAATTTGCAAGTTCAACTGCAACAAAGTCTTTGTCAACCATATGAATCTGACCCCTAGAGCAATGCTTTGCTAGTGCAAGACCAATGGGACCATACCCACATCCTAAGTCTAAACAAATATCATCAATATCTGCACTAAAGTACTTCATCAGAAGCTTAGTACCGTCATCAATAGCTCGAGGACTAAAAGTGCCCCATCGAGTATGCAGTTTAAGTTTTGAATCAAATAGTTCTATATCAAGAACTATATCTTTTTTTAATTCAGCAATGTCTTTGCGCTCAAACATTTGTCAATCCTAATTAGAAGTGGTAATTATATAGAACTATAAAAAAATCAATGTAATGTTAATATCAGCATTAATTTAATTGTATTTATTGTTTTTTGCAATTACTTTGTTAGCATCATCACCTATGTGTGACTCTCCACGACTCTTTGCAAGCTGCACCTGTTTTTCTCTTTCACGGTAGCGACTAACTTGTGACGAGTTTTTTGTTCCATAACACCTTGGACAGGAGGCTCCTTTTTCATAATGAGGATGCTCTTTATCTTCATCAGTAATTGGAAATCTACAGGCATGGCACTGATCATATTTTCCAAGCTCAAGATTATGCTTAACAGCGACCCTATCATCAAAAACAAAGCACTCGCCTTCCCATAAACTTTCATCTTCTTTAACTTCTTCAAGATATTTTAAAATTCCACCCTGAAGATGAAAAACATTTTCAAAGCCTTTTGATTTTAGATAAGCAGTAGATTTTTCACAGCGTATACCACCAGTACAAAACATGGCAATTTTTTTATCTCGATATTTTTCTAAATTATTTTTAGTCTCTGTGGGCTGAATACCTCTTAGCATATCATTTGCTCCAAGACCTAAAATTACCAAATTAATATTGGACTCGGATAACGTCCATTCGACTCTATTTACACCACCAGAAGAAGTGCTTCCAGAAACACTACCATTAACTACTTCAATATTGTAACCTGTGGATATCAATTTTTCTTGTAGAACTACTGATAAATGATGTTCATTATTTAAGCCATATCCAGCCATCAAACTATCGCCAAATAATACGACTTTTTCTATTGCAGATACTTTTATAGTGACTAGACAGAGTACAATTATTTTAATAATAAAACTTTTATTCATGAATACTCTTCTTAAATTAAAAAAGGTTAATCTTAAATACCAAACTAACAAAGAAACTATAAAAGTTTTAAACAATATTGATTTAACAATAAAGAAAAAGGATACCATCTCTATTGTTGGCGAAAGTGGCTCAGGAAAAACCAGCTTGATTATGTTAATT
>CAJXOB010000047.1 GCA_913057955.1 uncultured Gammaproteobacteria bacterium | reverse complement strand
TTATAGATCTGAATGTAAAAGAAAATTAGATAATGATGGGGTAATTGTTCTTGCAGATTTTCTATTGAAAGATACAATAAAAAGTATTCTTGAAGAGGCTAATAAGCAGGAAAACTTGGCTTATTATTGTGTAAATAAACATAACGTTTATCTAAAGCCTTCAGATCCAAGTTTCAAGATTAATCATCCACGAAATAAGACTGTGATATCTTCAAAAGGCTGTATTACAGATGATCAGGTTTCAACTAACTCTTCCTTAAGGGCGCTTTATAATTCGAAAAAATTTAAAGATTTTCTATGCGAGGTATTGAATGAAGAAGTGCTCTATAAATATGATGACGAGTTATCGTCAATAAATATTCATTACGCTAAAGAGGGTCAAGAACTAGGCTGGCACTTTGATAACTCTTCTTTTGCAATCACCTTGCTAATACAAAAGCCAATATCTGGAGGCAGCTTTGAGTATATTCGCGATTTTAGAGATGCACATACTGACGAAAATAATTATGATCAAGTTTCTGACTTACTAGACAATAAATGTTCACCTCAGAGATTAAAAATGGAGAATGGCTCACTTGTTTTATTTCGAGGAAAAAATGCTATTCATCGAGTAACGCCTACAAAAGGAAGTCAGATGAGGGTGCTGTCAGTTTTAGCTTACAACTCTGAACCTGATGTACAACTTTCTGAGTCAGCAAGAATGACATTTTTTGGAAAATTAAATTAAATTATGAGAAAGAAAGTACAGTATCACCTAGAACATCAAAATTTGGCTCAATGCCATGGCTTGAGAGGCCTTAAGCAGTAATATTTCCATGGGGCGCCGCTTGCTATTTCGATTGCTCCATAGCTACTAAAATCAGTAGCTGAAAAGGAGCTCCTTTGACCTCGTGGATAGATATGCACACCCTCACTCATCACACGAAATTTGGACTTTAGTTCAAGTTGATATAAACTTATTTTGCTTAATATAGATCTTTAAGATTTCAAAAACCATTTTAAGTGGGAGAATTCAACCAATTCGGCAGCTCATCATTAACAAAACCACTTAAAGAAGCCATTGCACAGTCGCTCAAACTTCCAAACCGTATATTTCGCCCTGTCAAACCCTTACCATAGTGAGCGTATTTACCAGAATTAGTTATTAATGATTGTGTCTTTGATGGAAAAACTGGTTCAGTTATTGAGCACCAACAAATATCAGGGACAACTTGAACGCCTAATTTAGAAAGTTGATTTAAACTCCCATGATCTCTTAATTTTCCAAGAGTTTCTTGCCCAACAGTCAAAATAGTTGGAACAATAACCGTTTGATTTTTTTCCAATAACAATTTCAAAAACTTCATACACTCATCAGAAGATGCGTGCGGACTCCCAATAGCAACTAGATCAATCTTGTTATTTCCAGTATTGAATTTTTGCCACAAATTTAACAAATCATTGGGCATTATTGTTTTAGAAGTAGCATCTTGAGTGCTTGGCAATTCACCTTCTGGCGTATGCCCTTTAATATGCAACATTGGAGATGCAGATGTTGTACCAAATGCTGCGCATAAAGCTTTTAAATCATCATTACTCAGTGAAATATCTTCAAGGCCAATTAATACTGGAATTCCATTTGGTGATTTAGAGCCAGCCAGCCAACCTATCATTGGCCAAATAGACTCATCAAATTTCAAAGGCAGTGATATTTTAATTTCACAGTTAGGCTTTCGATTCTCTTCTAAATAAACACCAGTATTTGGAGTACGTCCAGTCATTGCTATGAATAAATCTAAATAATCTGGATGCTTTTGAGTGCGAGCTCCAATTACAGAATTTGCATAAATAACTGCATTTGACTCAGACCATCCGATAACTTCATCTCTAATTGGTTTTTCACTTAAAAGATAAGGCGCACATGTAAATGTAGGACGGGCACCCATTTTGACATATGCATCAGCAAGCCGGCTAGCTTTATTACCCAGTTCAGGCTCTACACCTTGTGATCTCCAATTTTCCCTATCTACTGAGATTGCATTAATTGTAGTTGGGATAATAACCCTCGCACCCATATCCAGCATTTTTTCTGCAAAATTGAGATTAGCATCATGTGCCAAAATACAACCATCAATATGCCCTCTAGAAACATCGATCAATTTATCTGCATTTTGAGAAGCAGCCATCAAACATAATATTTCCATTGCAATTTTTGTGGCTTTACCGTGATTGCCAGCCAACAATTCTTTATCTGAATTATTCAAGTAAATTGTACTTAAATCAGGCTGACATAAATTAATTAGAGTACTTGAGAAATATAATTTGAGATGATCAATTTTTGCAGATTTCTGTACAGATAATAAATTATAAATGTTTGGATTTAGGCGTAATATGGCAATTTTTTTATTAAACAGTCTTTCAGCAATCATTGCTCCAAGAGTTAAAATATCTTCAGTTTCTCTAAATATAAGTGCAGCTGGTGCATTTCCATTTTGCGCAAGCTGCAGCAATACACCACTTCCACTGCATGAGCCTCGAGAAGTTGGCATTAGTACAATTTTTCCAGAAAGCTGTTCTCCACAATTAGGATGATGAATATCAATAATTACTCCTGTATCAGGATCAACACCCCCCCAGAAACTTAGCCCTTCATTACAAACTAGAACATCACCTTCGACATTATTTTGTACAAAGATAATGGCTTCGTTATTGGAAAGTTTTGCCATAGATAAACTCCGCTAAGTAGTTGATAGTTCTATGTTTTAACTTTTGATAGAAACTTTTGTAGATATTTAGATTTTGGAGATCCAAATAGTTTTTCAGCTTGGTTTATTTCTTCAATTTTGCCTTCATGAAAAAATGCTACCCTATCAGAAACTTCACGAGCAAATCCCATTTCATGGGTCACACAAATCATCGTCATACCCTCATCAGCAAGAAGTCTAATAGTGTCAAGAACCTCTCCAACAAGCTCAGGGTCAAGAGCAGATGTCGCCTCATCAAATAACATGCATTTAGGTTCCATCGCTAATGCTCGGGCAATAGCTAAACGTTGCTGCTGGCCTCCTGAAAGTGCAGAAGGATATTGTGAAAGCTTATCACCAAGTCCAACGTGAAGAAGCTGCTTCTCAGCAACTTCTAGTGCGTCTGATTTAGATAGCTTACTAACTATTTTAGGCGCTAGAGCTACATTTTCAAGAACTGTTAAGTGGGGAAAGCTGTTCCATTGTTGAAACACCATGCCCATATTTTGACGAACTGAATTAAGGTTTGTCTCTTTTGCATGAACATCGATATCATCTACAATGATTTGTCCTTTTTGAATGGGTTCAAGCCCATTGATACAATAAAGTAGGGTTGATTTTCCAGAGCCAGAAGAGCCTATTACGCTTAATACTTCACCTTTTGGTATGTTAAGATCAATCCCTTTTAGTACTTCAAGGGAGCCGTAGCTCTTATATAAATTACTAATACTAATCATTTAGACCACCTTTGTTCAAGTCGAGTTGCATAATAAGAAATTGGGTAGGACAAAGCAAAATAGAAAGCTCCAGCAATTGATAAAATTAATATAGCTTCTTGTGTTCTAGTCATTAATATTTGTGATGCCTTTAAGAGTTCAACATATCCTAGTATAGAAACCAATGCGCTGTCTTTCATAACTCCGAGAGCTACTCCAACCCATGCTGGAAAAACCGCCCTAAGTCCAATAGGCCATACAACATAGCGCAAGTCTTGCCAGTAATTCATTCCGAGGCTTCTTGCTGCTTGACGCATTGGTATGCCAACTGCCTCAATCCCACCGCGTGCTACATTAGCTACATATGCCGAGGTATATACAGTCAGAACAATTAATCCTGCTTCAAAAGGATTAAGCCTAAGGCCAATAATTGGAGCAAAGTTAAAAAATAAAACGAGCTGAATAATTAATGGGACAGAGCGAAAAATATCAAGAATAGCTCCAAGTGTAAATGAAAAAATTCTAGAGACACTAAGGGCAAGACCTAAAAATATACCAATTAATGAGCCAATACTGATTGCTAAGAAAGAGATCCATAGAGTTCTTAAAGCGGCCTCACCTAGAAACCACAAATCATTAAGGCTGAATCCAGAAAAATATGTAGCTGATGATTCCATTATTAAATATTTAGTATTTAAAAAGGCGAGATGCCATAAGCCTGGCAGCGCCAAGAATAATTTTAACTATTACATAATAAATTACAGCAGTAGCAGCAAAATATTCAAAAATACGGTACGTTTTTGATGCAAAAAATTGTGTCTCACCTGAAAGTTCACGGAAGCCTACCAGCATTCCAAGGGATGACATTAAGACAGCCCAAACCATTTGGTTAGTCATTGGGTGATAAACAACTCTAAGTACTTGGGGGATAATAATTCTAGTATAGGTTTGAAAGTGGTTCATTCCTAAACTAAGTGAAGCTCGAATTTGAGTATCTGGAATGGAGTTAAATCCACCACGAAAGTTTTCAGCTAGGTAACCCGAATTATTAAACGTTAGGCCCATCAAAACAATAAGAAAAGGGCTGAAGTGTATTCCAAATGCACCAAGTCCAAATCCAAAGAAAAATAATTGTAATAGAGCTGGAGTATTGCGAGCTAATTCAATCCAAGATATTGCAAACCATTTCAGTGGTCCTTTAACATGAATCCGGATTAAAGAAAGCGCTAAGCCAAATATTATTCCTAAAATCATGGATAGAATTGCAACTTCTAATGTAAGTATTGCAGACTCTAATAAATCAGGAAGAGACTTGAAGACTGGTCTCCAATGAAAATTGTAGTCCATAAAAGGCCTTTACAAAAAATATGGTCGGCAAGCCGACCATATTAATATTATTTTTTAATAATAGACACCAGGAATGCGTAATTCAGGTGCATCGCCACCTACAAACTGACCCCAAAGTTCTTGATAGCGGCCAGAACGAACTTGCTGCGTGACAAAAAGATTAAGATAGTTTAGCCAAGTAACATCCATACGTGGACCAACTACAGATGTATAGTCAGTTCCCCAAGGCATACGAGGACCAGCGATAACTGTGTCAAATTGTTGGGTTATAGGCAATACTGTTGTGTTAGTTGTTATACCAGCATCAGCCTTACCTTGAGCCACAGCTAAGAAAACTTCATTCTCAGACTGGTAGCCTTGGTAGTTACCCTCGATTCCCATTGCTTCAGCAATTTTTAACCATTCCTGTTCAGGAACGGTTCCAACTGCAGCAGCAACTTTTTTGTTGTACATATCTTCAACAGTTTTAATTCCACTATTAGCACCAACAACTGCCTGAGCATAATAAATAGCGTAAGGAATTGAAAAGCCAACTGTTTTAGCTCGAGACAATGTATCTGAAGTTCCGCCAAAGACCACGTCACCTCGGTTAGTCACAATTAATGGGAGGCGCTCAGCCCAAGTAAGTGGAATAATTTCATGATCCACTTCTAATGCTGCAGCAAGGTCTTTACAATATTCAACATCAAAACCAGCAGGCTCGTTGTTTGCATCACGATAACCAATTGGTGGAAAGTCAAGGACTACTCCGCATCTCAGTACGCCTGCATCAATAACATCATCCAGTTTGTCAGCTGATACAGTAGTTGTTCCAGTTAGCAAGACTACAGCAGTAGAAAGCGTTACCAGAGTTTTTGAAAATATTTTCATCTTAATTTTCTCCTTTTTAAATATTTAAATTTAACATTAATGCTCAATTGAACAAGATATGTTGAGAGCATCATATCATTGATTGATAATAAATGAAAGTTCAAATTGTCGACAATTTAAAAAATTAATTAATATTTATTTCAATATCAGATGTTTCAAGGGTCCCAAGATAATTAAGAAATTGCTGTTGCATTTGTAAAGTATGCTCGTGAGCCAATTCTTCAGCTAAATCAAGGTTTTGAAATTTGATCGCATCAATCATTAATTGGTGATCACTAATTAAATTTTTTGGCAAATGACTATCAAAGGAATTAAAATATATTCTTAAAGACCTTCTTCCATCATCAAGTAGCTCACGATAAATTTTCTCAAAGTAGCGATTATTGCCTGCTTTCGCAATTGCTATATGAAAATCTCTATTACTTTGAATCATTCCTAGGATGTCATTTGCCTCAACAGAAGATGCAAATATTGCCTGCTCTTTATTTATTAGTTCTAGATTCTCATTATTCCTAAACTTAGCAGCTAGGCGTGACACCGTTCTTTGAACAATATCTAAGGCATCAATATATTTTGAGAAATCCTCAAGCCTAAGAGGAGAAACTATAGTTCCTTTATTTGGTAAAGTTTGCAATAAAGATTCTGAAACTAGTCGTACCATTGCATCGCGCACTGGTGACCTTGAAACATTAAAGCGCTTTGCCAGGCTTGCATCATCTACTGGCTGACATGGTGCAAGATCTAATGAGAGGATTTCATCACGAAGAATTTCATAAATAATAATTGAGCTGTAACCTTTAGGGTTTTTTACTCTCTCTTTTTTTTGTGTTAATTTAGACATAATTACTAGTTTTTTATTTTTGCATCTTTTATGCTATATTCAGACTCTATTATAATCATAGATTCTTAAAGGCCTTATATTTAAATATAATTTAAATACAAAGTGTCGACAAAAGTTAATATAATAGATATAAATTAATAAATTATTGGAGAGTAAAAAATGAAATTTGAAGGAATCTATACCCCTATTGTCACGCCTTTTGGTGATGATGGTGAGATTGACTGGAATGCTTATGCCGACGTAATTGACTGGCAAATTGAAAATGGCGTTGCTGGTATTATAGTTGGTGGCTCTACTGGTGAGTTTTATGCTCTTTCAAAAGAAGAGAGGATTCAGCAGTTTAATTTTGCATCAGATAGAATTAATGGTCGAGTTGAATTTATGGCAGGTGTAAATGATATTCGAGTTGATGAATGTCATGAAATCTCATTAGCAGCAGTATCCTCAGGTGCTAACTCTCTTTTAGTGGCTGCTCCACCTTATTCCTTACCCTCAGAAGATGAGCTTGCACATCACGTCCTTAAAATAGCAGAGATTACTAACTTGCCAATAATGCTATATAACTACCCAGGTAGAACAGGCGTTGAAATGGGTGAAACTTTTTTAGATATTGTCGCTAGTAATCCACTGATTGCTGCCGTTAAAGAGTCAAGTGGTGACTATTCGCGATTGCCTTTACTGTCACAAAATTACCCTTCAATTGAGCTTGCTGTCGGTGGTGAAGAGCAGGTGCTTGAATTCGCGGCTTGGGGGGCAAAGTCTTGGGTATGCGCAACTGCTAATTTTTTCCCATCGGAATGCGTCCAATTAATGGACACCCTTGGAAAACAAGCTGATTTTGAGAAAGGAAGTGCTCTTATGAGTGCCTTAATGCCTCTTATGAAAGCTTTAGAGCAAGGTGGTAAATTCTTACAGTGTGTTAAATTGGGATGTGAGCTGCAGGGTCGCCCTGGTGGCAAGGTTCGTTTACCTTTGCTTCCTATTGAGGGATTACTCAAGGAAGAAATGATTGGTATTATCGACAATACTCGCACCTCACTTCATTCAATTCTAAATAAATAGGAGTAAATAAATGCCAACCCTTCTTAGCCAAAAAGAATATGCAAATATTGCTGCTAAAATAAAATTTCCAGTTGATCCTTTTATAGATGGAAGATTCCAGAAATCAAAAGCTGGAAAGGTTATGAAAACAATTAATCCTGCAACTGGATCTACTATTACTAGTATTGCCTCGTGTGATGATTCTGACGTTAACTATGCAGTTGAAGTTTCACGAGATGCCTTTAATTCTGGCGATTGGGCTAACAAGCATCCTAGCGAACGTAAGGCAGTTTTATTGAAGTTAGCTCAGCTTATTGAGGAGAATAAAACAGAGCTTGCAGTACTTGAAAGCTTGGAAAGTGGCAAGCCTATTAGTGAGTGTGAGTTAACTGATCTTCCTGAGACAATAGTCACTATCCAGTGGCATGCGGAAGCTATAGATAAGATGTATGATCAAATCTCTCCGGCGAATGCTGATGCAGTAGGTCTAATTACACGTGAGCCTTTAGGAGTTGTTGGTTGCGTACTGCCTTGGAATTTTCCTCTCATGATGCTGGCATGGAAAATTGCGCCGGCACTAGCTGGGGGTAATAGCGTTATTGTCAAGCCAGCAGAACAAACATCAATGACTGCACTTAGAGTTGCCGAGCTGGCAATTGAAGCTGGAATTCCCCCAGGAGTTTTAAATGTCCTTCCTGGCGAAGGGCCAGATGTTGGTGAACCAATGGGCAGGCATTTAGATATTGATGCAATTTCTTTTACAGGGTCAACTGAAGTAGGGCGATTATTTTTAGAATTTTCAGGACAAAGCAACTTAAAGAAAATTATTCTTGAATGCGGTGGTAAAAATCCTGCTGTGGTTCTTTCTGATGCTAATAATCTTGATGGTGTTGCTGAGCATGTTGTTTTTGCCGCGCTTTGGAATATGGGGCAGAATTGTACTGCTAATTCTCGCCTAATAGTTCATAAGAGCTTGAAAGATTCATTGCTTGAAAAGGTCAGAGAGAAAATGAAAGATTGGCATACGGGTGACCCTTTAGATCCAAACAACCAGTTGGGGGCAATAATTTCTAAAGAGCAATACGATAAGATTCTGGGTTACATTGAAATAGCTAAAAATGAGGGAGCTGAATTAATTGAAGGCGGTAATGCAATTAATTTAGGAGAAGGTTTGTTTATTGAGCCTACCCTTTTTACTGGCGTTACTGCAGAAATGATAATTGCTAAAGAAGAGGTTTTTGGACCTGTATTTGTAATGATGACTGTCGATAGTGATGAAGAAGCCATTAAGCTTGCAAACGACACATGTTATGGACTTCAAGCTTCTTTATTTACTTCAAGTGTTACCAAGGCACACAAGTATGGCAGAGCTCTTCAAGCGGGAACTGTTTCTGTAAATTGTTATGGAGAAGGTGATATATCAACCCCTTTTGGTGGCTATAAGCTATCAGGGTTTGGTGGTCGTGATAATTCCCTTATGGCTCATGATCAATATACTGAGACTAAAACTTTATGGATTGATATTAGTGAGGATATTTCATGAAAAGCAGTAAGTTGATTCATATAGTTTCCTGTCATGCAGAAGGTGAGGTAGGAAATGTGATTGTTGGAGGCGTCGCGCCACCAGAAGGCGATAGTCTTTGGGATAAGGCGCTGTGGATTAATCAGGATCAAAAATTGCGTCAATTTGTTTTAAATGAGCCAAGGGGTGGCGTTTTTAAACATGTAAACCTATTAGTGCCAGCACAAAATCCAAACGCTCATCAGGGTTTTATAGTGATGGAGCCTGAACATACACCACCAATGTCTGGTTCAAATTCGATTTGTGTTTCAACTGTTTTACTTGATACAGGAATGATTGAGATGAAGGAGCCAATTACTGAATTTGTCCTTGAGGCTCCAGGAGGACTAGTTCCAGTAAAGGCATATTGTGAAAATGGTAAAGCAAAAAGCATAGAGGTTCACAATGTTGCTTCTTTTGCTGACCAGCTAGATGTTCATATTGAAGTTGAAGGCTTGGGCTCTCTTAAGGTCGACACTGCCTATGGAGGAGATAGCTTTGTTATTGTTAATGCTGCTGAACTTGGCTTTGAAATTAAGCCTGATGAGGCTAAAGATTTAGCTGAAATTGGTTCAAAAATAACTGCTGCTGCTAATCTACAGCTTGACTTTAATCACCCAACTAATTCTGACTGGAGGCATATTTCATTCTGCGAGCTTGCACTTCCTTTATTTGAAGAAGAGGGTGTGAAAGTTAGTCGCAATAGTGTTGTAATAGACCCAGGTAAATTAGATCGCTCACCTTGCGGAACTGGCTGTTCTGCTCGTATGGCAGTTCTTCATGCAAAAGGTGAGCTTCAAAAAGGAGACCGTATGATTGGTCGCTCAATTCTTGATTCTCGCTTTGATTGCAGTATAGTAGAAGAGGTTATGGTTGGCAGTAAGAATGCAATTATTCCTTCAATTCGAGGAAGGGCTTGGATTACAGGAACTCATCAACTTATGCTAGATCCTGAAGATCCTTGGCCTGGAGGGTATCGCCTTTCAGATACATGGCCAATTAAACAATGAAATCGATTATTTTAAGAGGTTAGGTTTATGCAGTGGAAGAAAACTATAACTATGGTTGAAGCTCACGCAGAAGGAGAGGTTGGAAGAATAGTTACTAGTGGTGTTATAGATATTCCCGGAGATACAATGCTGGAAAAGATGAACTACATTAATAATGTTGATGATAGTTTGCGTCGTTTCTTAGTGTTTGAGCCACGCGGTTATGCTCAGATGTCTACAAACCTAATATTTGATCCGATCAACAAGGAAGCAGATATTGGTTTTTTAATCTTGCAAGGCGACAAGGCTCATGCTATGTCGGGATCAAACAGTATATGTCTTGTAACAGTTCTATTAGAAACTGGGATGATTGAAATGAAGGAGCCTGAGACTATTGTTACTATTGATACGCCAGCTGGACTCGTTCGCGCAAGTGCAAGCTGTAAAGATGGAAAATGTGAACGGGTTACATTAGATATGACGCCTTCATATGCAGACCAACTGGATGCAATTGTTGAAGTAGAAGGGTTAGGAAGAGTTACTTTGGATATAGCTTTTGGTGGAATTTTTTATGCGTTGATTGATCCTGCTCAGTTCGACTTAAAGATTGCGCCAGAAAATGCTCGGCAACTAGTTGATATTGGCTCTAAAATCCATAGAGCTGTTAATAGTCAGCTTGAAATAAGGCACCCCGAGCTTGAAGATTTAACGGGTATTTCCTACACAATGTTTGTCGGACATGATGATGATGGGATTATGAAAGGTGCAACAATTCTGCCACCTGGTCGAATCGACCGATCTCCGTGTGGCACTGGTAATTCTGCTCGCCTTGCAGTTATGGAAGCGAAAGGCCAAATTAAAGTTGGTCAAAGCCTTAAAGCAAGATCAATTATTGACAGCGAGTTTCAAGTTGAGATAGTTTCTAAAAAGACAATCGCTGGACGGCCTGGCATACTTCCTAGAGTTTCAGGTCGTGGTTGGATTCATGGAATTCATCAAATTGGACTAGACCCCAGTGACCCATACCCATTAGGCTATAAAGTCTCAGATTGTTGGGGTGATGCTTTTGATTTACTTAGCTAGTAAAAAATTGTGCCAAAATCACAAATACCTTTAGGCTCTTCAGTGGCCATAATAGGGGCTGGAATTATAGGAATAGCGACTGCTTGTGCTCTTAATCGTAAAGGATACCAGGTTAGTGTATTTGACCCTTCAAAGCCAGGAGAAGCTGGCTCATCAAAAGCCAATGCAGGCCATATTGGCGCTTCTGATATTTTTCCTTTGAGTACACCTGGTATTCAATGGAAAGCATTAAAAATGTTGATGGATTCTGATGCACCTTTAAAAGTTCCACTTAAAGATTTTTGGAAGCAAATACCGTGGTTTTGGAAATTTTTACATACATCCAAAGGGAAGCGCTTCATTGCGTCAACAAATGCACTAAGTTATCTATGCCATAGCTCAATCAATGACACTAAGGAATTACTAGAATATTATAATATGAGCGCAATGCTTGAGCAGAATGGTTGTGCATTCGTATATGATACTGAGCAAAGCTTTAATAAGAGTTTGAAAAGTTGGACTGATAGGGCTTCACGGGGATTTATTAGCGAAGTTTTAAATGCTGACAAAATATCTCAAATTGTGCCTACTATTAATGATAATTTTAAATTCGCCTATTTGTCTCATGAGTGGGGCAAAGTAAGCGAGCCAATTGATATAGTTCAAGGCCTTGCAAATGCAGTAAAGGTGGATGGCGTTATTTTTCATCCGAACCGAGTGAGCAGCGTAAGTGAAAAATTAAATTCTGTTGTGATAGATTTTGATAAGGGTAGCAGTAAATATGATGCGGTAATAATAGCTGCTGGCATTCATTCAATTTCGTTCGCAGAGTCTTTAGGTGATAAATTGCCAATGACAGCAGAGCGAGGTTATAACATAACCATTCCTTCATCAAATATCGATATCGATATACCAATTGTATTTGCTGACCGAGGAATTGTTGCAACAAATTTGACAAGTGGGCTTAGAATTGGCGGATGGGCAGAATATTCTAATGCAAATCGTCCAGCCAATCAGCATTATTTCAAATCCATTGCTCGAATTAGTAGGGAGTTGTTTCCAGGCTTAAATACAGATAACGCAAATTTTTGGATGGGAAGCCGGCCCTCAATGCCAGATTCGGTGCCGGTAATCTCTAAATCTCTAAAAATGAATAGGATTTTTTATAATTGTGGGCATGGGCATTATGGACTTACTCATGCAGCAACTTCGGCTAAATTATTATGTAAATTATTAGAAGACAATGACTTGGATAAGGCAAAGGCATTTTCAATTGATCGATTTTCATAATATTTTGAATTAATTTATGCCTTAAGTTTATTTATAGTGTTAATGTATATTCATTTATAACTAAAATGCTCATCTTGATTAAAATTAAATTTAAAAGTATATGAAAAAAATATTTGAATTGACTCATCCAAAAATAAAGCCGGCTAGACTGATTTACGCCTTTATGCGTTATGTTAATAAATATTTAAAGAGAGAGAATAGACAACCACTCACCGAGGACTGTGCTCGCTGGAAGTGTGATGGCTAGTTT
>CAJXOB010000046.1 GCA_913057955.1 uncultured Gammaproteobacteria bacterium | reverse complement strand
GGTTGGTTTTGGCCATCAACGCCTAAGTGTTATTGACTTGTCAAATCTAGGGTCTCAACCAATGGTAGATGAGCTTCTTAAATTAACGTTAGTATTCAATGGAACGATATACAACTATAAGTCGCTTCGAACTCTGTTAATAGGCAAAGGGTATGATTTTTTATCAAACTCCGACACTGAAGTAATAATAAAAGCATATCATTTTTGGGGTGAAGACTGCGTTAAACACCTAGATGGGATGTTTGCTTTTGCTATTTGGGATGAATCTTCTCAGCAACTTTTTGTTGCAAGGGACAGAATGGGAATTAAGCCCCTATACTTTAATATCACCACTGTAGCATTTACTTTTGCATCCAATTCACAGGCCTTACTTACTCAAGAGCTTGATAAAAGTATTAATCCAGTTGCCTTGCATCAACAGTTATCTCTTCATGGAGTTGTTCCAGCACCAAATACAATTATTAATGGAATTCGTAAACTAAAACCGGGCACATTTGTTACGCTAAGTTCGGATGGTAAATTACGCGAAAAAACATACTGGCATCCAAGCGCAAAAAGGCTGGAGAAAAATATTTCAGACCAGGACTATATTGAAAGAACACATGAGCTATTAACTGCAGCAGTTATGAAAAGAATGTCTGCATCTGACGTGCCAATAGGGGTTTTGCTTTCTGGAGGATTGGATTCATCCCTTATCGTTGCTCTTTTGAAAGAAGCTGGGCATGAAGATATTCGCACTTTTTCAATAGGATTTGAAGACATCGACGATGAAGTTGGGAGTGAATTTGAGTACTCAGATCAAATTGTATCAAGATTCAATACCCAGCATAAAAAATATCAAGTGAGCAATAAAGAAGTGTTACCAAGGTTATCAGAAGCAGTTATGAATATGTCAGAGCCAATGGTTGGACAAGATGCTGTGGCTTTTTATTTGCTCTCTGAGCAAGTTTCTAAACATACTAAAGTCGTCTTATCTGGACAAGGTGCAGACGAAGCTTTTGCTGGGTATTTTTGGTATCCTAGAATGGCAAATGAAAAAGGTAATGAAGTAGAGCGCTTTTCAAGGCATTATGTTGATAGGCCGCATGATGAGTATTTACAAACAGTATCATCAATATATCAGGGTGAGAATCATACTCATAACTGGTTAAATAAGGAGTTTTCAAAGCCAGGCGCTGACTCTTTTATTGACAAAGTATTCCGTACTGATATGACAAGATTAATTGTTGACGATCCAGTGAAACGAGTCGACAACATGACTATGGCGTGGGGTTTAGAGGCTAGGGTGCCATTTATGGATACTGAGCTAGTTGAATGGGCGCTAAGCATTCCACCCTCATTAAAGATGAGAGATGAGGGGAAGTACCCTCTTAAGCAGATTTCAAGAAGACTCCTACCAAATTCTGTAATAGATCGAAAAAAAGGTTATTTTCCAATGCCAGCCCTAAAGTATATTCAGGGTGATTTTTTGGAATTTATGTCTGATATACTTTTATCTAGTGCTTGTCGTAATAGGGGTATTTTTAGTCAACAATATATTGACAAAGTGATTAATTCTCCTAAAGACTATATGACAGCTTTGAACGGATCAAGATTGTGGCACTTAGCTTTGCTTGAGTACTGGCTTCAAATTAATGTAGATAAATAGACCATGGAAAAAATTGTAATTTATACAGATGGTGGTTGCCGAGGAAATCCTGGAATTGGTGGGTGGGGTGCATGGCTGAGATATAAAGACCATGACAAGAAATTAAAAGGTTCAGAGTTAAATACTACAAACAATAAGATGGAGCTAACAGCATCTATCAAAGCCCTTCAATCTCTCAAATCGAGTGATATTAGTGTTGATTTATACACTGATTCAAAGTACGTTATACAGGGTATAAATGATTGGATTGAAGGCTGGAAGACTAAAGGCTGGAAGACTGCTAATAAGAAGCCGGTTAAAAATGTAGAGCTTTGGAAGCAATTAGATGTCCTAAATCAAGAGTTTTCTGTCAATTGGCACTGGGTTAAAGGGCACAGTGATGATCCAGGCAATGACATGGCGGATCTGCTGGCAAATCAAGCCATGGATGAAATTAGTTAGTTTCTAGTAATTCAGGGTGCTCGAGATAATCTAATTCATTTTGACTAAAATTTGATAAAAGCCTTGCTTCAATATTAAATGGCCCACGCAAATTAGACCCAATGTGCTTTTTTATTAACAAGTCAAATGTCTTAATTGGGTCAAGGTCTCTTTTATGACAAAGGTATTGATACCAATAGTTGCCAATTTTTACGTGCCCAATTTCATCTTTGAAAATAATATCTAAAATTTCAACCATCTTGTGATGTTTTGAATCTTTAAATTTTTTTCTAATCCTTGGTGTCACATCTAAGCCTCTGGCTTCTAGAACTCTAGGAACTAGAGCCATTCTCGATAAAACATCATAATCTGTGTCAATTGTCATTTGCCATAAACCATTGTGAGCATCAAAATCACCATAACTATATCCAATAGACTCAAGGTAATTTTTGAGAAGTGAGAAGTGGATCGTCTCCTCACTGGCAACTTGAATCCAGTCTTCATAATATTTATGCGGCATTTCTTGAAATCTGTAGATTGCATCTAAGGCTAAATTTATTGAATTAAATTCGATGTGACAAATCGCATGGATATTTTTTATCATCCCCAAACCTGATCGATCTCTTTTTGGGGCTCCTTTGAAGTCAACCAAGTTTGGTTTTAAAGGACGTCCTGGGGAAAGTATTTGAATTACATTGACTTTCGATTCATTAATTTCAAGCGGGATTTGATATTTTTTTAAATCATTAATTAGTAGAATTTTTCTCTCTACATCGTTGCTAATTAAAGCTTCATAAGCAAGTTCAAAGAGCGACATAAGATCCTGAGGCTAGATCCTTTAAGTCCCATTTATCAATTCTTGTTCTAATAAGCCTGAGCGTGGGATATCCTACGCTTGCCGACATTCTCCGCACTTGGCGATTTCTTCCTTCGCTAATTGAAATTTCAATCCATGAAGTGGGGATATTTTTTCTTATTCTTATTGGGGGCGATCTTGCCCAGAGCCAATTTGGCTCTTCAATTATTTTAACGATGGCAGGTTTAGTGTTTCCATCCTTAAGTTGAACACCTTTTTGAAGAGCAATAACTGCAGCATCTGTCACCTCTCCTTCAACTTGAACAATATAAGTTTTAGTTTTGTTGTATTTTGGATTAGATATTAAGTTTTGAAGCCTACCATCATCAGTAAGAATCACTAAGCCTTCTGAGTCTTTATCAAGCCTACCTGCTGGATAGACGTTTGGTATATCAATAAAGTCTGCCAAGGTATTGTTATCACCACTGAACTGGCAAATAACACCAAATGGCTTATTTAAAGCAATAAGTTTAGCCATAAATATATTTTGCTCTTTCAACAAAAGAATCTAATTGAGAATTAGCAATATTTTTAAAAACAGGCGAGAGGGCCATATCAATAAGCATTGATTTAAACTTAAATTGAAGATCCAAATGAATTTTTGCAGCATTATCCCCAAGCGCCTCAAATCGCCATTCACCTGAAAGCACATCAAATGGGCCATCAACTAGCTCCATAGCTATTGACTTGTATGGAGTTAAAGTATTGAGTGTTGAAAATGTTTGTTTAATGCCACCTTTATTTATCTCGACTGACGCAGTGATTTGGTTGTCAGATTGATTTAAAATAGCGGAAGAGTCACACCAATTTAAAAATTGAGAGTAGTCATCAATATTGTTAACTAACTCAAACATTTGTTGGGGTGTATATGGAACAATTGCGCTTTTTGAAATACGATGCATGGCAAAAAATAAAAAAGATAATTCAAATAATATTGCTTTAAATAAAAAAGCAAGGCATGACTATTTTATCGAACAAAGTCTTGAAGCAGGCCTAAGTTTGCTTGGCTGGGAAGTTAAAAGTCTTAGAGATGGTAAAGTGCAAATTACCGAAAGTTATGTGATCTACAAAAATAATGAACTCTTTCTTTTTGGCGCCCATATATCACCACTTAATTCTGCCTCTAGCCACGTTGAATGTGACCCAATAAGAACTAGAAAATTACTCTTAAATAGACTTGAAATTAACAGGCTTCGAGAAAAGATTACTCAGAAAGGAGCAACAGTTGTTCCTTTAAAACTCTATTGGGCGAGAGGTAGAGTCAAATTAGAGATTGGCCTAGCTAAAGGTAAAAAAGGTCATGATAAACGTCAGGATATTAAAGAAAGAGACTGGAAATTGGATAAAGCAAGGGCGCTAAAAGATAACAATCGATAGAATATAATATTTTTTTTAATTATTTTTCAAATAGCTTTATTTTGATAGTACAATAACATTTAGATATAGCGTTGGAGGCAGATGGTTTCTTTTGATTCTTTCCTCCTGAAATAGGTTCAAAATTTACCTCTTTCGTTTTGTCTTATGTTTACAAACTTTTATTAACAAACTTTTATTGGAGAGAATTAAAATGAATAAATCAGAATTAATTGATGCAATTGCTTCAAGTGCTAACTTATCTAAAGCTGATGCTGCAAGAGCGCTAAACGCTACAACCGGTGCTATTACTTCAGCAATGGCAAGTGGTGATGGAGTCCAACTTACTGGCTTTGGTAGCTTTGTAGTTAGAGCTCGTGCTGCTCGCAGTGGTCGTAACCCACAAACAGGAGCTACGATTCAAATTAAAGCTTCAAATGTTGCTGCATTTAAAGCAGGTAAAGCATTGAAAGACGCATGTAACTAATATTTCAATTAGTTATTAAAAAAGGCGCCTACGGCGCCTTTTTTTATATTTATAAAAAGGTAGTACTAAAAAAATGCATGTTAAATTAGACTCACCCCAAGATAATTAAGAATTATTTTGAATGATGTAAATCTATTAACGTAGATTAGTAATATGTATTCCTGAAATCAAATGCTTGATATACTTCTTTCAAGGTTTTTTATTAATACTCTTAAATGACTAAATTTACTCCATTCTGGTGGGATGGCCAGCCACAATTTGAAAATACTGATGAGCCTCCATTAAGCGCAGATATAGTAATTGTTGGTGCTGGATATACTGGATTAAGTGCAGCTTTAACACTGTCAAAATCTGGAAAAAATGTCATTGTCTTAGATTCAGAGATGATTGGATTTGGAGCGAGCACTAGGAATGGAGGAATGCTTGGTTCTGGGCATAAGGTTTCAACAGATCAAGCAAAGAAAAAATATGGCGAAATGATTGCAGAAGAAATTCATAAAGAGGCTAATGCTTCACTTGCCTTTACATCTAACTTAATTATAGAAAATAAGTTAGATTGTGAGTTTCAAGTTTGTGGAAGGTTAAGGGCTTCATGGTTGCCTCAAGATCAAGTCAATATGTCAGATAACTTAAAAAAATTAAAAGCCATTGAACACTTTAATTCAAACATGATTAGCCCTGATATGATGTCTAATTCTATCAAAACAGATTTATATTTTGGAGGTCAGTTTTATCAAGATCACGGTTCAGTCCATCCTCGTAAATTTCATTATGGCTTGTTAAAGCTTGCATTGAAGGCGGGAGTAAAAGTTTTTGGAAATCGACCGGTTATTAAAGTTACTCAATTATCAAAATTAAAACAGAGTGGGTTTGATGTTGTAACTTCAAATTCAACAATTCAATGTAAACAAGTTCTCATGGCAACTAATGGTTATACGCGACCCAATCTTTCTAAGTACTTGTCAAGGCGCGTATTGCCAGTCCCAAGTTTCGTAATAACAACAGTGGATATTGGTAAAGATAAAGTGAAGTCTTTGTTGCCGGGGGGGCATTGTATAGTTGAAACTCGCAAGCGCTATTGTTATTATAGACCAACCCCTTGCGGCAAAAGAATAATGCTAGGAACACGGGCAGCTATGCATTCAATCTCTGCTGAGGAAGCATTGCCAACTCTTCGCAAGATGTTAATAGAAATTTTTCCATCTTTAGCGGATGTAGAAATCAGCCATTGTTGGACAGGATTTACAGGGTTTAGTTTCAGCCAGTTGCCAAATCTTAGTAATAATAAAGGGATTTATTCTGCATTAGGCTATTGCGGGAATGGAGTTGCAATGGCCCCCTATTTAGGTCATATGGCTGCTTTAAAAATGTTAAACCCTGATCAGAAAGTTACTATTTTTGAACAAACACCTTTACAAACTAGACCGTACTATTTTGGAAAGCCATGGTTTCTCCCTATTGCTAGTGCTTACTTCAGAGGATTTGATATATTAGATTACTATCGTCGGAAAAAATCAATTAAGAAGGTTTAGCCCAATAAATTTTTTTTTGATAGATAAACATATCTTATTTTTTTATCTCTAAGCATTAGAAATAGACTGCTGCATGGTAAAATACCGGCTTTTTAAATAACTGGAGATTGTTCATGGAACAAACTTTATCAATAATTAAGCCTGATGCAGTGGCTAAAAACGTAATTGGTCAAATTTACTCTCGTTTTGAAGATGCTAGTTTTAAAATTGTTGCTTCAAAAATGATTCATTTGGATGAGACAATGGCAGGTGGATTTTATGCGGTTCATCAGGAAAGACCTTTTTTTAACGATTTAGTAAGTTTCATGACTTCTGGCCCTGTTATGGTTCAAGTTCTAGAGGGTGAGAATGCAGTTTCAAGGCATCGTGAAATTATGGGTGCAACTAATCCAAAAGATGCGGATGCAGGGACTATTAGAGCAGATTTTGCAGAATCTCTAGATGAAAATGCGGTTCACGGCTCAGACTCTCTTGAAAATGCTGCAATCGAAATTGCTTATTTCTTTGGCGATAATGGTGTTTGTCCTAGAACTAGATAAGTAATATAAAGAGAGACTTGCTGATGCTTGAAAAACAAAACTTATTAGGGCTTACTCAAAGCAAACTTAAGAAGTTTTTTTCTGATTTAAACGAAAAGCCATTTCGTACAAAACAAATTATGCAATGGATCTATCACCAAGGTGCTTCTGACTTTGGTGATATGCATAATTTTTCAAAAGATTTAAGACAAAAACTTGAAGCAATTGCTTCTCTTGACTTGCCTGAAGTCACCTCAATAAGCCACTCAAAAGATGGCGTAATTAAGTGGGTAATTAAGCTTGGTGAAGAAAATCATATTGAAACAGTCTTTATTCCTCAGAAAGATAGAGGTACTTTATGTATATCTTCACAGGTGGGGTGCTCTTTAGCTTGTACATTTTGCTCAACTGGATATCAAGGATTTAATCGTAATCTTCAAAGCCATGAGATTATTGCACAGGTATTAATTGCTCAAAAACATTTACAAAATAAAGACAAGCGAATTTCTAATGTAGTTTTTATGGGAATGGGCGAGCCATTACTTAATGAGTCTCCTGTTTATGATGCTTGTGATATTCTTTTAGATGATTGGGCGTTTGGACTCTCTAGGAGAAGGGTGACGGTTTCTTCATCAGGAATTGTCCCCGCATTAAAGAGAATGTCCGACACAGTTCCAGTGAGTTTGGCTATCTCTCTGCATGCTCCAAATGATGAATTAAGAGATATACTTGTTCCAATTAACAAAAAATACCCTATAAAAGAGCTTATGAAAGCTTGTCATTATTACTTAAATGCAGGAACTCAAGAGAGACATGTAATGTTTGAGTATGTCATGCTCAAGGGTGTTAATGATTCTCTTGAGCAGGCTCGCTCACTCTCAAAATTAATAAATTTTTGGTTTCAGGGAGAGTCAGCTAAAGTTAACTTAATTCCTTTCAACCCATTTCCTGAGACTGACTATACAACCTCAAGTGATGCTACTATTGATAAGTTTCAAGATATTTTGTATCGATCAGGAATTCGAACTACTACGAGAAGAACGCGAGGTGATGATGTTGATGCAGCATGTGGTCAGCTAGCTGGTAAAGTCGTCGATAAGAGTAGAAGAAGTGCTGGACGGGATTAATTATTATCCTAAGAAGAAAAAACCAAAAAAGGGAAAGCTACTTTGGTTTTTTTTGTTTTTATTAATTTTTGGCTCTATGTGGTATTATTTTCAATTAGAAGATGCTAATGAGAGTAAATCAAATTCAATCATAATTAGTCAGCCAAGTCTTGATGATGTGAGTGAGAATAGAGTTGTTGAAAATAGTGATAATTTAAGTTCTCCAAAAGAAATTAAGGAAGTAACTGAAAATCTTGATGAAGTAATAAGCACTTATGAAGCAAATACACAAAATTAAAAGAAGGGTTTCTAAGAAAATTTTTGTCGGCAATGTCGCCGTTGGCGGCGATGCTCCGATTACTGTTCAGAGTATGACTAATACTGATACATGTGATGTTGACTCTACAGTTTCACAAATCTTATCTCTTGAGAAGGCTGGAGCTGATCTTGTTAGAGTTTCAATTCCAACTATGGACGCAGCTGAAGCGTTTAAAAAAATAAAAAAACGCGTCAACATTCCTCTAATTACTGATATTCATTTTGATTATAAGATTGCTCTGAAAGTTGCAGGATATGGCGCGGATTGTTTACGAATCAATCCTGGAAATATTGGTAAAGAGGATCGTATAAGAGAGGTCGTTGCGGCTGCAAAAGATAATGGAATACCTATTCGTATTGGCGTTAATGCTGGATCTCTTGAAAAAGATTTACAAAAAAAATACACTGAGCCAACCCCTGAAGCTATGGTGGAGTCTGCATTCAGGCATATTGATATTTTAGATAGATTAAACTTTGACAACTTCAAAGTTTCACTAAAAGCTTCTGAAGTTTTTATGACGGTATTTGCCTATCGGCAATTAGCCTCTCAAATTGACAACCCACTGCACTTAGGAATAACTGAAGCCGGATCATTTCGCTCTGGAACTGTTAAATCTTCAATCGGAATGGGCCTACTTTTAAGTGAAGGTATTGGTGACACAATTAGGGTATCGCTTGCATCGGATCCAGTTGATGAAATAAAGGTTGGTTTTGATATTTTAAAGTCACTTCATTTAAGAAACAAAGGCGTTAATTTGATTGCATGTCCATCATGTTCAAGACAAAAATTTGATGTAATCTCAGTTGTTAATGAGCTTGAAGCTCGTCTAGAAGATATAACTGAGCCTATTGATGTTGCTGTAATTGGTTGCGTTGTTAATGGCCCAGGCGAGGCAAAGGAGGTAAGCGTGGGTCTTACTGGTGGCTCTCCAAATCTTTTATATATAAATGGCAAGCCTCATAGCAAGGTCGAGAATGAATCATTAGTTGACACTTTGGAAGCTAGCATAAGGAGGCGTATACCTATTTCCAACGTTTAACTCTTTTGAGTGCTCTAAATTTATATATTGAAATAATTGAAAAATATCCTAATGTTGCCATCAAAATTGAGGTGATTAAACCTCCAATCCATAAAGCTAGTGTCGCAGACCAAAAATTATCCATCAAGTAGCCAAATGAAAATTCAAACTCAGGATCAATCTCCACTCCAATAATGGATGCTCCTAATTTATAGGTAAAGTAAATAATTGGCACAATAGTAATTGGGTTATTTACCCAAACAACTAGTAATGAAAGCATAATATTTGCAGAAAAAGAAACCGCAAGAATGCCAGCTAATAGCATGTGAATTGGAACTGGTAGGAAGGCACAAAAAAGTCCAATAGCAAAGGCTTTAGCAATAGATTTCTTGTTCCATTTCCAAAGCTCTGGATCGGTTAAGTGCTTATTGAGCCAGCCTAAATTTATATTTTCACGTTTTGGGCTATATTTTTTTAAGGTTGACTTCATTAGATTTTAGAAGCATTAATGATGCTTTCTTCATTTAATCCATAAAGTCCGTAAAGTTCATCTTGCGAACCGTGCTCAGTTACAAGGTCTGGAACGCCGATGATATGAAGTGGCGTTTTAATATTTTTTGATTGAAGTAATTCATTAATAGCACTTCCAGCTCCGCCGCTTGCTGTGTTGTCTTCAATGGAGATTAGTTTTTTGTTGTTGTTGGCAGTATCAATAATTAAATTTTCATCCAACGGCTTAACAAACCTCATATCAATAACGGTTGCATTAATTCTTTCAGATGCTTTAAGTGCAGGCTCAAGCATATTGCCAAATGCAAAAATAGCAATATCTTTGCCAGTTCTCACAATATTTCCTTTACCAATTTCTATTGACTCATCTGTGACGAACTCTTCAATAGGTGATTTACCTCTTGGAAACCTTACACAAACTGGACCATCAAAATTATGAGAAAAATTAAGAGCCATATACATTTCAACTGAAGAGCTTGGCGCCAAAATAACAATATTTGGAATACACCTCAAAAAGCTTAAATCAAAAATACCGGCATGTGTGGCGCCATCTGCGCCAACGAGCCCTGCACGATCAATAGCAAAAATAACATTTAAATTTTGTAACGCTATATCATGAATAAATTGGTCATAACCACGCTGTAAGAATGTTGAATATATTGCTACAACTGGTTTTAATCCTTTGGTCGCCATCCCTCCAGCAAGCGTGACAGCATGCTGCTCTGCAATTGCAACGTCAATAAAGCGATCCGGAAAGCCAGTTGCAAAATTAACCATGCCGGACCCTTCAGACATTGCGGGAGTTATTCCAATTATTCTTTCATCATTCTTAGCGCTATTACATAGCCACTCTCCGAAAACTTTACTGTAGCTAGGAAAGTTATTACTAGAGCTAGATGGCGGAGAAATCCCATGAAATTTTAATGGGTTTTGCTCTGCAGCTTCTAAACCATGACCTTTTTTAGTGATAATGTGAAGCATTCTAGGATTTTCGATATTTTTTAAATTTTGAAGAGTTTTAATTAAGATAGAGATATCGTGGCCATCAATAGGGCCAAAATAATCTATTCCAAGCTCTTCAAATAACGTTCCTGGAAGAAACATTCCTTTTAGATGCTCTTCTGAGCGTTTAGCAAATTTTTGTACACGTGGCAATCTTTCTAAGAACTCAAGAGACTTTGATTTCATAGTTGAATATATTTTTCCAGAAATAAGCCTAGTTAGATATTTACTTAAGGCGCCAACATTATTAGAAATCGACATGTCGTTATCATTAAGAATTATTAGGAGATTTGCATCAGTATCTCCCGCATGATTCAAAGCCTCAAATGACATACCTCCGCTTAACGCGCCATCCCCAATAACTGCTATTGAAGTGTCAGATTTTTGTTGTAGCTTGTTAGCAATCGCAATACCAAGGGCAGCACTTATTGAGGTTGATGAATGTCCTGCTCCAAAAGCATCATGCTCACTTTCGCTTCTTTTTGTAAAGCCAGATAAGCCGTCTTTTTGACGCAGAGTAGCCATTAAATCTTTTCTGCCAGTTAAGACTTTATGAGTGTAGGCCTGATGACCAACATCCCAAACGAAAGTGTCGTTAGGTGTATCAAATACATAATGCATTGCGAGCGTTAACTCAATAGTTCCAAGGTTAGAGCTTAGATGCCCTCCAGTTTTTTCAATACTCTCTATTAAAAATAATTTAATCTCTTGGGCAAGTGCATTTAATTCCTCAATACTGAGTTTCTTTATGTCACTTGGCTTATGAATATTATTTAGCATTATTGAGTTAAACTGATTAATAGATGCTTAAGAAGCAAAAGAAAAATATTATACACTTGTCGGTATTAAGAATAGAGGAGCCCTAATGGAGTTTTTATGTTTATTCAAAAGCCAAATAAGTAAAAAAAAATGCAACCGACTAGTAAAATCAAAATACTAATTTTTTATTTATGAAATATGCTCACTATTTGCGCTTTATATAAGTTTACTCGGCTAGATGACTTTGAAAAAATTCAAAGCTCTCTAAAAATATTTTTAGATTCTCTCAATATTAAAGGCACTTTATTGTTAGCTAGAGAGGGGATTAATGGAACTATTGCCGGTGATAACGTTTGCATTATGAAATCGCTTGATTACCTTCAAAAAGATGAGAGACTTTCTGGCTTAGAGTATAAATTATCCTATAGCGAAAAGCCTCCATTTAAAAGACTTAAGGTTAAGTTAAAAAAAGAAATAGTTACTTTAGGTGTGTCAGATATTGATCCTATTCATTCTTCTGGTACTTATGTTAAGCCTGTTGATTGGAATGAACTCATTAGTGACCCTGATGTTGTTTTAATTGATACTAGAAATAATTATGAATTTGAAATAGGTAGTTTTAAGGGATCTATTAACCCAAATACTGAAACTTTTCGAGAGTTCCCAGCATATACTGAAAATAATTTAGAAAAATTCCGAGATAAAAAAATTGCCATGTTTTGTACGGGTGGTATCCGCTGTGAAAAATCTACTGCTTATCTAAAATCAAAAGGCTTTGAAAATGTATTCCATCTTCAGGGCGGAATTTTAAAATATCTTGAGGAGATTAAAGAAGATGAGAGTCTTTGGGAGGGCGAGTGCTTTGTTTTTGATGACAGGGTTGCTGTTAAACATAATCTTGAGCTGGGTAAGTATGATCAGTGCCATGCCTGTAGATTTCCAATTACTGAAGAAGACAAAGAGCATCCTCACTATGAAAAAGGAGCCTCTTGCGCAAGATGTTATGGAACCAAAAACTCGGTACAAGTAGAGCGTTATCGTGAAAGAGAGAAACAGGTTCAGCTCGCAAAGGGTCGCGGTGAGTCGCATATTGGTGATGATGCTAATAAGATAATTTCTAAAAGTAATAAAAAGACTTAAATCGGTATCTTATAAAGATCTGACGCTGCCGACGATCTACACGTTGTGTATCTCGCTGATACCTATATAGTTATACTAACAA
>CAJXOB010000045.1 GCA_913057955.1 uncultured Gammaproteobacteria bacterium | reverse complement strand
ACTTCAAGTGTGTATAAGAATACGAATTTAGCATTTGTCTTGACTAGATAATTCGGCGTTGATATTGATCGACTTAGATTCAAGGTTTATTAAGACAAAGCGTGAGGCATTCCAAAGTTTATTGCAAAAATTTCGATAACCTTCAACTCTTTTCAGATCAAATTTAATGTCACGACCAAAAGATGCTAGGGCGGCAAATGTAAAGCGTATTGCATCAGTTCCAAAGGCAGGTATTCCATCAGGAAACTCTTTTTTAGTTTGTTTCTGGATTTTTTCAGCTAACTTTGGCTGCATCATTCCTTGAGTTCTTTTCTCAAGAAGATCATTAAGTGAAATTCCATCAATCAAATCAATAGGATCTAAAACATTTCCTTTGGATTTACTCATTTTTTGACCATTACCATCTTTAATGAGGCCGGTAATATAGATGTCTTTAAAGGGCACATCTTTAGCAAATTTTAGCCCAAACATAATCATACGAGCTACCCAGAAAAATATAATATCAAAGCCAGTGACGAGGACGCTGGTTGGATAAAAACGAGATAATTCAGGTGTTTTTTCTGGCCACCCTAGAGTAGAAAAGGGCCATAATGCAGAAGAAAACCAAGTGTCTAAAACATCTTCATCTTGTATTAAATCAACTCCAACCCCAGCTTGAGCTTGAGCTTCATCAAGATTATTTGCTACATAGAATTTCCCATCTTTGTCATACCAAGCGGGTATTCGGTGCCCCCACCAAATTTGACGTGAAATACACCAATCTTCTATATTTTCCATCCAATTGAAATAAGTCTTACTCCAATTTTCGGGAACAAATCGAATATCGCCATTTTTTACAGCATCTATAGCGGGTCCAGCCAAAGGCTTTACTTTAACAAACCATTGGTCTGTCATGTAAGGCTCAATGATGCTATTTGTTCTATCACCCCTTGGTACCATAAGGGTGTGTGGGTCAATTTTTTCTATTAAATTTTGATCTTGTAGGTCTTTAATAACTTCTTTACGTGCATCAAAACGATCTAACCCTTGGTACTTATCCGGAGCATTAATGTTTATACTGGCATCGTCTGTTAAAATATTTATAATTTCAAGGCTATGTCTTTGTCCAATTTCATAGTCGTTAAAGTCATGAGCAGGAGTAATTTTTACGCAACCTGTTCCAAACTCCATATCAACATAGTCGTCTGCAATAATTGGGATTTTTCTACTAGAGAGAGGCAAGTTTATAAACTTTCCAATGAGGTGCTGATAGCGAGAATCATCAGGATGAACTGCAACTGCAGTATCTCCAAACATCGTTTCCGGTCTCGTTGTTGCAACAACGAGAATTTCATCTGAGTCAGCAACTTGGTATCTGATGTGCCACAAAAAACCTTGTTCTTCTGTACTAATTACTTCAAGATCAGACACCGCAGTTAAGAGAACAGGGTCCCAATTAACAAGCCTCTTTCCACGATAGATTAAGCCTTCGTTGTAAAGATCAATAAATACCTTTTGAACGGCCTTTGAGAGGGCCTCGTCCATTGTAAAACGCTCTCTCTCCCAGTCAACTGAAGCTCCTAGGCGCCGCATTTGTGAAGTTATAGTGCCGCCAGATTTAGACTTCCATTCCCAAACTTTTTCCGTAAATTTATCACGGCCCAAATCATGTCTAGAGATATTCTCAAGCCCAAGCTGTCTTTCAACTACCATTTGAGTTGCTATGCCAGCATGATCAGTACCTGGTTGCCATAAGGTTTGCTTCCCCTTACTCCGATTATATCGAGTGTAAACATCCATAATTGTATGCTGGAAAGCATGGCCCATATGAAGGCTACCTGTTACATTGGGAGGCGGAAGAACAATGCTATAAGAATCTTTACTAGCTGAATTTGCTTTTGAAGAGAAGAGGTTGCCTTGTTCCCATAAATCGCGATATTTTTGTTCGATTAGCTCTGGGCTGTAAGTTTTTTCCATGAAGGCGAATTGTCGAATATAACTGACATATTATACAATAACTACTTGCATTAGAATAAGGCTTTAAGTGCTAGTTAATCGTAATCTTTTCGACCTGAAAGAGCATGTGCAATTGTATTGATATCTGTGTATTCAAGTTCTCCTCCAAGTGGAATTCCATGGGCAATTCTGGTTGTTTTAACTTGATATTTTTGAGCTAGATTGTGAATATAGTGAGCAGTCACCTCGCCTTCAATAGTTGCATTAGTTGCTAGAATTACTTCACTAATATCATTACTACCAAGGATTTCTTCTAATTCGTTTAGCCCTAGCTCTGCAGCCCCAATTCCGTCAATTGGAGAAAGATAACCGCTGAGTACAAAGTACTTTCCAGTGTATACGCCGCTCTGCTCAATGACATGAATATCTGAGGGGGTTTCAACGATACATAGCTGCGTATTGTCTCGAGAGATATTAGAACAAATTTCACAAATATTTTTTTCAGTCAAAGTCCTGCATTTTTCACAGTTCTTAACATTTTCCATTGCATCTATTAGGGCTTTAGCAATTTCTAATCCACCAGGCCGGTCTCTCTCTAAGAGATGATAAATAAATCTTTGGGCTGTTTTTGATCCAACACCCGGTAATTTGCTGAAGGCTTTATTAAGTTTTTCAATCATAGTTGATATTTAGTTGGTAGCTAAAAAGGAAGGTTTAAACCACCAGTAACATTTTTCATTTTTTCTTTGGATAAGTTATTCACTTTAGTTGATGCCTCATTCACAGCAATCATAATTAAATCTTCCAGCATTTCTTTATCCGATAATAATGACTCATCTATATTAATATTAGTAACTTTATACTCTCCATTCAATACAATCTTAATGTTGCCTGATGCTGAAATTCCTTCACAAGAGAGTGATTTAATTTCTTGTTGTGCGACCTCCATGTCATCTTGCATTTGCTTTGCTTTCTGCATCATTCCTGCCATTCCACCCTTAAACATTGTCAGGCTCCTTTGTGGATTTAATCGATTTAATATCTACTTGTGAATTGAATACTTCTTGAAGCTCCTTAAGGCCATCATCACTTAAAAATTGATTTTCAGTATGTTTGCGTTTTTCTTCTTTTGTGACAGATTCTTTTTGTGATAATGAGCTTCCGTTGGTTTTACCTGGCTCAATATCCAGCATTGTTCCAGGGTAGATTATATTTAGAGTTTTTTCAATTGAGCTTTTCGTTTTTTGCGTAAGTAAATTAACAAAGTCATCGCTTAAAGTAAGTGAAAGATTTTGATCTTTGCATGAATTAAATATTGTGTTTTTTACAAGCATTTTTGCAGCGCCATCAAAGCCCAGCTCTGTAATTATTGTCTCCCACTCATTTTGGCTTTTAATATCTAATTGATTTTCTATTTTTTGAATACTTTCTGCAGCCGCCTTAGTCAAAGGCTTTTCTTGATTCGTCTTGTTTGATGTTTCTTTATTTTTAGTATTACTAGTCGGAGATAATTTCAAAGTTTTTTTTTCACCACCACCCTCATTTTCAGGGTGAAATGCGATCATTCTTAATAAAGTCATCTCAAGGCCAATTTGCTCACTCGGAGAGTGATGCATGTCTTTTTGACCATTAATTGCAATCTGATAGTAAAGCTGCAAATCTTGCGATGAAATAGCACTTGCCAGGTCATTTATTTCCGGGGATATTTGCTTCGTGTCATTAACCATTTGAGTCGTTGCAATTTTATGAAAAAGTGAGGTTAGGTCTTTAAGAGCATTGGTTAGATTTTCCCCTTTATGTGCAAGCTCTCTTACAAACGATAAAATTTCTTCAGCATCTCTTCTAACAAGTAAAGAGGCAAGATGCACAATTTCATTGTGGCTAACTAGTCCAAGCATTGCTTTTAGGTCACTTTCCTTTACGCTTCCATTTCCATAGGATATTGATTGATCTAAAAGACTTAGAGCATCTCGCATTGACCCATTTCCAAAATCCGCTATTTTAGATAATGCATCCTCTTCAAATTCAAGACTTTCTTCGTTCATGATGAATTTAAGATGATTAAATATTTCATCATGAGAAAGCTTGTTCAAGTTAAATTGAAGACAACGAGATAGAATAGTAATTGGTAATTTTTTTGGATCAGTGGTTGCTAATAAGAATTTAATATGCTTTGGAGGCTCTTCTAAAGTTTTTAAAAGGGCGTTAAAACTACTTTTGGAAAGCATATGGACTTCATCAATGAGGTAAATTTTATAAAGGTTTTTAGTAGGAGTGTACTGGGCATTTTCAAGAATTTCTCTCATATTATCAACGCCTGTATGAGAGGCTGCATCAAGTTCAATTAGGTCTACAGATTGGCCTTTATCAATTTCTATGCAAGTTTCACATTTTCCACATGGATTGGAGCTAACTCCATTTTCACAATTAACCGATTTTGCAAAGATTCTTGCAATAGTTGTTTTACCAACGCCGCGAGTACCAGTAAACAAAAATCCATGGTGAAGGTTGTTGTTATCAAGGGCATTAACAAGAGTTCTAACAGTATGACTTTGACCGACTAGCTCCTTAAAGTTATGAGGCCTGTATTTTCTTGCTAAAACTTCGTAGTGTTCACTCATTACTGATTATTTTATTGAAAGTAAGGTGGTGCCGAGAATAGGGTCCAACACATAAAAAAATTATTACCGTTGCTCCCTTCCAGGCCTGGCGGAGTTCATAACTATTTATTGTCGGCGTACCCTCGACACCACTTTTGATTTTACTTGAATTGGTTATTCTAGTTATTCAATATTTAATCTTAAATATAATTTTAAGTTGCATTAGAAAAGTTAAATACTGATTATTCTTTAAGGGTCTTTAATGTTTGATATTGATCATAGATTACTGACCAAATTGGGCCTGCAAGACCGTTATTGATAATTTTATTATCAACAGTTGTAATGGGAAGAATTTCACGCGTTGAGCTTGTAATCCATACCTCGTCAGCATTCATTAAGGAGGTCATGTCAAATGCATTTTCTTTGATCTTAAGATTAAGAAGCTTAGCAGTCTTTATAACCACTTCTCTTGTTATGCCTGGCAATATATGTTGGCCTTTTGGGTGGGTGAATATGCAGTCATTTTTAACAATAAATACATTTGAGCTTGAGCCCTCAGTAACGACATTATCACGATATAGGATTGCTTCTTCAGAGCCGAGTTCTTTTGCTTCTTGTGAATACATTATGTTTGCTAAAAGAGAGGTTGCCTTTGTGTTGCATTGCAGCCATCTAATGTCTTCTCGAGATATAACAGACTTACCTGACAATAAACTATCCTTTGTTCTTGGTTGGATTCCAGTTGATTGAATATAAACAGTTGGCGTGAGTGTGTTATGAGTATGCTTTCTGTCTTCATCACAGCCCCTTGATACTTGAAGATATACAGCTTGATTGATGTCTTTATTAAAAGAAATAACTTTCTTAATAAGCTTTAACCATTCAATATTGCTGTGAGGGTTTGTGATATTAATCGCATCTAACCCAGTCTGAAGTCGGTTAAGGTGAGAATCTAGTCCAAAAATATTATTATTGTATATCGGGAATACTTCATAAACTCCGTCCCCAAAAAGGAAACCTCGGTCCATTACCGAAATATATGCTTTATCTTTTTGAACGAAGTTTCCGTTAAGATAGACCAAAACTTATCTAAAAAGAAGCTTGATTGTATCAATCATTTGAGTAAAGAAGCCAGCCTCAGTTGCATCTTCAAGAGCTATAAGAGGGAGAGTTGCGATATCTTTATTGCTAAAACTAATTACCAGCGTTCCTACCTGCTCCCCTTGATTAATTGGCGCTACTAAGTCACCCATAATGTTAATAGTTTGAGTAGTATATTTAAATTGATTTCGCGGGAGCGTTAAGAAGCTTGTATCAGAAACTCCTACTTTAATATTTGCCTGCTTAGATTTAAAAACCGGTACTTGGTGAGAAATATCGTTAACTGACTGCGTTTCAAAAAAGCGAAATCCATAATCTAGAAGTTTTTCTGTCTCAGCTGTTCGAATTGAAGGACTATCTGAGCCCATCACAACTGAAATAAGCCTCATGCCCACTCGATTTGCACTTGTTACTAAGCAATATCCAGCTTTTTCAGTCCAGCCGGTTTTTAGGCCATCTACTGTACTGTCAGTAAAGAGCAATTTGTTTCTATTAGTTTGCGTAATATTGTTGTATGTGAACTCTTTTTGGCTATACCAATTATAATAATTTGGAAACTCTCGAATCATTGCACTTGATAGGAGCGCCATATCTTTTGCAGTGGTGTATTGGTTATCATGAGGAAGTCCAGATGCATTTTCAAAGTTAGAGTTTATCATTCCAATTTGCTGAGCATAGTCATTCATAAAGAGAACAAATGTTCCTTCTGAGCCAGCAACATGCTCAGCTAAAGCAACAGAAGCATCATTTCCAGATTGAATTATCATTCCTTTCAATAAATCTTCTAGTTTGATCATCTTCCCAACTTCAATAAAGCTTCTTGATCCACCCGTTCTCCAAGCCTTTTCACTAATTTTTACCTCTTCATCAAGGGTAATAAATTCTTCTTTAAGCCTTTTAAAAATGACATATGACGTCATCAGCTTTGTAAGGCTTGCAGGAGATCTCATTTCATTTTCATTATTTGACGCAAGAATTGCGCCAGAGTTGTGATCCATTAGGATGAAAGATTTTGCAGCAACTGCAGGAGCTTCAGGAATATAAAAACGTGGTTCCTCAGCGTTTACACTTGATATAAGTAGAGCTAAAAAAGCTGTCTTTAAGAACGTATTGAAAAGATTTGATTTCATAAAATTGTATTTGTTGTTTATTTAATTGTTTAAAGTTTTAAGATAAAATTTACTATTTACAGCTATCAAGTTGATTATAACTAGTTACTGTAAATACCTTGGACTTTTATGTTTGTGGATTGACATAATAATTCCAAAACTCGCCATAAGGGTTATGAGTGACGAGCCTCCATAGCTTATTAGAGGAAGAGGAACCCCAACAACAGGAAGAAGGCCTGAAACCATACCAATATTAACAAAAATATAGGTAAAAAATACAAATGTGAGGCTCGAGCCTAACAATCTTGAAAAGTTATCCTCACATTTTAGTGATAAGCTGAAGCAGCGGTAAATTATGAGTGAGTAGATTGTTATTAACAATAAAAATCCAAGAAATCCAAGTTCTTCAGCTAAAACTGAAAAAATAAAATCAGTGGACTGCTCTGGAACAAAGTCAAGTTGTGATTGAGAGCCTTTTGTAATGCCTTTTCCAGTTAGGCCTCCAGACCCAATGGCAATTTTTGATTGAATGATATGATATCCCGAGCCTAATGGGTCTGACTCTGGGTTAAATAGAGTTAAAATTCTTGTTTTTTGATAGGATATCAAAAGATAATTCCAGGCAAAAAATAAGGTGCCAATAAGTATGCTTGAAAGAATTGACAGGTTTAACCATCTATTCCTCAATAGCATTACTCTAACTCCAGAAAAAAATAAAACATACACTCCAGATGCGCCTATTAACAAAGAGGTTCCCAAATCTGGCTGCCTGGCAATGAGCAATACCACTAAAGCAATAGCTACCATTGAAATTACGACTGGAATGGGTTTAGGGGGTAAAGTTTTTTCGCTTAAGATTGCTGCTATAGTCATCGGAACAATAATTTTCATTAGCTCCGAGGGTTGAAATCTAACTAACCCTAAATCTAGCCATCTCTGAGCTCCTCCTCCAGAGCTGCCAAAAAAAAGTACAGATATTAATAGAAAAATACCTAAAATCATCAGAATGGGAGCCGATCTAAGCATAACAATTGGAGGAATTTGAGCAATTACTAACATAACGATTATTGCTAAACCTAGATGAACTAATTGACGATAAACTAAGTTTAAAGAGCCACCAGAGCTACTATAAAGAATTAGTAAGCCAAGAGAGGCAAGTAAAATAATCAAGATTAATAGAGGCGTATCAATTTTAAAAAACTTGTAAAAACTCTTTGTTGTTTTATAGATGTAAGAAATCATAAAATTAATAAACCAACTTTCCTCAAATCTCCAAGTAATAAATTAAAACTTGAGCATGCAGAGACGTTATTCATACACTCAACACCAAGTCCAATCTCAGATAGTGAAATTTGCTGTTTCGGCGAGAGAAAAACTGGACTACTACCAGTTCCAATTATAAGTAAGTCAATTGATTCTTTTGATAAAAGTGGAAATAGAAATTCTTTATCAATTTCAGTAATGTTTAAAGTCGATAGCTCCTTTGATTCATTCGAAGAAATAAAGCAGGGCGTGCTTAATTTCGAGTGGGAGAGAGTTATTTTTGAATTGTCGAATGAAATAATGGTGTTTTGATTAGCATTTTGCTGAGTGAATTCCATTAATATACTTCGCTATTTGGATGTTGGGATAATATTATAACAGTGTAAAATTAGCTTATCATTTGATTTATTTTAGTAGTTTAATGTGTAACTTAACATACTAATAAATGAGTTAATAAGTCTATTGACATTTAAACCTACATTCTTTAAAAAAATAAATGAAATCAAGATTTGCTCCTTCTCCGACTGGTTATTTACATATTGGCGGCGCTAGAACCGCTTTGTTTGCATGGCTATGGGCTAAAAAGAATAATAGTAAATTTGTACTTAGAATTGAAGATACCGACAAGGAACGCTCGACTCAGGTTTCTGTTGATGCAATTTTGGAGGGAATGGATTGGCTGGGTTTGGATTACGATGAGGGGCCAATCTACCAGAGTGATAGAACGAATCGTTATAATGAAGTTATCTCTGAATTACTGTCAAATGGCAAAGCATATTATTGTGACTGCTCAATCGAGCGATTAGATTCAATGCGAGAAGGGCAGATTACAAAAAAAGAGAAGCCCAAATACGATGGATGTTGTAGAAATAAGGGGTTAAAAAATGGCGTTATTAGGTTTTTGAATCCTGTTGATGGCGTCGTAAACTTTAGTGATTATGTTAAAGGTGAGATAAGCATTTCGAATTCTGAATTAGATGATTTAATTATCTCAAGGTCAGATGGCTCTCCTACTTACAACTTGACCGTTGTAGTCGATGATCATGACATGGAAATAGAGTGCGTTATTAGGGGAGATGATCACATTAACAACACCCCTAAGCAAATTAATCTTTATGAGGCTATGGATTGGCCTATACCTAAATTTGCACATGTTCCAATGATCTTGGGCTCAGACGGCTCACGTTTGTCAAAAAGGCATGGGGCTCTTAATTTATTGTCTTATAGAGACCAAGGATTGTTGCCTCATGCCCTTCTTAATTACATCGTAAGATTAGGCTGGTCTAACGGAGATCAAGAAATCTTTTCAGTCGATGAAATGATTAAGCTTTTTGAGCTGAGTGGAATTAACAACTCACCAGCAAGCTTTAACCAAGAAAAACTTGAGTGGATTAATCAGTCTCATATTAAAACGACTGAAGTCAAAGAGCTTGTCTCTAATCTTAAGTGGCATCTTGATCAACTAAGCATTGAAATAGACAACGGTCCTAATATTAATGAAGTTGTTGACGCCCTAAGAGATCGCTCTAAATCTTTAGTGGATATGGCTCAAAGCTGCATAATGTTTTATAAGGATTTTAATGAGTTTGATTCCGCTCAAGCAAGCAAGGTCTTTAATTCAGAATCAAAGTTAGTTTTAGTTGAATTAATAACTAAATTGAATGATATAGATTCTTGGACAGCTGAGAATATACATTCAATTATTAAGAGTATTTGTGAGACTAATGGCATTGGATTTGGCAAAGTAGGGCAGCCATTTAGACTCGCTATTAGCGGCGATGGTAAAGCTGGAAGTGTTCATATAAGCGCGCAACTTGTGGGTAAAACAAGAACTTTATCACGAATAAAAATGGCCGTAGATTATATTGATACTATCAATTCTTAATCTTATTATCGATTAAATAAAAACAGTCAAAGTGCTCTCAAACTTCTTTCAAATATTTCTGCTTATTTCGCCAGTATTTATTCTGATCATTCTAGGTAATATCCTAAGAAGAGTTGGTGTCCCTGATATTTCTTTTTGGGAGGTTAATGATAAGCTTGTATATTGGGTGCTAATTCCATCTCTTTTATTTCACCACATATCTCAAATTCACTTAACTTCATCAATGCTCTATAGTTATGGCGTCGTTATATTGTCTGGATTATTTATTGTAACAATAGTGGCTATTTTTATGGGCAAACTCCTTGGGTATTCCCCGGAGTCATGGTCATCAATCCTACAGGGCGCTGCAAGGCATAATGCATTTATTGCGCTAGCAATAGCAGGCAGTCTTTTTGGGGATGAGGGTTTAGCAATTGGAGCAGTGTTTATGCTTTTATATGTTCCTAGTATTAATATTGTTGTTATATCTATTATGGTATCTAACTTAAAACAGCCTGGCCAAACTGACACCACAAAAGGAATAGCCAATATATTTATAGAGCTAATAAAAAATCCATTCATACTTGCAATGATTGCTGGTTTATTTGTATCATTAATTGAATCAGATAAACTAATTATTGCTCATGAAACTTCTGGTCTTCTTGGTTCTGCAGCATTGCCAATAATGCTTCTAACTATAGGCGCAAAAATAAAAGTAAGAGATCTTGCTTTAAAAATCACCCCAATCATTATTTCAAATTCTCTCAAATTGATAGCTTTTCCTATAATTGCGTATATTGCTGCATCATCTATGGGGCTTAGCCAGTTAGAGGTAGTTGTTGCAGTAATCTTTGCGTCTGTACCCACTGCCGCCTCATCCCATGCATTAGCAAAGCAATTTGGCGGTGATGAGCAGTTGATGACAAGTATAGTTACAACTCAAGTTGCTTTATCATTCATTACAATACCACTAATACTTGCCGTTATAACTTAACTATAACAAATCACTCAATATTTACTATTTTTCCTAGGTGATAATCTTTTTTAAAAAAATAGTTTTTAAGTCAGGAAGTGTTATAATAGCAGCAAATTAGCTCGATTCAATTTTTTTACTTTCCAATTTTTTAATACATGAACGACAAAATTAAAGTAGTCAGTGATGCTTCTTTTGAGGCTGATGTAGTAAGCTCATCTCAACCAGTTTTAGTAGATTTTTGGGCCGAATGGTGTGGGCCATGCAAGACTTTAGCTCCCATTCTTGATGAAATTGCTGATGAATATGAAGGACGAATCACAATAGCAAAGGTCAATGTTGATGAAAATGTTCAATTGCCGCCTAAATATGGCATAAGAGGCATTCCAACGATGCTTTTATTTAAAGACGGGGCAGTTCATGCAACTAAGGTTGGCGCTCTTTCTAAAGCTAACTTAAACGCTTTTTTGGATTCTAATATTTAACAATTTACACAAAATACTCTTAATCACATTTATTCTAAAAAAAACTCAGGTTAATACCAACTAACTCATCCCCCGGCAATATGCCACTCCTCTTTAATCACTTTAAAAATTTATATGAAACTATCAGAACTGAAAATTAAGACTCCTGCCGAGCTTTTGGAATTGGCTCAATCTCTTGGTATTGAAAATATTTCAAGAGCAAAAAAACAAACCTTAATTTTTGCAATTCTAAAGCATAAAGCAGATAACGATGAAGAGGTTCTTGGAGATGGTGTATTAGATATTCTGCAAGAAGGTTATGGTTTCCTTAGATCTTCAAATGACTCATATGTTTCTGGCCCTGATGATATTTATGTTTCACCAAATCAAATTCGACGCTTTAATTTATTAACTGGAGATGTTGTTACTGGAAAAATTAGAGCTCCAAAAAAAGGTGAAAAGTATTTTGCTTTAGTTAAAGTTTCTGAAGTAAATGAGGACTCTCCAGAAAGCGTAAGAAACCGTATTCCTTTTTCTTCATTAACGCCATTACACCCTAATGAAAGGTTAGGCCTAGAATTAGGTAATGGTGGGACTGAAGATATAACTGCCAGAGTAATTGACCTAGTTGCTCCTATTGGAAAGGGGCAAAGAGGATTACTAGTAGCGCCACCGAAAGCTGGAAAAACCATGATTTTGCAAAATATTGCATCTTCTATTGCAGTTAATCATCCTGAGTGCGAACTAATTGTTCTTTTAATTGATGAGAGGCCAGAAGAAGTTACCGAGATGGAACGAACTGTTAGAGGCGAGGTCATCTCATCTACTTTCGATGAGCCAGCCAAGCGACATGTTCAAATTGCTGAAATTGTTATTGAAAAAGCTAAAAGAAGGGCTGAGCAAGGTAAAGATGTTATTATTTTACTTGACTCCATTACGCGTCTAGCAAGAGCGTACAACACAGTAGCTCCTTCCTCCGGGAAAGTTTTAACTGGTGGTGTAGATGCAAACGCCCTGCAAAGGCCAAAACGCTTTTTTGGAGCAGCAAGAAACATTGAAAATGGTGGCAGTATAACAATAATTGCCACTGCCTTAGTTGAAACAGGCTCTAAGATGGACGAAGTCATTTATCAAGAGTTTAAAGGCACAGGTAATATGGAGCTACAGTTGGATAGAAAACTATCTAACAAACGTATTTATCCAGCTATCGACATAGTGTCATCTAGTACACGTAGAGAGGATCTTCTTCTTGACAAAATGGTACTTCAGAAAATGTGGGTGATGCGTAATCACTTAGCAGATATGAACCCAGAAGAGGCTATGAGTACTATGCTTAACTATATGAAAGGAACTAAGAACAATGATGAGTTCTTAGTAAGTATGAACGGATAAATTCTTTTGTAAAACACATTAAGGAAGAGTAATTACAATTGATTTGTAGTTACGCTTTTTGTTTTCGTATGGATTTGTGTTTTGAAGGTCACCTATGAAAATGGTGTCACCTGAATGTAATTTTTGGAGGAGGGTGATTATGTTTGGTGAAACAGTGCCGTCTGAAGAACCACTTGAACTTGCACTACCAATTTTAGGCTCTAACACAAGACTAAATGAAAGCGGATTTCCATTCTCATTTAC
>CAJXOB010000044.1 GCA_913057955.1 uncultured Gammaproteobacteria bacterium | reverse complement strand
ATATAACAACGACCAATCTTTTATAGCCCGTGGGTAAATCATTAATAGAAATTGCTAAAGCAGTAATCCAAACTGAAGCTGATTCTGTTCTCTTATTAAAAGACAGAATAGATCAAAAATTCGATGAAATTTGTAATCTTATTAGATTTTGCAAAGGAAAAGTTATTCTTGTTGGAATGGGAAAATCAGGGCATATAGCAAAAAAAATTGCCTCTACTTTAGCTTCCACCGGAACTCCCTCATTTTACTTACACCCAGGAGAAGCAGGTCATGGCGACTTAGGCATGATTAATTCTAATGATGTTGTAATTATGATTTCATATTCTGGTGAATCTGACGAAATCATCTCATTACTCCCCGGAATCAAAAGAATCCATACTCCAATTATTAGCATGACTGGGAATATTAACTCCACTTTAGCTATGGCTAGTGAATTTCACTTAGATGTTAGTGTTAATAAGGAAGCGTGTCCTAACAACCTTGCTCCAACATCAAGCACTACTGCAGCATTAGTAATGGGAGATGCTATAGCAGTCTCACTAATGTCAGTAAATAGCTTTACCTCTGAAGATTTTGCAATGTCTCACCCTTCAGGAACCCTTGGAAGACGCTTATTAACTCTAGTTTCAAGCATTATGAAGGAGGGTCTTGACATTCCAATTGTTTCAAAAGAGGCATTACTTATTGACAGCCTTTTAGTAATGACTAAAAAATCACTTGGTATGGTGATAATTGCTGAAGATGAAAAGTTAATAGGGATATTTACAGATGGTGATTTAAGAAGGGCAATTGAAGCAAATGTTAATTTTCAAAAACTATCTATTCAAGAAGTGATGACAAGAAATTGCAAGTCAATCGCACCTCACGAAACTGCTCTAATTGCAATGCAACTAATGGAAAGTAATAGCTTAAATTCACTGCCCGTTGTAGATTCAGAAAACCGAATAGTAGGCGCTATAAATATGCATACGTTGATTCAAGCGAAATTATTCTAGCTATCTAAGTTTCATTTTCACCATTAGGTAGTAACTCAAAAAATAAAAATGAACATTAAACACCTCTTATTAAATATTAAAAAAACAACTCATTCATTTGAAGTTTCAGGACTATCATTAAATTCAAAAACTCTTCAAAAAGGGGATGTTTTTATTGCGCTTCAAGGTGAAAAAAATCATGGCTCTGAATACATTGACAATGCGATTGAAAATGGCTGCATAGCTGTTTTAATAGAAGACAAAGAAATTGATTGTACAGTTCCAACTATTGAAATTGAAAACCTTAAAGCTAAACTTTCAACTCTTGCTGAAAACTTTTACACTCATGCAAAAAATGTGGATCTTATTGCGGTAACTGGAACAAATGGGAAGACGTCAGTAAGTCATTTTATTTCACAGCTGTTAAGTTCGTTAAAAATTAAGAATGGTGTTATTGGAACTCTTGGCATTAGCAGCTCAGATAAGAAGACCATTAATACAACGCCTGACATTTTTACAATATATAGAACGCTTCAGGATTACAGCGAACAAGGCATTGAAATAGCCATTATTGAGGCCTCTTCTCATGCATTAATTCAAAACAGACTTGAAGGCCTGTCATTTATTCAAGGTATATTTACTAACCTTACCCAAGATCACTTGGATTATCATCAAACGATGGATAACTATCGCGACGCCAAAGGCAAATTATTTGAAAGCGCCCTAACTACAAAATCCATCATTAATCGAGACGATGATAATCATGATTATTTTTTAAATATTGCCGCTGACAAAGGTCCTATTACTTTTGGGATCAGCGATTTAGACTTATTCAAAAGCAGTGAAAAAGGATTCATCTGTCAGCTCAATAACTTTGTCTTTGAACTACCATTAGTTGGTAAATTTAATCTTTCGAATGCTCTTGCAGCATACACTAGCCTTAGCTGTATGGGTCATAGCGATGAGTCTTTAATTCCTTTACTTGCAAAACTTTCACCGCCTCCAGGAAGGATGCAGCAACTTCAGAAAAGTAACATTTGGGTTGACTATGCTCATACGCCAGATGCTCTATTTAATGCGCTGGTAACGTTTAAAACACATTATCCTGAATTTAAAATCAGAGTTCTTTTTGGGTGTGGAGGAGATAGAGATAAGACCAAAAGACAGATAATGGGGAAGATTGCAAGTGAAAATGCTGATAGCATAATCCTTACAAACGACAACCCAAGAGGCGAAAGTCCAGAAAAAATTATTGACGATATACTTGGCGGAATTAAAGTAGAAAATGATGTTCAGGTAATCTTAGATCGAAAACATGCAATAGAAACCGCAGTAAAAACCTTGGGGGAAGATGAGGTATTACTTATTGCAGGTAAGGGCCACGAAACAACCCAAACTATAGGTGATCAAATTTTTCAGTTCAGTGATATTGAGGTTGCATTAGATGCTTTCATCTGACACTGATAAAATAAGCAAAGTCATTAATGGTCAATCAAGCTCAAATAAAGCAGTCAAATTTAAGGGTGTCTGTACCGACACTAGAAGTGTAGTTTCTGAGAAGCTTTTTATTGCACTTGAAGGTGGTAATTTTGACGGTCATGACTTTATTCAGCAAGCAGAAGATTTAGGTGCAAGCGCTGTTATTTCTCATAAAAAAATTCACTCAAATTTACCTATTATTGAAGTGAGTAACTCAGAAATAGCATATCAAAAATTAGCCGCTTGGCATCGTCAGTCATACTCACCAGTTGTAATTGCAATTACTGGAAGCAATGGAAAAACCTCAACAAAAAATATGCTTCACTCAATTTTGTCATTACACGGCCCAACACTTTCAACAAAAGGAAATCTTAATAATCATTTAGGCGTTCCAAAAACACTTTTAGAGCTTGAAAAAAATCACCAATACTGCATTATTGAAATGGGCGCAAATCACGTACATGAAATTGAGCTTCTATGCAGCTTAGCTAAGCCTGATATAGCAATCATTACAAATGCGAATAATGCTCATCTTGGAGAGTTTGGAAGCGAAGCGAGATTAGTAAAAGCAAAAGGAGAGATTCTAGAGTCTTTATCTGAAAATGGCATTGCAATAATGAATAAGTCTTCGCCTCATGTTGATACATGGAAAAAAATGTCTAGCACTAAAACTCTTATTTTTTTTGGAAATGAAAGCGACATATATGCCAGTGATATTATGCAAAAAAATTCTACTCTAAACTTTAATCTCAACTTTAATCTTAGCTCTATAAATATAACTCTTTCAATGATTGGATTGCATCAAATAGATAATGCATTAGCAGCTTCGGCTTGCGCTATTAAACTTGGAATCAGTCCTCATTTGATAAAAAAAGGTCTTGAGAATTCGCTTTGTGAAAAAGGTCGACTTGAATTAATTGAACTTCAAAATTTCACCTTACTTAACGACAGTTATAATGCAAATCCACAGTCAATGAAAGTAGCAATAGATTCATTAAAAAATTTCCCTGGAAAAAAAGTTTTAGTACTAGGCTCGATGGCGGAGCTTGGTAAAGATTCAAAAAAGCTTCATCAAGAAATTGGAGATTATGCGCGTGAAGCAGATATAGATAGTCTTCTAACAATCGGTCAAGAAGCTCAAAACTTTAAAGGTAATCATTTTGATAATATTGAATCAATATTTAATGAGATAAGTGCACAGCATAAAGGTGCAACAATTTTAATAAAAGGTTCGAGAATGATGAAGCTTAATGCATTGGTTGATATTTTAATAAATACCTCAAACTCTTCTTGACCTTTGCATGAAACATGGCGATAATTACGCAGCTGCGCTCGTGGCTCAACTGGATAGAGTACTCGGCTACGAACCGAGCGGTTGCAGGTTCAAATCCTGCCGAGCGCACCAATATTTAAACAAGTTTGCTCTAAACATTACGAGTCTTTGATAGAATTAGCATTATGATGACTCTTCCTAATATAATTACCCTATCAAGAATCTTTTTGATTCCTCTCTTTGTTGGATTATTTTATTTACAGCCAAACTACCTAGATGGAGAGCCTCTTAGTTGGATTAATAACTCTATTGTGGCAATTTATATCCTTATTAGTGCTACTGACTTTATTGATGGATTTTTAGCTAGAAGACTAAATCAAGAATCTGCACTAGGGGCATTTCTTGACCCAGTGGCAGACAAGTTAATGGTTTGTACGGCGCTTATTCTATTAATAGATTACTATCACACTTGGTATATCACGATTCCATCAATAATTATAATATCGAGGGAAATTCTTGTTTCTGCGCTTAGAGAATGGATGAGTGAAGTTGGTAAAAGAGCGAAAGTTGCAGTGTCTTGGATTGGAAAATCCAAAACATTTGTTCAAATGATCGCCATACTATTTCTTTTGATTCATCAGCCATTATTCATTTTTTCATATAATGAGATAAATATAATGGGGCGCACCCTGCTCTTTGCTGCAACAATTCTCACCCTCTGGTCTGGTATAAAATATCTAATTGCAGGCTTAAAAACATTTGACAGTTAGAAAAAAAACACTATAATTTCCAACCTTGTGCGGGAATAGCTCAGCTGGTAGAGCATCACGTTGCCAACGTGAATGTCGCGAGTTCGAATCTCGTTTCCCGCTCCAAATTCTAAGTGTTTGTATTGGCCTGAATCAAAAGGCTTTTTTTAATTTAAACTCAATTGGCTGGGTAGCAAAGCGGTTATGCAGGGGCCTGCAAAGCCTTATAGACCGGTTCGACTCCGGTCCCAGCCTCCAATCAAAAAAAAGCTCGATTTCATCGAGCTTTTTTATTGGAAAATTCTACTAATTGCACTCTTTAAAAACCAGTGCCTGGCACTTTTCACACTTACTCTTATCAAGTCGATCATACAAAACATTAATAGCATCAGCCTTTGAATCAAAAAAGTTATCTCGCCCAATCTCATTAACAAAGTTTACTTTTTCCATAAACTCATAAGTTGTAGATTTTACTGCGACGAAATATAAACTTCCATTCAGAGCTTTTAGTCGATTATTTTCTATTAAGAGTGCCTCTATTCCATCAAGATCAATAAAGTTAACGCCACTTGCAACGATCAAGATATGGTAAATCCTCTGATTATCAACAATCTGACTTATTTGTTTTTGAATATGATTGATTGAGCCAAAATATATTGACATATCAATACGAATTATCTTGAGCTGAGGGCATTGAACTAAAGGCGCCTTTCTAATACTTTGCAACCTTCTATCGCCCTCACCTGGAGGTGTCCCAAATGCTAGGGTATGAACATCTGGAGTGGATGTCTTGGCAATAAAAAGCATTAACGATAATAATACCCCTAGATATATCGCAAACTCTAACTCAAAAAATATAGTCGCAAGAAATGTTGCCGTAAAAATAACGCTCTCAGATTTACTGTATGTAAACGTTTTTTTAATATTTTTAAAATCTATAAGATTGTACGCTACAAGCAAAATGATTCCGGCCATAGCGGCAAGTGGTAAATATGATATTAGTGGTGCCACTAAAAGCACAATCACCATCAGAAAGAGTGCGGCAAGGATTGCAGACAAAGGGGTTCTAGCTCCAGATTCGAAGTTAACGCCTGATCTTGTGAAAGATCCAGAAGATGCGTAACTTGAGAAAAAGCTGCCTACCATATTAGATGCTCCTTGACCAATAAACTCCTGATTAGCATCAATTCTTTGGTTGGATTTAGTAGCAATAGATCTTCCAATTGAAGAAGCCTCAATAAGTCCTAAAAGTGCAATTGCAAACGCCTCTGGCGCAAGTGATTTTAAAGAGTTTAATGAAAAGTCAGGCGTTGATAATGGTGGAAAGTAAGCCGGCATAGCTCCAATAGTTTTAATGCTGTCAGTAAAGCCACTTAAATAAAAAGCCAGCAGTCCACCAACAAACATACCAATTAATAAATTCGGAAACTTTGGTTTTAAAATTTTAACAACAATCGCACTTATTAAGGTTCCCAGACCAACAATTAGAAGATAGATGTTAAATCCCCCAACTCCTGTATATATATCAAACCAAGTATTAAGAAAATCCTCACCTCTAGGGATATCAACTCCTAAAATATAGGGAATTTGACTACTTGCAATCAATAGTGCTGCACCAGCGGTAAAGCCAATTACGACATTGTGAGAAACGAAATTTACTAACATACCAAACTTAGCTAGACCAAAAACTAATTGGTATACGCCCGCTAAAAAAGTTAGCGTCAAAGCAAGAGATACAAACTCTGCGCTGCCAGGCTCAGCATACTTGCTAACCGCTGCAAAAACAACAATTGAAATAGCAGTTGTTGGGCCAGAAACTAAATGAAAGGATGATCCAAATAATGCAGCAATTATAGGGACAACCATCGCTGTATAGAGGCCGTATTCTGGAGGCATACCTGCAATCGTAGCAAAAGCAACGCTTTGAGGTAGAACAATAATAGCTCCCGTCAATCCTGCAAAAAAATCAGCCTTAATTGTCTCTATAGTGGTCAGTCTAAACCAGGCTATAAAAGGGAAAAGTTTGGCTAATTGAAACATAAATTTATAGGTTTAAAATGAGTCGTTTATTAATGGGTGTCAGATTATATAGTAATTCATATGTATTCAAAGATCTCAGATAATATTTAATAATGATCAGTCGCGCTAAGTTTGAACAAAAATCATATAAACAACTGTTCCACTCACAATACTTAATAGGGCATTTCTCTTATAAATATGAAGTCCAGTGGTTACAAGCAACGCAATGAAAGTATAAACAATTTCAAATGTGAAGTACTCAACATCCTTCAACATATATATTACAAGTATTGTCATCACCATTGGTGGCGTACTTTTTGAAATGTAATTAAGCAAAGAGCTCTCTTGACCTTTACCAAAAAGTAAAAATGGTGTCAGCCTTGTAATATAAGTTGATACTGTCATCACAAGCATAACAGCTAGAAGGTAATTTATTTCATTCATTAGAGTTTGTTTTGATTAAACGTAATAGAACTATCGAGCCGATTGAAAGAATGATGGCTACTAAAAGCATATGTTTTATGAAAAAAAATAGAGCAATACCAGATGCGATAAATGCAATTATGAATGGCAGTAATCTTTTCACCTTAATCCACTGCTCAATAAGTAGTACCACAAACAAAGCAGTAGCCGCAAACTCCATTCCATTAGTATTAAATGATAAAGCATTTGCAGTTAAGGCGCCAATAGTGCATCCCAATACCCAATACATTTGAGCAAATAGAGTTATGAAGAAATAATAGCGCTCCTTAGTAAAGTGTTTAGGAACTTTAATTGTTGTCATCAGCGCATAAGTCTCATCAGTTAAACCAAAAATTAGATACAACTTTCTAAGATTCCAATTTCCAAAGCTTTCAAGAAAAGCAAGGCCATAGAACATATGCCTTGAGTTCAAGAAAAATGTTGAAATTGCAATTTCTAATAAGCCTATTCCAGAAGAGAGGAGGCCAATTGCCATAAACTGAGCAGCGCCAGCATAAACAAAAATACCCATCAACGATGCAAAATACCACGGGTATCCTAGCTCCTGAAATAGAAGGCCAAATGCAATTCCTAGGGGGACAAAACCAAATAGGATTGGGAGCGATATTTTTAATGCAGAGCGAATCATTTTTACAATTTGAATTTTGTGTTATTAATAATTTAAATGGCAATTCAGGTGCGTAATCAATCAGAAAAAAAATAAAAGGTATATATTAATTCATGTATACTTTTATCCTAAGAAATGAGCACCTAATAATTCTAAATTATATCACTATATATTAGTAAAATCTAATATAATGCAAACCATGTACTCATCAGAAATCTAATAAAACCATTTAATAAAATAAAGAATTTATGTCTCAACTAGTACCGCCACACGCAAGCAATGAACTCAAGATACTTGCGTTAAAAGGCGATGAATTAAAAATAGAGCTAAAAAAATCAGACGCAATGACTAAATTAGTTTGCTCGTCAAGAGAATTTGGTGATTTGATTATGCTCGGTATTGGTGGTTTTACCCCGCTAGAAGGCTTTATGGGTAAATCTGATTGGCTGAGTGTGTGCAAAAATATGGCATTAGAAAATGGAACTTTTTGGCCTATTCCGATTACACTTTCTACCGATGATGAAGAGTTAAAAGTAGGTCAAGAAGTTGCTATTGTGTACGAAAAAAATAATGAAGTGATAGCCACAATGCTTATTTCTGAAAAATACTCAATAGACAAAGAGCTAGAGTGTAATGAAGTTTTCAAAACTAATGACATTAACCATCCAGGTGTTGCCTTAGTTAAAGCCCAAGGAAAATACAATATTGCTGGAGCAGTAAAAGTTTTATCAGATGGGGGCTTTCCAAAGCAATATGGCGATCTTTACATGACACCTTCTGAAACGCGATCTTATTTTAAAGAAAAAAAATGGTCAACTATTGCTGCATTTCAAACTCGAAACCCTATGCATCGCTCTCATGAATATTTAGCTAAAATTGCTATAGAGATATGTGATGGAGTAATGATTCACTCTACTTTAGGTGAGCTAAAGCCAGGCGATATTCCTGCTGATGTTCGCTCTAAATCTATATCAGCACTAATTGAAAATTACTTTGTTGACAACACTGTACTGCAGTCTGGATATCCATTGGACATGAGATATGCTGGCCCAAGGGAGGCATTACTTCATGCACTATTCAGGCAGAATTATGGGTGCTCTCACCTCATAGTAGGTCGCGATCATGCTGGTGTTGGTGACTATTATGGACCATTTGATGCTCACAACATTTTTGATGAAATTGAAAATGAACTAGTAACTAAGCCCTTAAAGATTGATTGGACATTTTGGTGTGAAAAATGCGCTGGAATGTCAAGCATGAAAACTTGCCCGCATGAACAGAAAGATAGGCTAATGCTTTCAGGCTCTAAACTAAGGCATCTTCTTAGTGAAAATCAAGAAGTTCCTGATAATTTTTCAAGACCCGAAGTTGTAGAAATTCTTCGCAAGCACTACTCTGGAATTAAAGACAGTGACAAAGTAAAAGTTGAACTCAAAGGACACTCTGCAAAATAGATTAGATTAAAGTTGAGAATGAATCAACAATTCTGGTCTATTAGTTATAAGTTTTCTGGTTCTATAAAAATTGAATTTTAAATGCACATATATTCTACAATCTTATGCTCGTAAATACAGTGAATTTAATATGGGAAAGCATCCCATAGTATTACTAAAAAAGGAAAAAATATAATATGATATCCATTAACCCATTTTCTGAAATTTCAGCGTTTATTCCATCTTTTGTCATGCAAACTTATGTAGTTGCAATGTTTGTTCTTGTCATAGGCGCCACACTTTTTGATGTAGTACATAAAAAGAGTGCTAAATATTTCTTTAATAATTCAGTAAAAGCAAAAAAATCAGCAACCAGAAATGTAGGCTCTGGAGAGAAAGCATCAATTGCCTTTAAAACTGCAACTAATGAAATATTAACTTCATCAGAATTTTGCGGCATTAGAAGAAGGCTTGCACATCTACTTACAATGTATGGATTTATCATATTTGTGATCGCTACAGTAGTGATGATCTTTTCTTATTCAACTCCTAATGCAATGACTCCTGTAACCTGGCCAATAGCTTGGCATTTAGGTGCAGCTATGCTCTGCGTTGGTGGGTATTGGTTTTGGTTTTTTATAAGAGTTGATGTCGCGGCTGAAGGCAATAAATGGTACAGGGTAATTAGAGCAGATTTATTTGTTCTATCTCTTTTAGCTATGTCTACTTTCGCCCTTATCTGGTCTTACATGCAGTCAAATGAAATTGATGTATGGCAAACTATATTTTTTGGGTTATTTATTGGAGCCAGCACTATTCTATTTGGCGGTGTTTTATGGTCAAAATTCGCCCATATGTTTTATAAACCTGCTGCAGCTTATCAAAAGCGTATTACTAAAGCTGATGGTTCAAGAGAAAACCTTCCTGAGCCTGCTGATATGCCAGAGAAATTTGGTCTTGGAATTAAACGTGAAGCGCCAAGACACTACTAATAATAACTAATTTTCGGAGAAAATATTATGCCAACTTTTGTATACATGACTAGATGTGATGGCTGTGGACACTGTGTAGATATCTGCCCATCTGATATTATGCATATTGATAAGACTATTCGACGTGCAGTCAATATTGAGCCAAACTTTTGCTGGGAGTGCTACTCATGTGTTAAAGCTTGCCCTCAAAATGCAATCGATGTAAGAGGATATGCTGACTTTGCACCTCTTGGTCATAGCGTAAGAGTTCTTCGTGAAGAGGAAAAAGGAACTATTTCTTGGAAAATTAAATTTAGAGATGGTCGTGAGAAAAACTTTACATCTCCAATCACCACTCAACCATGGGGCGAAAAAATTCCAAGACTTGCGGACCTAGAAGTCCCTGATCAAGCAGCGCTTGATTCACAACTTCTATGTTTTGAGCCTGATGCTCTTAACGTTGAAACTGGATTACCAATCATTAGCAAAGACAAGCTAAAAGAGGGAGTGTACTACTAATGGCCAAGAGAAAAACTGTTTGGGAAGACTGCGACATACTAGTTGTTGGCGGCGGTATGGCTGGAACCGGTGCTTCTTATGAAGCAAGATACTGGGGTCGTGATATGCGAATTATATGCGCAGAAAAGGCAAATATCGATCGAAGTGGTGCAGTCGCTCAAGGCCTCTACGCGATTAACTGCTATATGGGCATGCAATGGGATGAAAACCAACCCGAAGACCATGTTAGATATGCGCGCAATGACTTGATGGGGTTAGTACGTGAAGACCTTGCTTTTGACATGGCTCGCCATGTTGATTCTGCTGTTCACAAATTTGAAGAATGGGGACTTCCCATTATGAGGAATGAAGAGACTGGCCGTTACCAGCGTGAAGGTAAATGGCAAATCATGATTCATGGTGAAAGCTATAAACCTATTGTTGCAGAAGCAGCACGTAAGTCAGTTGACAAAATTTATAACCGAATTATGATTACGCATCTTTTAATGGATGAAGCTAAGGAAAATCGAGTTGGTGGTGCAGTTGGCTTCAACTGTCGCACTGGTGACTATCATGTTTTCCGTGCAAAAGCAGTAATTGTAGGAGCAGGCGGCGCTTCTCATATTTTTAAACCTCGATCAGTGGGCGAAGGAATGGGAAGAACTTGGTACGCTCCATGGAGTAGTGGATCAGCCTATGCGTTACCAATTCAGGTAGGCGCTAAAATGACTCAGATGGAAAACCGAATCGTGTTAACAAGATTTAAAGATGGCTACGGGCCAGTTGGCGCTTACTTTCTTCACCTTAAGACGTACACTCAAAACACTTACGGTGAGGAGTATGAATCTAAATGGTATGAACACACAAAAGCTATGGTTGGTGAGTATATTGATCACACGCCAACGCCTACTTGTTTACGTAACCATGCATTTATTGAAGAAGTAAAAGCTGGAAGAGGGCCAATTCATATGGTCACCATGGAGGCCTTTCAAGATCCACACCTAGAAGTAATCGGATGGGAAAATTTCCTAGGAATGACAGTTGGTCAAGCCGTTGTTTGGGCTTCACAAAATATTGATCCTAAATATGTCAACCCAGAATTAACCACATCTGAACCTTATGTAATGGGCTCTCATGCTACTTGTTCTGGTGCATGGGTTAGTGGGCCAGAAGATATTTCTCCGCCTGAGTACTTTTGGGGATACAATCGTATGCTAACTGTTGATGGCCTATTTGGGGCAGGAGATACTGTTGGCGGAACTGCTCATAAATTCTCCTCAGGTTCTTTTACTGAAGGAAGGATAGCTGCAAAAGCAGCTGTTAAATATATCCAAGACATGGGTGATGATAAAATTCAAGTCAGTAATAAGCAGTGTGATGACCTGAAAGAGATTATCTTTAAACCTTTAGAAAACTATACCGTCGGCAATAATGAAATTACAGGTGGCACTGTATCACCAAGCTACTTATTACCAATTCAAGGTCTACAAAGGCTTGAAAAAATTATGGATGAGTATTGTGGAGGTCTTAGTGTTAATTATATGACGAATGGAAACCTACTTAAAAAATGCATAGAGCTGCTAGAAATATTACAAGAGGACCTCGAGCATATTGGCGCTGAAGATCTTCACCAGCTTATGCGTGGATGGGAACTAAAACATCGTACAATTACTTCAGAATGTGTTGCACAACATACATTATTTCGTGAAGAAACACGCTGGCCCGGTTACTACTATAGAGGCGATCATATGAAGCTAGATGATGAGAATTGGCATTGCCTAACTGTTTCTAGACGTGACCCAAAAACTGCTAAATGGACTATGGAAAAAGCACCGCTTTATCATATAGTTGATTAATCAGATTTAAAATATTAAGAATTGGGGCCTCTATTTGAGGTCCCAATGATAATCCTATTAGATTATCATACATTCCAAACATAAAAACTACTAGGTGAAATAAATGAATCTTCTTGAGAAAACAGATGAAGAAATACTTGAAATTGCTAACCCTCTTTGGGATGAGCTTGTTGAGTCATCGAACAAGCGCAACTATCTAGGCTTTATTAAGCACTTTTCAAAAGAAATGCTGATGGGTGCTAACGAAATTGAAATAGGAAAGCAATGGACAAAAAATAAAATGCTATCTAGTCTTTCAGTTGAAAGAGAACTTTTAGGTTGTCTTAGAAGAGGCGAGCATATAACAATTATATATAAGCAAACAAGTGATGAAGTTCCTGGGGAATTTCTAGGCCGTCTTGTTTTAGGTATTGAAGACACTGAAGTCAAAATATTTGGTGCAACTATTTTCTAATACATCTATAAATTTATTGAATGCGCTTTTTCTATTCAATCAAATGAAATATTAAATATATGAACGAAAAAATCTCCATAAATAAATTTGTTGAATTAACCTACAGAATCATAGATCAATCTAGTGGTGAAGTAATAGAACAAGTCGAAGAGCCATTAGGTTATGTTCAGGGGGATAATTCATTATTGTTCAATCAAGTAACCAAAGAGCTTGAAGGTAAGTGTGTTGGTGATGAGGTAGAAATCTTACTTAAAGCAACAGATGCTTTTGGGAAAAAGGCTGATGAACTAATTTTTACAGACAATATTGATAATGTTCCACCTGAATATAGGTTTATTGGGGCATCTGT
>CAJXOB010000043.1 GCA_913057955.1 uncultured Gammaproteobacteria bacterium | reverse complement strand
CTTCTATTTGTCTAAATTAAAACATAAGAAAGTTACTAATAATTATACCAAAATAGAAAAGTTAAAAACAAAAAAAAGAGATCATATTGATCTCCTTTTAAGTAATGTAAGAAAAAAAGTTAATTAACTCCAACCAGTCACGACTTTGACTTCAATGAACTCTTTAAGACCAAAAGAGCCTCCTTCACGGCCAATCCCTGAGTGCTTATAGCCGCCAAATGGAGACCCAAGGGCCAAACTTCTTCCATTTACCTCAACAACACCAGAAAGCAGTCTTTTTGATACTCGTTTGGCTTTCTCTGGGTCTTGTGTTTGAATATAATTTTCTAAACCATATGGAGTGTCATTGGCAATTTCAATCGCTTCTTCTTCAGTATCAAAAGGAATCATTGAAAGAACTGGGCCAAAAATTTCAGTCCGAGCAATCGTCATTTGATTGTTAACATCAGCAAAAATAGTTGGTTTAACAAAGTAACCTGTCTCTAAACCTTCTGGTTTTCCAGTGCCACCAGCAATAAGAGTAGCATTTTCATCAATACCAGTCTGAATCAAGGCTTGAATTTTGTCAAACTGAAGTTGCGATACAACTGGGCCCATGTGTCTTCCTTGTTTAGAGGCAATATCAACAATGGTTGAGTTTGCAGTTTCTTTAGCAATAGCGACTGCTTGATCATAAATAGGTCTCTCTACAAGCATTCTTGTTGGGGCGTTGCACGACTGTCCAGTATTGTTAAAGCAATGCCTAACGCCTCTTTTTACTGCCTTTTCATCTGCATCAGCAAAAATAATATTAGCTCCTTTGCCGCCTAACTCTAATCCTACTCTTTTAAAATCATCGGCCGCGTTATGAGAAATCAAAGCACCTGCTCTAGTGGAGCCTGTAAAAGAAACCATATCCACATCGGTGTGTGAAGTCAGCTGACTTCCAACTCCAACGCCATCTCCATTTACAAGGTTAAATACCCCTGCAGGGCAGCCAGCTTCTTCAAGCATTTCAGCAAAAATCATTGAGTCTAACGGGGCAAGTTCTGAAGGCTTTAAGATCATTGTGCAGCCAGCAGCAAGAGCAGGAATAACCTTAAGTGCTACTTGACTTATTGGCCAATTCCAGGGGGTAATTAGTGCACAAACTCCCTTTGGTCCATATATTAATTGATTATCTGAATCATCAAGCTGCTCTTCAAATTCAAATTTTCTAAGTTGATTTAAAAAATCTTCAATCGCTTCTGTTCCACTAGGAGCTTGAGATGTTTTGGCAAAATCTATAGGCGCACCCATCTCCATTGAAATTACTTCAGCCATGTCATCCATTCTTCTTTCGTAGATAGCATAAAGTCTCTCTAATAGCGCTATTCTATCAACTTTTGTTGAAGCTGACCATGAAGGCAATGCAGCCCTTGCAGCTGCAACAGCAGCATCTGTATCTGCTTGAGAGCCAAGAGAAATGACCGCACAAATAGTTTCATCTGAAGGATTAATTACATCGTAGTCATTTTTAGTTGAAGGATTGACCCACTGGCCGTTAATATAAAATTTTCTTTTATCTAGCATTTTTATCTCCTAATTAGAGGGCAAAGAATATATCAAGAATTTTTTGATGTCAAGCAAAAAATATTAAGCACACTTGTCTTTAAATGCTCGCTAATTTTTCAACCGATAATTTAATGTTATCCATGCTTGTTGCAAAAGATAATCTAACATAACCTGGGGCGCCAAAGGCAGAGCCCGGAACAACAGCTAAACTCAGCTTTTCAAGACAATAAGTTGAAAACTCAACGTCATCTTTAAGGCCAATTCTTTCAATCAGACCCTGAACTTTTGGAAAAGAATAGAAAGCGCCACCAGATCTTGGACACTCAATACCATCAATAGCGTTCAAACTATCAACTAGGAACTCATGTCGACTCTCAAAAGCCTCAACCATCATATTAATGAATGACTGATCACCAGTGATTGCCTCAAGAGCGGCAGCTTGTGAAATTGAGCTTGGGTTGGAAGTTGACTGGCCTTGAATCTTTTTCATTGCTTTAATAACTGTTTCAGGACCAGCAGCGTAACCAATTCTCCAGCCAGTCATGGCATATGCTTTAGAGACGCCATTGAGAATTACAATTCTTTCTTTAAGTTCTGGGCACGCCATTGCAATATTTACAAAGTCGTCATCACCCCATCGAATATGTTCATAAATATCATCACTGATAGTAAGAACATTTGGGTGTCTTTTAAGAACTTCTCCAAGAGCTTTAATTTCTGATTCGCTGTAAACAGAGCCTGTCGGATTAGAAGGGCTGTTAAGAACAAAAAGTTTTGATTTATCGGTTATGCTATCTTCAAGTTGTTCGGGAGTGATTTTAAAGTCTTGCTCTAAGCCCGCTTCAATAAAGACTGGGGTTGCATCAGCAAGAATTGCCATATCTGGGTATGAGACCCAGTAAGGTGTTGGTATGATAACCTCATCACCTTCATTTAGAATTGCTTGACATAGATTGTAAAAAACTTGCTTACCACCGCAAGAAACCATTACTTCATTTAAGGAATAATCTAATCCATTCTCTCTTTTAAATTTTTCACAGACTGCTTTTTTTAGTTCTGCAGTTCCGTCAGCTGGGGTATATCTTGTATCTCCAGAACCAATTGCAGTAATAGCCGCTTTTTGAATATTTACAGGAGTATCAAAGTCTGGCTCACCCGATCCCATTGAAATTATTTGTATTCCTTGCGACTTTAATTCTTTGGCTTTATCACTGACAGCCATAGTTGCAGAAGGTTTAACTTTTTGTACACGATTTGATAGGATAGTTGACATTTACTGTGCTCTTTAAATGGTTTAAAATTAAGGGTTTTATTTTAATCAAAAACTGCCGATAATGGCTAGAAAATTTCAACTGAAATCTAATTTCTCACCTAAGGGTGATCAGCCAAAAGCTATTCAAACGCTGCTAGACGGAATTGCAGCTGGAGAAAAGTATCAAACTCTGGTTGGGGTTACAGGTTCAGGTAAGACATTTACTCTTGCAAATGTTATAGAAAAGAGTCAAAAACCAAGCCTGATTATGGCTCCTAATAAAACCTTAGCTGCCCAGCTTTATAGTGAAATGAAGGAGTTCTTTCCTAATAACGCTGTTGAATATTTTGTTTCTTATTACGATTATTATCAGCCAGAGGCGTATGTACCTGCCTCAGATACATTTATTGAGAAAGATGCGTCGATAAACGAGCAGATAGAGCAAATGAGGCTCTCTGCCACAAAATCTCTTCTTGAGCGTAAAGACGTAATAATTATCGCAAGTGTCTCCGCTATCTATGGACTTGGAGATCCTGAGAGTTATATGAAGATGCTTCTGCATTTAACTGTTGGAGAGGTTGCAAAGCAGAGAGAAATTCTTGCAACATTATCTAAAATGCAGTATTCAAGAAATGACGTTACATTAATTCGTGGCCATTTTAGAGTCAAGGGTGAGGTAATTGATATATTTCCAGCAGACTCCGAAGAGAGGGCAATTCGAATTGAGATGTTTGATGATGAGGTGGAAAACCTTTCGTGGTTTGACCCATTAACAGGTGAAAAATTAAAGTCCCTTCAAAGAGTTACTATTTATCCAAAGACTCACTATGTAACTCCTAAATCAACCATCTTAAATATTCTTGATGACATAAAGGTGGAACTTGGAATTCGAAAAAAAGAACTGCTATCTCAAAATAAGCTGGTTGAGGATCAGCGCCTTTCACAAAGAGTAGCGCAGGATATGGAGATGATGAGAGAGCTAGGTTATTGCTCAGGTATTGAGAATTACTCCCGCTATTTATCTGGAAGAAAACCAGGAGAACCGCCACCAACCCTTTTTGATTATATGCCAGAAGATTCTTTAATTATTTTGGATGAATCTCACGTTACAGTTAGTCAAATAGGGGCAATGTATAATGGCGATAGGGCCCGCAAAACAACACTCGTAGATTTTGGGTTTCGTTTGCCATCGGCTCTAGACAATAGGCCACTTAGATTTGAAGAATTTTCTGAAAGATTGAGCCATTGCATTATGGTTTCAGCGACTCCAGCAAAATTTGAACTAGAGGTCTCAACTGTTATTGCTGAGCAAGTTGTTAGGCCTACGGGTTTGTTAGATCCAGGTATAGATATTAGACCCGTTGAGACCCAGGTGGATGATTTACTTTCTGAAATTCATAAAAGAGTTGCTGTTAAAGAAAGAGTTCTCGTGACAACACTGACTAAGAAAATGTCGGAGCAGCTTAGCGATTATTTAAACGATCATAATGTTAAAGTCAGATATCTACATTCTGACATTGATACCATTGAAAGAGTTGAAATTATTCGGGACTTACGTCTCGGTGTTTTTGACGTTTTGGTTGGAATAAATCTTTTAAGGGAAGGACTGGATATTCCTGAAGTCTCTTTGGTTGCAATCTTGGATGCTGATAAAGAGGGTTTCTTGAGATCAGAGCGATCATTAATACAAACGATGGGTAGGGCTGCAAGAAATATTAACGGAAGCGTCATTCTTTACGCTGACAGGATAACTAACTCAATACAAAGGGCGATGGACGTTACAACAGATAGAAGAAATAAGCAAGAAGCTTATAACAAAAAATACGGGATAATACCTAAAGGAGTTATTAAGCCGATTGTCGATATTTTGGATACCGATCTTTCAGCCTCTGATATAGATGAGTTAATCTCTGAAACTGTCCATGTGAAATTGTCACCTGTTCAGCTTTCGAAAGAACTTAAACGCCTTGAAAAAGAGATGTATAAATTTGCTGAGGATTTAAAATTTGAGCAAGCAGCGGATACTAGAAACCAAATAAAACGATTAAGAGATGGCCAATTTAAATAATATGACTTTAAATATTACTGAGATCTTCTATTCTCTGCAAGGCGAGGCAAGAGAGGTAGGAATTCCAACTGTTTTTGTGCGGCTTACCGGATGCCCATTAAGGTGTAATTATTGTGATACTGCATATGCATTCAAAGGGAACAACCCTTTGTCAATAGAACAGATTGTATCTGAAATTTCAAAGTATAAAACACACTATGTTTGCGTTACGGGCGGAGAGCCAATGGCACAGAGTAACTGTCTGGGTTTGTTAGACACTCTGATTGAAAAAGGATATAAAGTGTCAATGGAAACAAGTGGCAGTATTGATATTTCAGAGGTAAATAAAAATGTGTCTATTGTCATGGATCTTAAGACACCTTCTTCCACAGAGCAACATCAAAATAGATATGAAAATATTGCGCTTCTAGAAAACAAAGATCAACTCAAGTTTGTTATTGCCTCAAAGTCAGATTTTGATTGGTGTTGCTCTATCCTAGAGAATAATGAGATTTTATCAGATGTCCTTTTTTCACCTGTTTATGAAAGTTTAAAGCCGGCTCAATTAGCAGACTGGATTTTAGAAAAACAACTTAATGTTCGTCTTCAGGTTCAATTACATAAGATTCTTTGGGGCGACGAAAAAGGAAAATAGTTAACCTTAAAAATCAACTATCAGTTAAGCAAGCATCCAGTCTAGAAGTAAAAAACATATTATATTTTTACGTTTGGACGGTACCTTCAATTCTAGCCTTTGCCTTGTCAATAGCTACATGATATTGGGGGTCTTCAAGTACGTTTACTTCCACTAAATGTTTGGCTGTTTTTAGTAGCAATCTACACTCTTCACTTAGATGAATCAAATGAAGCGTTTTCCCAGCCTTTTGGTAACGATCAGCAAGCTTATCAATTGCCTCGATAGCAGAATGATCAATGACTCTTGAATCTTCAAAATCTATATAGACATTCTCAGGGTCTTCCTTGGGATTAAAGATAGCATGAAAAGTATTGATTGAGGCAAAAAATAGAGCACCATGGAGTTTATAGGTCTTTTCTCCGGCCGATTCATTTTCTTCAATAGATTGTATTTTTCCAGCAGACTGCCAGGCATATGATAGCGCTGACATAATAACTCCTGTAATAACTGCAAGCGCTAAGTTATCAGTTAATACCGTTATTACTGCAACCGCTATTCCTACAGTTATATCAGGCATTGGAACTTTACCAAACAATCGAAACGAGCCCCACTCAAAGGTACCAATGACGACCATCATCATGACGCCTATTAGTACGGCAACTGGAATCATTTCTATGTATTTGGAGAGGTAGAGTATAAAAAATAGTAATACCACCGATGCCACTATTCCAGAGAGCCTTCCCCGTCCGCCTGATTTAATATTAATCAGACTTTGTCCAACCATTGCGCAGCCCCCCATTCCACCAAATAGGCCTGTAACCGTGTTGGCAACTCCTTGCCCAATACATTCGCGATTTGGCTGACCTGTAGTTTCTGTTAAATCGTCAATTAAGTTCAGTGTTAACAGGCTTTCAATAAGGCCAACTAGCGCCATAATCATCGCATAAGGGAAGATAATTTTAAGCATCTCAAAATCAATTGGAACATCTGGAAAGTGGAATGGAGGGAATACGCCACCAATAGGAGATATGTCGCCAACTGTTCTAGTATCAAGACCTAGAAATATAACTGCAACTGTACCAATTACAATAGCCACTAATGTTGAAGGAACTGCTCGTGTGAGTTTTGGTAAAAAATGGATTATGATCATTGTAATTGCAACGATAACTAGCATAAGTATTAAAGGGGCTCCAGTAATCCATTCGCCTGCAACCTTAAACTGTTTTACCTGCGATAAAAAGATGACAATTGCTAGGCCATTTACGAACCCTAAAAAAACTGGGTGGGGAACAAGCCTAATAAATTTACCCATTCTTAACAAACCAAAAACAATTTGAATAAGTCCGGTTAATACAACGGCTGCAAATAGGTACTCTACTCCATGAAGCGCAACCAGCGTTCCAATGACAACTGCAATTGCTCCTGTGGCGCCAGAAATCATTCCAGGTCTTCCACCAAGGATAGATGTAACCAGTCCAATAGTGAATGCAGCATAGAGCCCAACCAAAGGATTTAATCCAGCCAAAAGGGCAAATGCAACCGCTTCAGGAACAAGCGCTAAAGCAACTGTAAGTCCAGATAATATATCGTTTTTTGCGTTACTAGGAACGCGCTTATGAATTAGCTTAAACATTTTTTCCTTTTAGATTGACTTGTAACTAAGGCTTTACAGCAGGCACAGTCGGAGTGGAAGATGTGACATCAGCGTTTTGAGCGCGATGCCTTAGTGCGTGATCCATTAGCGTAATTGCAAGCATTGCTTCGGCAATCGGAGTGGCTCTAATCCCGACGCAAGGGTCGTGCCTCCCAGTGGTACTAATTTCAGTGGCTTTACCATCTTTATCAATGCTATCAGCTGTAAGCCTGATACTTGAGGTTGGCTTTAGGGCAATCGAAATTAAAAGGTCTTGACCTGAGCTGATTCCGCCAAGTATTCCGCCAGAGTTATTCGAGGTAAAGCCTTCAGGAGTAATTGGGTCTCTATGAGCTGAGCCTTTTTGATTGACGGCATCAAATCCAGCACCTATTTCAATTCCTTTTACAGCGTTAATGCTCATCATTGCATGAGCAATATCAGCATCAAGTCTGTCAAAAATTGGCTCGCCTAGACCTGTGATCATGTTACTTACGACGATATTAATTCTTGCGCCAATCGAATCTCCAGACTTTCTAAGATTATCCATATAGTCTTCTAGCTCACTAACTTTACTTGCATCAGGACAAAAGAAAGGATTGTTGTGAACTTCCTTCCAATCAAAGTTATCGAAAGTTATTGGCCCTAATTGAGAGACGTACCCACGAATCTCAATGCCATACTTTTCTTTTAGGTATTTTTTAGCAATTCCTCCAGCAGCAACCCTTATGGCAGTTTCTCTTGCAGATGATCGGCCACCACCACGATAATCCCTAATCCCGTATTTTTGTTGATAGGTAAAATCTGCATGACCTGGCCTAAATGAGTTTGCAATTTTTGTGTAGTCTCTTGGTCTTTGATCTGTATTTTCAATCAAAAGAGCAATAGGGGTTCCAGTAGTAATGCCTTCAAAAGTTCCAGAAAGGATTTTAATTGTGTCTGACTCTCTTCTTTGTGTTGTATGCCTTGAGCTTCCTGGCTTTCTAAGATCTAGATCACCTTGAAGGTCTTCTTCCTTGAGTGCCATTCCTGGAGGGCAGCCATCTACAATACCTACAAGAGCATCACCATGACTTTCGCCAGCGGTTGTTAGTGTGAATAGTTTTCCAAATGAATTGCCAGACATTGTCTATTGATGTACGTTACTTAGATGGCGTATATTATACCAGTGACAGCTTATATTTCGAATAAGATTAATTCAGTGTGAAGATAAAGAACTTCTTTTAAAAAGTATTGGTAGCTATTAAATAGATTTATTTAAGAAAGTCATCAAAGTAGAAGTAATTAACTCCAGGCTTACTAGCAACTTTTAAAACCATAGTCTTAGCAAGAGATTCTGCTTTAACACTTCTATATTTACTTGCAGTTCCAATTAAAAAGAGATCCATTATCTTGGCAAGCTTTATTGCGATTTTTTCAGCTAGTCTTTTTTCAGAACGATCTCCAACTAAAAAACTAGGCCTAAATATATTTACAGTTGAAAAGCCAAGACTTTGAATGGACTCTTCAACCTCACCCTTTGTTCTTAGATAAAAATTTTTTGAAGAGCTGTTTGCACCTATACAAGAAATAAGACTCAATGTTTCAGCGCCAGATTCTTTGGATTTTTTAGCAATACTCAGACAGTAATCTATATCAACTTTTCTAAAATTCTCTTGACTCCCAGCAGTTTTAATTGTTGTTCCAAGACAAATAAATACATTGTTGCAATCAGGGAGAGATCCATTTTTTTCAAAAGCATCAAAATCAATAATCATTTCCGTAATATTGGCTGGGAGGTTGGGAATTGTCCTTCGAGTTAGAGCAATAGCGCTCAGTTTTTTATTAGAAAGCACTTTAATAATATTTCCACCTATAAGGCCAGTAGAGCCTGCAATAATTGAAGTAGTCACCGTAAGAAGTATTTAAAGATTAGTTTGAATATATTATGGTAAAGCTATTTCAATGTTGCTCATGTCTTTATCAACGTCGATTTTCATCTTGTCGAACTTAGGAGCGCCCATTCCGCTAAATTGATAAAAACCCGCTGGCTCCTTAGGAATAAAGAAAAAGAAGTCCAATTTACCATTACCATTTTCATCTTCAAATGAAGCTAATGCGTATGGACCCGATGGAACTTCCATACTCCAAGAAACATCACAAGTGCCACTTTTACTTGGCTCATAAATTTTTTCTTGACTATGATTCATACCTTTCCATCCTGACTCTTCATAAATAAGAACATGGACCGAATTTTTAGTTGAGCACCCAGTAACTGTTCCACTAACAGTATGCATGTGATCATCTGCTTTTGAAATATTTATAAAGGCTTGTAAAGCAAATAGAGATAAAAATACAGTAAATAGTTTGAAATTTAGTTTCATAATTGAGCTTAAAAATTAAATTATTTAATATTCTAAATGACAGAGTGGAGATTTTAGTGAATTTTTTATGAGTTTTAAATGAAAATTTAAATATAATTTAAGGTTGGTAATATTCTTATTTATTCAATTAAGTGTCACTATCAAAAAAATCAATTACTGAATCTAACCCACTATGGTTAATGACTATATTACAGTTTTCTTGGACTATAGGCTTTGCGTGATACGCAACAGAAAGTCCAGCAATTTTCATCATTTCCAAATCATTAGCACCATCACCAATTGCAATGACTTGATTTCTTTCCAAATAATAGAGGTTGCAAAGTTCATTCACATAATTAGCTTTTTCTCTAGCATCAATAACTTTCCCCAACACTTCTCCAGTAAGGCAATTATTAACAATCTCAACATTATTAGCTCGAAAAGTATCTAGACCAAGCTGCCTATGAAGTCTCTCGGCAAAATACTCTAAGCCGCCTGAAACAACTGCTGACTTAACTTGAATTGATTTGAAAAAATTAATGAGTTCAAGTGCTCCAGGATTTAATTTTAAGTGATTGTTGTAAACTGTTTCAAACGAAGCAATACTAACTCCCTTAAGGATTGAGACTCTTTTTTTAAATGATTTGGTAAAGTCTAGATTGCCTTGCATGGCTTGTTCGGTAATTAAAGCCACTTCATTTGACATACCTGTTGCTTTTGCAATTTCATCAATTGTTTCAATATTAATGAGAGTTGAATCCATGTCGCTAACTAAAAGCCGAACTTTTGAAAAATTAAATTCCTTATTTAATAGATTAAGATCGATTTTATGAGTAAGCCTTAGTTGATTAATACTAATATTATTATTTGTATGTATTCGAAAGTGGCTTGTACGTTGCTCTAACTCACCTTCAAGGATCAGTGAAAGCTCTTCAGCCATTACTAAATCTTGGCTGTGCATAATGAGTGTTTTCATTAATATAGTTAAGTATTTTTAAAAAAAAGTGTAATTTATATGAATTTTACAGGATTAAAAAGTCTTGGAAATTTACAAAGTGTGAGTTAATAAGTATGTTCAATTGCAACAATTTGACACAAAGGAAAATAGTAACCCAGATTTCATTGGGTATAATTACTTTCATGGCTAACGAAGGCTATTATTGATAAAACATTGACGTTCAGATGGGCTTAATAATTTTAAGTGCAGCTGAGCGTTTTTTTTTACTTAAATTTTTTTAAACAAAATTATCTACTATGACTCAAACATACAATTTTAGTGCTGGACCAGCAATGCTTCCCACTCAAGTTCTTCAAAAAATTCAACAAGAGCTGATTGAATACGAAAATTCTAAAGCTTCAGTTATGGAAATTTCTCATAGAGGGGTTGATTTTATGGAGGCAGCTCAAAAATCTGAGAAGGATTTAAGAGATCTTTTGAAGATTCCTAGTAATTACAAGGTGTTGTTTCTTCAGGGCGGTGCTTCTGCACAATTTTCAATGGTACCAATTAACCTATTGAGAGGAAAGTCTAAAGCGAGCTATGCTAATACTGGCCATTGGTCCGTTAAAGCAATTGCTGAAGGGATGCGTTATTGTGAGGTTAATGTTTGTACAGATAGTTCAGAAAATAAATTTACTGATATTCAGGATTTTAAAAATTGGAATATTGAGCCTGGTTCTGCTTATCTTCATTACACGCCAAATGAAACAATTGCTGGATTAGAGTTTGATTATATCCCTGATGTTGATATTCCCTTAGTTGCCGATATGTCTTCAACGATTCTTTCTCGAGAAATTGATGTTTCTAAATATGGGGTTATTTATGCAGGTGCTCAAAAAAATATTGGTCCGGCAGGTTTAACTATTGTTATTGTTAGGGAAGACTTAATCGGTAATGTTGTTAGTGGTCAGCCAAAACTCTTTGATTATTCAACTCAAGCAAACAACGAATCAATGTTTAATACTCCTGCTACTTTTCCATGGTATGTTGCTGGACGCGTTTTTGAGTGGCTGAAAGAGCAAGGTGGATTAAGTGCAATACAAAAAATAAACCAGACAAAAGCACAAACTCTCTATAAAGCAATTGACACTTCTGATTTCTATTCAAACCCAGTTTCAATAAAATACCGCTCTTGGATGAATGTACCATTTTTGCTTGCAGATGATAGTCTTAATGGATTATTTTTAGAGCGGGCAAAAGAAGTAGATTTGCTTGCGCTTAAAGGCCATCGCAGTGTTGGCGGAATGAGGGCGAGTATTTATAATGCGATGCCGCAAGAGGGTGTCGATGCTTTGGTTAATTTTATGAATGATTTTGAAAAGGATTTTGGATAATGGTTAAAGTACAAGTATTAAATAATATTTCACCTTTAGGTTTGGATAAGTTTTCTAAAGATATTTATGATGTTTCAACAAGAGACAATGATCCAGATGCCATTTTAGTACGAAGTGCGAAGATGCATGAATTAGAGATTGGTGAAAATCTAAAGGCTGTTGGCCGAGCTGGGGCTGGTGTAAATAATATTCCACTTGAAAAAATGAGCGATAAAGGGGTAGTTGTTTTTAATACACCTGGAGCAAATGCTAATGCAGTTAAGGAGCTTGTTATCTCGTCAATGCTGCTTGCAAGTCGAAATATTTGTCAGGCATGGGATTATGTTAACAACCTTCCTCTTGAGAACCTTAAGGCAACTGTTGAAGATGGTAAAAAAAAATACTCTGGTTCAGAATTGCCAGGAAAGACATTAGGAATTGTAGGCCTTGGTGCTATTGGTGTTGAGATTGCAAATGCAGCTTATACGCTTGGTATGGACGTTATTGGTTTTGATCCATCAATTACTAAGAAAAATGCTTGGAAAATATCCGCTGAAGTTGAAGAAGCGCTTACTATAGAAGAGTTATTTTCAAAGAGTGACTTTGTTTCATTTCATGTTCCACTAGTTGACGCTACTAAAAACTTATTAAATGCAAAACGCATTGCTTTATTACCCAATGGATCTGTAATTATTAACTTGTCAAGAGATGGAATTGTTGATGAAGATGCATTAATGAAAGCACTTGATTCTGGAAAGGTGAAGTATTACGTCACTGATTTTCCAATTAATGACAAAAAAAATCATGATAGAGTTATTGCGCTTCCTCATCTTGGGGCTTCCACATCTGAGGCAGAGGATAATTGCGCAGTTATGATAGCTAAGCAAATTAAAGATTATCTTGAAAATGGAAATATTGTGAATTCTGTAAACTTTCCTGATGCAAGGATGCCCAGAGATGGTAAAGAGCGATTAGCTATTACCCATAGAAATATTCCGAATATGGTTCGTCAAATAACAAAGGTCATAGCTGAGGAAGAGGCCAATATTCTTGATATGATCAACAAGTCTAGAGGAGATTTTGCCTACACACTTATTGATCTTGAAAATGAAATTTCTGATACTGCTATTGAAAATATAAAACGAGTCGAGGGGATCTTGACAGTAAGAGCTCTTTAAGTTTGGTGCCCTGGTCACGGACATAGAATCCCTATGAAGGTCTCAAATCACTGCTGTATCAGCTAATTCATTGTAGGACAAAGGCTCGCTTAAGTCAAGAAGGTCTTATTTGTGCTACAGTTTGTACTACAGTTTCACTCGAGTTCATCACTAAGGATAGACTCGAGTTTACTACCACAGACTCTTCACCCCCCTAGGGACCCAACACGCACTCA
>CAJXOB010000042.1 GCA_913057955.1 uncultured Gammaproteobacteria bacterium | reverse complement strand
TTCTCTGTACCGTCTGCGTATCCCGCCTGGGTTAGTTTTTCACTGCTGTTATCAAGGCTCCTGCTTGACTCCTCTGGGTGTCCCGCCTCGCTACTGGCGAGATCACACATGGCGCTTTCAGTTTGCTGGATGCGCATCAGTCTGACGGTGCACTCGGCCAGCTTTGAGATGAGGACTCTTTCGATGGAGGATTGCGGCTCAAAGTCAGCGCTGAATTCCGCAACGGTCTGATCAAAGAGTGACTGCTCGTTCGCGTCTAGCCAGCGCCTTGCGGTCAGGCCGTGGGTGAGCGAGTTGCGACTGGAGACGGCCTTGCCCTTGCTGGTCTTTGGGCCGGTGCTGTGTTTATCTTTTTTAGTCATGACGTTAAGGTTATAATTGAACTATATACCTTATTTTAACTGGATTTATAAAATTATATGCGCCCAAAAAAACCTTTTTTACGAAACGAACTGACCTTTGATAAATGCCCTTATCAACTGTAAAATAACTCATTTAAAAGGACTTTGGTAGTGTGCTAGATACATTCATTAATTTGTCACGGCGTAACAAGAAGCTTGTCATGCTGGGTGTTGATTCTGTGCTTCTGGTGTCAGCGATACTGCTGTCGTTTTCGATCCGGCTTGGCTACTTTTACTTGCCAGAGGGTGGTTTGATTTATTGGGTGGTATTTGGTGCGCCTGTTGTCGCCATTCCAATCTTTGTACGCTTTGGCCTTTACAGCTCAGTGATTCGTTACATTGACTTTAAGGCGTTGTGGGCCGTTGTCCAGGCGGTATCGTTATACGTCTTAGTGTTGGGTTTGCTTGGGTATATGACTGCGGTTGGGTATATTGCTGAGGTTGAAGGGATACTGCGCTCACTTATATTGATTAATTGGCTTTTGGCCATCGTAGCCATAGGCGGCTCTCGAATGACTGCGCGCTGGCTTCTCTCAGGAATTGATACTAGAAAAAATACTGCAGGGCGCACTCATGTGGTAATTTATGGCGCTGGCTCGGCAGGCAGGCAGCTGTCGATTGCTTTAAAAGAGGCGGCTGAGTACAAGACGGCGGCTTTTATTGACAACAACCCTGGACTGCTTGGCCAATCTATTCATGGCATTAATGTTGTTCCAAGGGATGATTTAGGGCACCTGATTAAGACAAAAAACGTCACCGAAGTGCTACTGGCGATTCCGTCACTGACTCGCGCCGAGCGTAATGAAATTATCCATTTTTTGGAGCCTTATGCAGTGCTTGTGCGCTCACTGCCAAGTGTGTCAGAGTTGGCCCAGGGCAAGTTAAGAATTGCTGATTTGCGCGATGTAAGCATCAAGGATCTGCTGGGGCGTGATTCTGTTGCTGTCAATAGTGAGTTATTGGGCCTTAACATTACCAATAAAGTGGTCATGGTGACCGGCGCTGGCGGCTCGATTGGCGCTGAGCTGTGCCGGCAGATACTAGCTTTAAAACCCCAAGTGTTGGTGCTGTTTGATCAGAGTGAGTACGCCCTGTACCAGATTCATAAAGAACTCGTAGATGTCGGCATGCCCAATGTTGAGATACTGCCAATGCTGGGCTCTGTTACTAACCGTAAACGCTTAAGTCATATCCTGGGGCGCTTGGGTGTAAATACAATCTATCACGCGGCGGCCTACAAGCATGTGCCGATGGTCGAGTCGAACAACACTGAAGGGGTCATTAACAATATTTTTGGCACCCTTACTTGTGCGCAGGCTGCGATCGATCATGGGGTAGATACTTTTGTGCTGATTTCAACGGACAAGGCGGTGCGCCCAACCAACACCATGGGGGCAACAAAGCGCGTGGCTGAATTGGTATTGCAGTCCTGGGGAGAAGAGAGCAACATACGCTTTAGTATGGTGCGATTCGGCAATGTGCTCGATTCCAGTGGGTCGGTGGTGCCGCTGTTCAGAGAGCAGATTAAAGGGGGCGGGCCGGTTACCGTGACCGATCCTGAAATCCTGCGTTATTTTATGACCATACCCGAGGCTGTTGAGCTGGTTATTCAGGCGGGCGCTATGGCGAAGGGTGGGGATGTGTTTGTGCTCGATATGGGCGAGCCTGTTCGAATTTTAGACCTGGCTCAAAAGATGATTCGTTTGAGCGGCCTAAGGCTTAAGGATAAGCTTAACCCGGACGGCGATATTGAGATTAAGTTTACCGGTCTGAGGCCAGGCGAGAAGCTTTATGAGGAGCTGCTGATTGGCGGCAATGTTTCTAAAACTGACAATCCAATGATCCTGCGCGCAGAGGAAGAGATGCTGGCCTGGGATGATTTAAAGTTAATTCTTGATGAGTTAGAGCTGGCTGTTGATAGCGGCGATCAGACTAAGCTGCGACAGTTACTAATAAAAGCCGTGCCGGGCTTTAAACCGCAAAGTGGTATTATTGATATTTTGTATGAAGCTTAAGCGCTAGGTGATCAGAAATAGCTAAGGCTTAGGCTGAGTATTTTCTGCGGATGTTCGGCCTTATAAAATCGCAATTGCCCTAGGGTTTAAGTACATTTTTTTTTGCTTGATTTTAAATAATGCCCTGTTTTTTGGCAAAATAATTGGTGGCCTGAATGTAGCCTTCAATGCCGCCGCAGTCAAAGCGCCTTCCTTTGAATTTATAAGCAATAACCTTAGACTGTTTTGCTTGAACAAGCAGGGCGTCAGTGATTTGAATTTCACCATTCTTGTCAGGCTCGATGCTTTTGAGAATGTTAAAAATATCCGGCGTTAGGATGTAGCGGCCGATGATTGCCATATTGCTTGGCGCACTTTCCTCCTCAGGCTTTTCTACCATATCAGTAACGCGATACGTGTCGTTCGAATTATCGATCAGATTACCAGCAATAATTCCATATTTGTGGGTTTGGTTCATTGGCACCTCCTCTATAGCTATCACAGAGCACTGGTATTGGTTATAGACTTCTATCATTTGTGAGATTACGCCATCTCCATTACAGTCGCATAGATCATCTGCCAGAACTACGGCAAAAGGCTCATCCCCAATAAGGGGCTCGCCGGTGAGGATAGCGTGACCCAGCCCTAGCATTTGTTTCTGGCGAACATAGGTAAAGGTGGATTTCTTAATGATCTCCTTGATATCTTTTAGGTAGATCTCTTTTGAAGTGCCACTTAGCTGTGACTCAAGTTCATACGCGTTATCAAAGTGATCCTCAATTGCCCTCTTGCCTCGTCCAGTGACAATAGCCATGTTAGTAATGCCGGCAGACAGAGCCTCTTCCACCCCATATTGCATTAAGGGTTTAGTGAGTATTGGGAGCATCTCTTTGGGGACTGCTTTGGTGGCAGGTAAAAAACGGGTTCCATATCCAGCCGCAGGGAAAAGACATTTTTTAATCATTCATTACTACCTTTTTTATTCATTTTTATAGTGATGTTATACCAGACGCATCGCTCTGCTTTTGTGGACACTCATATTAATCACATAACACAACAATAAATAAGCTAAAAGCGCCTAATATAATAGCTCATTCAACGGTGACGGATTTAGCTAGATTTCTTGGCATATCGACATCGGTGCCTTTTATCAGGGCGACATGATAACTTAACAGCTGAAGGGGTATTGTAAAGATAATAGGTGCAGAGATCCGGCCAAGGTTTGAGGTAATTTGGATTACTTCCATTGCCTCCATTGATTGCACTTTTGAATCTTCATCTTCAAAAACAATCATCTGTGAGCCTCTTGATTTTACTTCCTGTAGATTTGATTTAAGTTTGCCTAATAGTTCATCGTTTGGAGCGATTGCAATGACTGGCATATTTTTATCAATTAGTGCGATTGGCCCATGTTTTAATTCTCCAGCAGGGTATGCCTCAGCATGAATATAACTAATTTCTTTTAGTTTTAGTGCGCCTTCCATCGCAATAGCATACATTGTTCCTCTTCCTAAAAAAAGAGCACTATTTTTATCTTTAAAGCGCGCTGCTAATTTTTTAATTTGTGGCTCTTGCAGTAACGCATTATTAATTAGTCCTGGCAATCTTCTTAAACCGTCAACAATTTCTTTCTCTTGCTTTGTATTAATTGTATTTTTTAATTTACCTATAGAGCAAACTAATAATGCTAGAGCAACTAGTTGGGTAGTAAAGGCTTTTGTACTTGCGACGCCAATTTCAGGGCCGGCATGAGTTAAAAAATTTAAATCAGAAAGTCTTGTTAGGCTAGATTCTGAAGAATTGCTTATACAAAGAGAGCTAATACTGCTATTTATTTTCTTAGCTGTTTTTAGGGCCTCAACGGTGTCAGCTGTTTCTCCGCTTTGCGAAAGAGTAACAAAGAGAGTGTCATTTAAAAGGATGGGGTTACGGTAGCGATATTCACTTGCAACTTCAACATTGCATGGTACTTTGGCTATATCTTCGAGCCAATATTTAGCAACTAGACCTGCATGATAACTTGTGCCGCAAGCAACAATTTGGACTTGCCTAATTTTCTGAAATATTTTTTCAGCATCATGCCCAAAAGCTGGAATAACAACAGAATTTTTTGTAATGCGTGACTCCAATGTATCTCTTATTGCTTGTGGCTGTTCAAAGATTTCTTTTTGCATAAAATGATCGTAATCTTCTAAGTCAACCTGGCCCACTTTTAAGTTGGAGGTTTTGATAGGGCGCTCAACTAAATTATCATTTAAATCATAAATGGTAATTTTGTCTAATTTAATTTCAGCAATATCTCCCTCTTCTAGAAAAATAAATTTATCAGTTACAGACAGAAGCGCCATTTGGTCTGATGCAACATAATTACCATTGTCACCAATTCCTATTACCAATGGGGAGCCCTTTCTTGCAGCAATAATTTGGTCTGGGTATTTGGATGAAAGAACCCCAATCCCGTAGGAGCCATTAAGTGTTTTTATTGCTTTTTGAGTTGCTTTAAGTAAAGAGTCGGAAGGCTTGATAGCAGATTCAATTGCATGCGCAATAACCTCTGTATCAGTTTCAGAAGTAAACTCATAGCCTTGCTTCATTTGTAAATCTTTTAGATCAATATAGTTTTCAATAATCCCGTTGTGCACCACACTAATTGAGTTTTTTGAAATGTGTGGGTGTGCGTTGTTGACTGATGGCTTGCCATGAGTCGCCCATCGAGTATGAGCCAGTCCAACATTGCCTTTAAGGCTAGGTTTTATTCGTTTTAAATTGTTTTCAAGATTGCTAACTTTTCCAGCGGCTCGTTCTCGCACCAGTTTATTGTCTTGTGATAATATTACAAGTCCAGATGAGTCATAACCTCGGTATTCTAGTCGCTTCAACCCATCCATTAGAAGTGGAGTGATATTTTTACTAGTAATGCCTCCAACAATGCCGCACATAAATTATTTAATAGATTAGAAAATAAAAAAAAGTAAGTTAATACTAGGGAATGATAATTATAGAGCAACTAATAGTTCTTGCTTAATATTTATGGCTTGTTGTTGGCCTAATACCTTCATCAATAAGATTATTCGCTCTTCAGATTTGTAGGATTTAAATATAGCAATACAGTTTTTAAATACTCCATCTGTTATTTGAACTTTATCGCCTTCTTTAAATTTACTTAGTTTTTTTAATTTTTCTTCTGAATTGGCTTGATTGACTCTAATATATTCAATAATATGCTCAGGAACTTGGGCAAAGTTTAAACCAAATCTAACAAAATTTATTACACCTTTAGTTGAGCAAATTGGTGACCAATTTTCATTATGTTTATCAAGATATATAAATACATAGCCTGGAAATAAAACCACATTCTTTTTGTTGATTTTAACTATAGGACAATAAGTAGTATATCCTTGATTTTCAAGATTTATTATTGCAGTACTTTCTTGTCTTAGCTTGGCTTTGATTAAATACCATTTTTTCATGTGTCTCATTATAAGCCATATATTGAATGTTGTTCAGCAATTGAACGCTTAATTAGATTTTCAACTTTGTTAATCCCGATGCACGTTAAATTGATTTATTGATTATAATCTTCACTATTATGAAAATTGATCTTCACAGTCATTCTTTCTATTCAGATGGCGTACTTTCCCCAAGCGAAGTTGTTAAACTCGCAAGTCAAGCAGGTTGCGAATTGTTCTCATTAACCGATCATGATACTACTGAAGGTTCTGCAGAGGCTAAATTAGAGGCAGATAAATTAAACTTAAGTCTTATTAATGGCGTTGAAATATCTGCATTTTGGCGAAATATGGCCATTCATATTTTAGGGCTCGGAATAGACATTAATAATGATATCTTACAAACTGGCTTAGAGCATAATCAAAAACTGCGTAAAGAAAGAGCTGAAAAAATAGCGCTTAGCCTTTGGCGCTCTGGAATTAAAGATGCACTAGAGAAAACGCAAAGCTTTAGTAAAACGGATATGTTAACTCGAACGCATTTTGCGCAGATGTTAATTAGTGAGGGTTATTGCAAAGACATGAAGGCAGTATTTAGGCGCTATTTAACGGGTAAAAAGCCTGGGGGAGTCAGCGTTGAGTGGAAAGGTTTTGATGAGGTTGTTCATTGGATTCATGCTGCTGGTGGTAAAGCCCTTATTGCTCATCCCTTAAGATATAGAATGACAAATACTAAGATTAAAAAGTTGCTAATTGATTTCAAAGGGGTACTAGGCGATGGTATAGAGGTCGTAACTGGAACAAGTACTGAAGAAGAGGTTAAATTGAGTAATCAATGGGCAAAAGACTATAATTTGCTAGCATCTTGTGGATCTGACTTTCATGGATGGCCAAATCAAAGAGTTCGAATAGGTAATTTAAGAGATTTGCCGGACCCTGAAAAGGCTATTTGGAGATACCTATAATGTCAGCTGTTATTAGTATTCACTCTGAAAACCCTCAGTCACGAATCATTAAGCAGGTTATTGATGTTTTGGAAAGAGGCGGGGTAATAGCTTATCCAACTGATTCAGGGTACGCCTTGGGCTGCACCCTTGGAAATAAAAAAGCTATGGATCAAATTGTTAATATACGAAAGTTGAGTAAGCACCACCACTTTACTTTGATGCTAAAAGACTTGTCTCACGTTGGCGAATACGCAAAATTAAATAATGCAGGTTTTAGACTATTAAAAAAAATATTACCAGGCGCTTATACGTTTATTTTGGAAGGGTCAAAAGATATTCCTAATCGTTTACTCAATGGAAAAAGTAAAACTATTGGGATCCGAGTATCAAATAACCCTATAGTTCAGGCAATACTCGAAAATTTGATGGAGCCTATGATGAGTGTTTCATTAATAATCAAGGGCTATGAGTTTTATAATTGTAATGATGTTAAGGTTGCTCTTAATGGTTCGACCGATCTTATAATTGATGCAGGCCATTGCCCGCCAGAGCCTACTACTGTCATTGACTTGACAGGTGATGGAGTTGTAATTTTAAGAGAAGGCGCCGGTAGTATTGATTTTTTAAATTAATTCAACTTGTCTTTGCAATGTAATTACAATATAATTACATTATGGCAAAAATAATTAAAATAGGCAACTCACAGGGGATAAGGATTCCTAAGCCAATAATTGCGCTGGCTAATCTTGAAAACATTGAGTTAGATTTTGTTGTTTTGGACAGCGGATTACTGATTACTCCTGATAAGAAAGCACGTGTAGGGTGGAAAAATAACATTAAACAAGATCAGTTAACTGCCACTTGGGAATGGCGAAAAAACCAATGAAACGTTTTGATGTTTGGTTAGTCATGAAAAATCCTGAACATGGCAGGGTGGTTGATAATCTTGGCTTATGCGCCATTGTCACTCCTGATGAATTAAATGACTTGCCAAGCCTTATGGTTGCCCCAATGACGACTTCGAGTGAAGAACTTCCAAGTAGAGTTGAATGCCAATTTGAAGGCTCAAAAGGGTATATCATGGTTGACCAGATTAGATCTGTAGAAAAATTTTGCTTCATCAAGAAATTAGGCAAGCTTGAATTAGGCGTTCAGGTAAATCTATGTGACTGTCTTCAAGAGTTTTTTGCCCTCTAATTGGCCCATGAGTATAATAATCTTTATTTTTAATAAATCAATTTTGAAATGAAAACTGATGAAATAAGACAGAAATTTTTAAGCTACTTCGAAAGTCATGGCCATTCAATTCAGCAGAGCGCTTCGTTGGTGCCGCATAACGATAACACTTTGTTATTTGTTAATGCCGGAATGGTGCCCTTTAAAGACATTTTTACTGGAGCGACAAAAAGCTCATTCAATCGCGCGGTATCATCTCAAAGGTGCGTTAGGGCAGGTGGAAAGCACAATGATTTAGATAATGTTGGCTATACAGCTCGCCACCACACATTTTTTGAAATGCTTGGTAATTTTAGCTTTGGTGACTATTTTAAGAGTGAGGCGATTCGCTTTGCCTGGGACTTTTTAACAGTAGAGCTTGGACTCCCTAAAGATAAGCTTTGGGTTAGCGTCTTTGAGGATGATGATGAGGCAGCTGATATTTGGGTCAACGAGATAGGCTTCCCTAGAGAGAGAATTTCACGCTGCGGTGCTAAAGATAATTTTTGGCAGATGGGCGATACGGGTCCATGCGGTCCATGCAGTGAAATTTTTTATGACCATGGTGAGCATATACAGGGCGGCCCTCCAGGAACGCCTGAGGAAGACGGTGACAGGTTTATTGAGATTTGGAATTTGGTCTTTATGCAGTTTAATCGCCAGCAAGACGGAGAATTGGTGCCCCTTAAGTCAACAGGAGTTGATACAGGAATGGGTCTTGAAAGATTAGCCGCTGTTTTGCAACACGAGAATAATAATTATGATATTGATATTTTTAAGGATTTAACAAGCGCGATTGTAAATCTTATACCCAAGGCTCAAAAAATCCAAGCTAGCCATGCATCCGTTAGAGTAATTGCGGATCATATCCGCTCTACTGCATTTATGATTGTTGATGGCATCATTCCTTCTAACGAAGGCAGAGGCTACGTACTTCGAAGAATAATTCGAAGGGCGATAAGGCATGGCCATAAATTAGGAATTGAAGAAATATTTTTTTATAAACTCGCTTCATTCTTAGCAAGTCAAAATAAGAATGCCTATCCAGAATTGAGTGCTAATCAATCTCACGTTGAAAAAGTTCTCAAAAAGGAAGAAGACAGATTTATACAGACTTTAGACACGGGCATGGGAATTCTTGAGTCCGCAATCGAGGGAATTTCTGGAAAAGAAATAAGCGGAGTCGTGGCCTTCAAACTTTACGACACTTATGGTTTCCCAGTTGACTTAACGGCAGACGTAGCAAGAGAGCGAGGCCTTACTGTCAATATGGACGGCTTTGAGGCTGAAATGACGCTCCAGAAAGAGCGTGCCCGTAAAGCGGGTGATTTTGACTCTAAAAAATCCACGATAACCATCGAAAATTCAACTGAGTTTTTAGGTTATGAGCAATTCAAAAATAGCGCAATTATTAGCGCTATTATTAAAGACAATAAATCTGTAGATTCTCTCAATGAGGGTGAAGAGGCCATTGTGGTTATCGATAAAAGTAGCTTCTATGGCGAATCGGGAGGTCAAAGTGGTGACCATGGGACTTTGTCAAAAAATGGTGCACAATTTAAAGTTACTGATACTCAAAAGCAGGCTTCAAATGCATTTGAACATCATGGTATCCAAGTAAAAGGCGCGCTCCAAGTTGGAGACGCGGTTGAAGCATCAATTGATCAAGATAGACGCAAGAAAATCATGAATAATCACTCAGCAACGCATCTTTTACATGAAGCTTTAAGGCAGGTTCTTGGTGATCAAGTAAACCAAAAAGGCTCTCTGGTTGAATCTGAAAAGCTACGATTTGATTTCTCACATGATGAGGTCGTATCAAGAGCTAATTTAGACAAAGTTGAGGTGATAGTTAATCAGCAAATTTTAGGCAACACACAAGTGATAACTGAAGAGACTGATATCAAGACTGCTAAGAAGAGTGGCGCAATGGCTCTCTTTGGTGAAAAATATGGGGATATGGTTAGAGTTCTTTCAATGGGCGATGATAATTTTTCTGTTGAGCTTTGTGGGGGCACCCATGTTCAAAGGCTAGGAGATATTGGTAGGTTTAAAGTTATTTCTGAGAGCGGCATTGCTGCAGGAGTTAGAAGAATAGAGGCAGTTACAGGGATTGACGCTTATCAGCTTGATAAAAAAAATGAAAATACTCTTAGTATGATTGCAAGTCTTACAAAATCAAGTAATTCAATGGCTTTAGATAAAGTAAAGCAGTTAATTAGTAATCAAAAAAACCTTGAGAAGCAGATAGCAGTTTTTCAGAAACAATTAGCAAGTGATCAAGGTGATTCACTTTTGTCCAAAGCTTTAGAAGTTAAAGGTGTTAAGATTTTAGCAACTGAAGTGAAAGGCATTCCTGCAAAAGATTTAAGAGATTTGGCAGATAAACTAAAAGATAAGCTTGGCTCAGCTATAGTTGTATTGGCAGTTGTTTCTGACAAAAAAGTGTCTCTTGTTGCAGCGGTTACAAAAAACCTGACGGATAAATACCAAGCGGGTAATATTTTGAACCATGTTGCTACTCAGGTTGGCGGCAAAGGTGGAGGCCGAGCGGATATGGCTCAAGGCGGCGGCACAGAGCCTGAAAAATTGTCAATGGCATTAAGTTCAATTAAAGATTTACTCTAAGCGAATTAATTAAGCCAAACATAATGCTAGATATAATTTTTTTATGATTTGGAAACAAATATCTTTTGAAGTTAAAAAATCTGAAACAGATCTTGTTTCAGAGGTTTTGATGGGCTTGGGAAGTGTATCAATAACCTACTCTGACGCTCTTGATGATGCAATTTATGAGCCTCCAGTTGGGCAAACGCCTTTGTGGGATAACGTTAAAGTAAATGCTTTATTTTCTTCAGAGGTAAATCAAAAATCTTTAGAGACTTCTATTTCAGACATCTGTAATATTGTTGTTATAGATACTGTAACGCTTAAAGATAGAGTTTGGGAAGAGGAGTGTCAAAAAGATTTTCCTTCAATGCGTTTTGGTAAGAGACTTTGGGTTTGCCCTTCATGGGATGCTGAATCTATCCTTTCAAATGACTCTATTGTAATTCATATGGATCCGGGGCTGGCTTTTGGAACTGGAACACATCAAACAACCAGTCTATGCCTCGAATACTTAGATTTAAATCCACCAAAAAACTTTCATGTTATTGATTTTGGTTGTGGTACTGGAATATTGGCAATAGCAGCTGCAAAGTTTGGCGCTAAAAGTGTTATCGCTATTGATAATGACCCTCAAGCGGTACTTTCAAGCAAAGAAAATGTAGCTAAAAATAAGTGTGAAAATACAATTACAACAATTCATTCAATAAACCAGGGGAATGATAGGAAATGTGATTTATTAATAGCTAATATTTTGGCCAATCCATTGGTTGAATTGGAGCCATTATTTTCAGATTTAGTTCATACTAATGGAATGCTTCTACTATCTGGAATTTTAAAAGAACAAGTTGATAGGGTGGTTAAATGCTATTCAATCAATTTTTCTAATATTGAAGTTGCCAATAAGGGTGAATGGTTTAGAATTTCTGGAAAAAGAAAATAAAAACCATCGTTAAATTTATCACCTCTGCCTAGCCACCACCAACTGCATTAATCACTTCAACCTTGTCTAGGTCTTTAAGTAGGAAAGAAGAATGATTAGATTTTGGAATAATTAACTCGTTAATTTCAATAGCAATTCGCTGATTTTGATAACCTAGATGAACAATTAGATCTTCAATATTTGAATCTTCAGGGAGTGATATTTTTTTACTGTTTACTAAAATTTCCACAAATGCATTAAGTTGTTATAGGCAAGCTAATTATAACATTGGATTACAAAATTCAGGAAAAGTTAAGCTTAAACACATGGTAAAATTTGCGAAGTTTTTTGACCCCTATTAGGAGTAAAGTTTTGCCTCAAACTGCCATATTAGCTCTCGAAGATGGTACTGTTTTCTGGGGAGAATCTATTGGATCTATTGGCGAAACAGTTGGCGAGGTGGTCTTTAATACTGCAATGACGGGGTATCAAGAAATACTCACTGACCCATCCTATAATCAGCAAATCGTTGCGCTCACTTATCCTCATATCGGCAATACTGGAATAAATATAGTCGATGAAGAATCATCAAGCGTTTATGCCTCTGGTTTAATTATTAGAAACTTACCACTTGCATATAGTAATTGGCGCTCTGAAATGAGTCTTGATAACTACCTATCGAGTAATAATATAGTTGCAATTTCAAACATTGATACAAGGGCATTGACTCGCCACCTAAGAACACATGGCGCCCTTAAAGGCTGCATAATGACCTCTAATAAAATAGATTCGAATAAGGCCATTCAAAAAGCAAAAGATTTTTCTGGTCTTAAAAATATGGATTTGGCTCAAGTAGTATCCACTCCTAAAACTTACTCCTTTAATCAAGGATCTTTCAACATAAAAAATTCTACTTTTAACAAGACATCTTCAAAATTTAAAGTTGCAGTCTATGATTATGGAGTCAAGAAAAATATTTTGAGAATGTTGGTTGATAGAGGTTGTGAACTTACTGTCTTTAATGCAAAGGCTCCTCTTGACGACTTACTAGCAATAAACCCTGATGGTGTTTTTCTTTCAAATGGCCCTGGAGATCCTGAGCCATGCGATTATGCGATTACAAGTATTAAGAAACTATTAGAAAAAAATGTTCCAATTTTTGGAATTTGCCTTGGTCACCAGCTCTTATCAATTGCTTCTGGCGCTAAAACAGAGAAAATGAAATTTGGTCATCATGGTGCAAACCATCCAGTCCAAGACCTTAAATCAAAAAAAGTGATGATTACCTCTCAAAACCATGGCTTTGCGGTTTCAGAAGAGGGCATTCCAGATAATATTGAAGTAAGCCATAGATCACTTTTTGATAAAAGCATTCAAGGCATAAGGGTAAAGAACAAACCTGCCTATAGCTTTCAAGGTCATCCTGAAGCCTCGCCTGGACCTCATGACGTAAGTTATCTGTTCGATGAATTTATAGGGCTCATGTCAAAATGAAATTAAATCTTACATTTAAATAAACATGCCAAAAAGACACGACATTAAAAGTATTTTAATTATTGGAGCAGGGCCAATTGTTATTGGACAAGCTTGTGAGTTTGACTACTCTGGCGCACAAGCATGTAAGGCTCTTCGAGAAGAAGGATATCGAGTAATTTTGGTAAATTCAAATCCTGCAACCATTATGACCGACCCTAAAATGGCTGACGCAACTTATATTGAGCCAATCGAGTGGAGGACAGTTGAAAAAATTATTGAAAAAGAAAAGCCTGATGCCTTGCTTCCAACTATGGGGGGGCAGACAGCACTTAATTGCGCGTTAGATCTGGATCGTCATGGCGTATTAGAAAAGCATAATGTTGAGATGATTGGTGCAAATAAAGAGGCCATTGATAAGGCAGAAGATAGAGAATTATTTCGCCAAGCCATGTTAAAAATTGGCCTTGATATGCCAAAGGCAGCCATTGCGCATACTATTGATGAAGCTCTTAAGGTTCAAGAGCAAGTCGGCTATCCAACCATTATTAGGCCGTCATTTACAATGGGTGGTTCTGGTGGTGGAATTGCTTACAATAAAGAGCAATTTATAGAAATATGTCAGCGAGGACTTGATTTATCACCCACTAATGAGCTCTTAATTGAAGAATCAATCTTAGGTTGGAAAGAGTTTGAAATGGAGGTTGTTAGAGATAGTAAGGATAACTGTATTATCATTTGCGCTATTGAGAATTTTGACCCAATGGGAATCCATACAGGTGACTCAATCACAGTTGCTCCAGCTCAAACTTTGACCGATAAAGAATACCAAGTAATGCGAAACGCTTCACTTATGGTTCTTAGGGAAATTGGAGTCGATACAGGGGGCTCTAATGTTCAATTTGCTGTCAACCCTGAGAATGGAAGGCTAACAATCATTGAGATGAATCCGAGAGTTTCTAGATCATCCGCGCTTGCATCAAAGGCAACTGGATTTCCTATTGCAAAAGTAGCTGCTAAATTAGCAGTTGGGTTCACAC
>CAJXOB010000041.1 GCA_913057955.1 uncultured Gammaproteobacteria bacterium | reverse complement strand
TAATGGCGGTCAGTGTCTACGCTGTTATTCGTCCTACTCGCTAGACCGTAGAAGGCCTTAGAAATGTACCAGAATCTTTTCTTGAAGCGGGGGATATGTCGGGCGCAACAAAACTTCAGCGTGTGGTTAAAATCGAGTTCCCATTAGCTTTCCCACATATTATGCTGGGCGTCAATCAGTGTGTTGTTTTTGCATTGTTTATGGTTATTATAGGTGCGTTTATTGGTACTACAGATTTAGGCCAAGAAATAATGCAACAACTTTATTCTGGAGGCAATATTGGAAGTGGTCTAATTCTTGGTTTATGCGTGGCGTTTATCGGTCTTGCAGTGGATCATTTAATCCAGACCTGGGCAACAAAGAGAAGGAAGCTACTGGGTATAGACTAGCTTCTACCAATTTTTAGTAGGAGCCCTTTTAAATTCAAATCTAAGTGAAATTAATTACTAATTTAAACGTCGTTTGCCACGATAATATCACTTTTGTATTTATAAAATCTGGAGAGCTACACAAATGAAGATTATAGATGGCAGGGTTCTTGCTGAAAATCTTAGAAAAAATATTGCTAATGAGGTTAAGCAGTATTCTAGACCTCCCGGACTAGCAGTCATTTTAGTTGGTGATGATGAAGCTTCTAAGGTCTATGTAAGAAATAAATCTAAAGCTTGCGTCCAGGTTGGTTTTTATTCTGATCAGATTCATAAATCCGCAAATATCACTCAAGAAGAGCTCCTCTCAGAAGTACAAAGGCTGAATGAAAATAGTACTATCGATGGTATCTTAGTTCAGCTTCCTTTGCCTAATCACATTGATGCAAATGTCATAATTGAGTCGATTGTTCCTGAAAAAGATGTTGACGGCTTTAGTAGTGAAAATATTGGCAAGTTAAGTTTAAAGAAACCGTTCATTAGTCCCTGCACTCCAAGAGGCGTTATGAAAATGTTAGCCTCTATCAAGTGCGACTTAAGGGGTAAGGATTGCGTAGTCATTGGCGCCTCAAATATTGTTGGAAGGCCGATGGCAATGGAGTTTCTTAATGCTGGCGCTACAGTTCAAGTTTGCCACAAGGAGACAAAAGATATAAAGCTTAAAACTAAGTCGGCAGATGTTATTGTTGCTGCTGCTGGAGTTGCAAACCTAGTTAATGCTGACTGGATAAAAGAAGGCGCCGTTATTATTGATGTTGGTATTAATAGACTTGAAGATGGATCTTTGACGGGCGATGTGGATTATGAGTCTGTCAAAGGCATAGTCTCTGCTATCTCGCCTGTTCCAGGTGGAGTTGGTCCAATGACTATTGCAGTTTTACTTGAGAATACATTAACAGCCTACAAAGCAAGACTATAAATTAGCCTGCTGCTTAATCCTAAAATCTTTTAAAAGTTTAGCTACCCATTGATGAAAGCAGTGAGTAGCGCTATCCATTACTGGTGAGAATTTTCCGCCATCAAACATTAATCCATTCCTTCCCCGCTGCATTCCTTCCACAACGCCAGTATCTTCACTAAATACAGTTTTCCAAAAAGAGGCGTTAGAATCTATGAGTGTTTTAAGTTCTGGCATTTCAGAAGGATTTTTTGCATAATATAGTGAAACATGCTCAATTGTTTTATTAGTCGAGATGGGCTCTATAATTATTGAAAAAAAGTGATCCCTGTGAACTCCTAAAAGTACATTTGGATATAAAGCAATATACTCACTTTTGGTATTCCACTGTTCTGATAAGTTTTCAAAGTCTGGAAATACATTGCCATCTTCATTTTTAATTTGATTGTATACGTGGGAGCCTTGGCCAGAGAAATGCCCCATCTCTTCGATATGGAAGTGATCCTCGATACTTGAGGTGACATTGAGCTCCGGGTGAACCCATGGCAAGTGGTAGCTTTCACAGTAGTTTTCAACTGCAAGCTTCCAGTTAGTTTTAAGATTAAGAGTAAACGAAGATCCATCACCGCCATGATGAAGAGGAACGTCAAACTCAGACCATCTCTTAATTACTTTTGAAGCGTAATCTTTAAACTCTTTAGCATTATTAGATATATTTACAAAGATGATGTCTTGCCAAACTGTTGAGCGAATTTTAAAGAGGCCTAGTTCTTCATTTTTAATCGATTCATGAGTATTTGAACCAGTACCACCCACCATTGGGGTTGCACACAAATCTCCGTTAAGGTTGTAACACCAACTATGATATGGGCAACTTATAACGCCTTTTATATTCGTCGGCTCTTCAATTAAAATCATTCCCCTGTGGCGACACGTATTTTGAAATACATGAATATCCCCATTTGAGTTTCGGACCAAAATTAAAGGCATACCAACGAAGGTCATTGGTATTACGTCGCCTGGGTTAGGTATGTCTTTTCCAGTACCAATTGCCGACCAATTATTAAACAAAATAGCTTTTTTTTCTTCTTCAAAAACTGCTTCACTTACGTAATGCTCATTTGGTAAGCCTTTTGCCTTATTGGTTGATGTTAGAACTGATTCTAAGTTACTAAGAGGGATTGAAGACATTCAAAAAAGCTATATAAAAAAAAGCTATGATACTATCTATTAAAAATAATTATTTTTAATAAAATTCTTACAAAAAATTGAATATATTTCAATAGATGAGTTTAAAAACTATGACTTTGAAATTAGAAAATCTCTTAGTATTTTGACATTTTCAGGAAGCAACTCTTCTTTGTCGCTCATAATGTATATCGCAGAGGGTGCAGGTATTGATGTGTCACCAAGGACAACTAGCTCACCACTATCAATCTTAGGTTTGCATAAATGCTTCCAGCCTAAAACTACTCCCATTCCATCAGAAGCAGCCTGAAGAGCTATCATATAGTTATTAACATGAGTCCCTGGTGAAATCTTTCCTTTGTAACCTAGGGCGTTAAACCACGAAAACCAATTGGACCAATTTTTATCTTTAGCCCTGAGGTGAATAAGAGGAGCCTGCGCCAAATCTTCAACAGAAGGGTTTGGAAATTCCTTAGCGAAGCTTGGGCTACATACTGGAACTAATTCATCTTGAAAAAGTGTATGTTTCTGGTTTGATTCATTTTCAACAAAACCGTAGCAAATTTTTAAATCAACAGCAATGCCTTTGGAGTCTGGGTTATCTGTTACATGCTGATTGACTGGAATTTCTGGGTGTTGTTTCCAAAATTCCGCTAAATGAGGTGGGAGCCAAAGAAAAGAGATTGCAGTAGTAGCGCTAATAATTACTTCTTTATCTGTAGCAGAGCGTCTAAGATTTGCAAGCGTAGAAGAGATAGATGTAAAGCTGCTTTGAAGAACGGCAAATAAAGACTCACCGTGATCAGTTAAATTGTTTCCATGATGCTTCCTATCAAATAACGAAAGCCCAAGCTCAGTTTCTAAGAATTTAATTTGATGGCTAACCGCGCCTGGAGTAACACCAAGCTCCTCAGCTGCGCCCTTAAAACTTCTATGACGCGCAGCAGTTTCAAAGGTTGCAAGAGAGGTTAGGGGCGGTAATTTATAGTATCTACGAGACATAATTGTTTCCTAAATGTTGAATCCAAGTATACTTACTTTTAGTACAAGTTGTGTTCAAAATGACCCTTTTTTGACTAAAGTAAAGTTAATATTTATATTTGAATAAGTCAGCGACTATTCAGTATATTGTTTTTATGCTATATTTGAGGCCTTATATTGCACAATTAGCAAAATATATTTAAAATAGAATACAATTGCAAAGTCTTTACGAAGTATAAATTTTAATTTTCAACAATCTTAGAATTATTTTCACTTTGGTTTGAATTTTTTAACTACTCATTGCTTTCAATTTAAAGATAATAATGATAATTAAAAACTAGATTTTATTTAAATTTAAGATTTTATTTCTATAAACATATATCACAAGGAGATTAATATGTCTTTACCAAGTCAAGCCGAGTTCGTTATTGCCGGTGCAGGAATTCATGGATTATCAACTGCATGGAGATTGGCTGAACGCCTAACTGAAAATGGTGAAAGTGTTAATGGTCGTATTGTAATAATTGATAAGGCAGATAGAATTGCAGCCGGGGCAACTGGAATTGCTTGCGGCGTTGTCCGCAATAACTATTTTCAACCTGCAATGAGAAAATTAATGGCCCACTCAGTAAGTATTTGGGAAAGTGACCCAGAGGCATTTAGTTATCATGCAAACGGTTATATGCAAATTTCATGTGAAAAAATGCGTGAAGATGTTAAGCAAATTCATACTGAACAAGCTGCAATAGGATACGAAAGTGTCTTTATTGAGGGTGAGGAAGAGTCTCGAAATTATATGCTTGAAATGTTTGATGATTGGCAAGCCAAAGGAATCACATCGGTTCTTCATGAGAAGCCAGGAGGATATGCCAACAACGTTAAAGCGATGGAGGGCCTTTCTAAAAAAGTATTAGATCTAGGCGTTACTGTGGTTCTTGAGACTGAAATAACCGGCTTTGTTTCTAATGGCCATGGCCAAAGGGTTACTGCAGTTGAGACGAGTAAAGGAACAATTCAGTGCGACAATTTAATAATTGGAGCTGGACCCTGGGTTCGTGATTTTTGGAATATGCTAGGACTTCCTAGTCAAATTGAATTAAAGGATCTTGAGGGTGAAGTTCATCAAGACATTGATATGTGGCGTTTTTGGCAGTTGGAGGAGGGTGTTTTAGAAATTCCACCCGAAACTTTAATAACCAATGACGGTAAAATTCCACCAGTGCTTCATGTTGACACGGATGCTCCTTTATATTCGACTGTTGACGGTTCATTAATTACGGATCAATTGTGGGGCATTTACTATAAACCTGATTGGGGTTTTGGTGGGATACAGGGGGGCGCTTCTCCATATACAGTTGATACCCCTGTAAATGAAGTCGCTATTGATCCATATGGCCCTGAAAGTAAAGAATTTACAGCAAGTAAAGATTTCCCTGAGATGTGGGTTTCTGCTCTTGCACATTGCCATAAAAGATTTGAAGGTATGATGCCTCATTACCATAAAGAGCCATCGGGTGGTATTGGCTGCTTTACCCCTGACAGCTTTCCTGTCATTGATACTTATAATGAAAATGTAACGATTATTGCGGATAGCAATCACGGATATAAAATGTTAGGCGTTGGCTGTCTAGTGGCTGAAGAATTATTAGGTGAAAAGCAAGAACTCCTCGAGCCTTTTAGGTTTAGCCGCTTTAAAGCTGGAAAACTTCATCCAGTATCTAATAGTCCTTATCCTTGGAGTTAAAAAAGTGAGTAAAACACGTTATTCTGGTTTTAAGGTCCTTAAAGAAGCGCTGACTGGTCACAAAGGCTGGAAGCCAACTTGGCGTGATGCTGAGCCTAAGGCTGGTGGCTATGATGTTGTCATTGTCGGTGGGGGTGGTCACGGTTTAGCGACTGCTTTTTATTTAGCAAAAAATCATGGTATTACGAATGTTGCTGTTGTTGAAAAAGGCTGGATAGGTGGTGGCAATGTGGGAAGGAATACTACTATTATTAGGTCAAATTATTTGCTACCAGGTAACGAGCCTTTTTACGAATTCTCAATGAAGCTTTGGGAAAATCTTGAGCAAGATTTAAACTATAACGCTATGGTGTCACAGCGCGGTATTATGAATCTAATTCATTCAGACGCCCAGCGTGATGCATTTATCAGAAGAGGTAACGGCATGTTGTTCGCGGACGCAGGTTGTGAATTTATAGAAGCAAAAGAAGTAAAAGAAAGATACCCATTTTTAGATATGGATAACCCAAGATTTCCAATTAAAGCAGCTTTAGCACAACCTCGTGGGGGCACTGTACGTCACGATGCTGTTGCCTGGGGATACGCAAGAGGTGCAAGTGATCTTGGAGTAGATATTATTCAAAATTGCGAAGTCACAGGTTTTAATATTGAAAATGGAAAATGTTTGGGCGTTCAAACAACTAAAGGTGAAATTAAGGCTGGGAGAGTTGGTGTTTGTGTTGCAGGTTCGTCTGGAAGAGTGATGGCGAAAGCTGGAATTAAACTGCCTATTGAAAGTCATGTTCTTCAAGCTTTTGTAACTGAAGGCCTTAAGCCAGTAATGGACAATGTAATTACTTTTGGTGCTGGACACTTTTATTGCTCACAGTCTGACAAAGGTGGCCTTGTCTTTGGCGGTGATATTGATGGTTATAACACCTATGCTCAGAGAGGAAATTTACCTGTTGTAGAGGATGTTTGCTCTGGCGGAATGGCTATTATGCCTATGATAGGACGCGCTAGATTACTTAGAATGTGGGGAGGGGTTATGGACATGTCAATGGACGGCTCTCCATTTATAGACAGTACTGAAATTGATGAATTATTTTTTAATGGTGGTTGGTGTTATGGTGGCTTTAAAGCGACACCTGCGAGTGGATACTGCTATGCACACTTGCTGGCAACGAATTCCCCACATGAAGTAGCAACAGCATACAAACTTGATCGATTTAGGCGTGGCGCAATGATTGATGAGAAGGGTGTTGGCGCTCAACCAAATCTGCATTAGGAGGACATAATATGATAATAAATCACCCGTTACTTGGTCCTCGTGATTCTGAAGAATTTGTTTACTTAGGCGCTGCTGACCTTATAAATCGCCCGAATAATTGGGAGCAAGATGCATCCGCTGAAGACTTTTACCAATACCAGTATATTCGAGAAAATATTGCTGGTGATCATCGTGAGCTCTGGTACCACGAGCAGGGTGATCAGTCTTGGCTAGTTGTCACTAGAAACACTTTATCACACGAGATTATTAATGTTGAGTTAGCTCAAGATGTCTCAAGAGGAATAGGTAGAGGCAAATGAGTCAAATGAATAGAATAAAGGGTGGCTTAGTAAATCAAAAAAAATCTATAAGCTTTACTTTTAACGGTCAAATACTAACTGGTTTTGAAGGTGATACGCTTGCATCAGCCTTGCTCGCAAATAATAAAAAACTGGTTGGTCGCTCTTTTAAATACCATCGTCCACGCGGCATAGTTACTGCCGGCTCTGAGGAGCCAAATGCAATCATGGAGATTGGCAATGGTGCCTATAAAGAGCCAAACACTAAGGCAACTATTACGCAGCTATATAATGGATTAGAGGCAAACAGTCAAAACCATCGAGGTCCTTTAGGCTTTGATCTTATGGCTATCACAGATTTTTTATCCCCACTTCTTGGCGCTGGTTTTTATTACAAAACTTTTATGTGGCCTAAAGCCTTTTGGGAAAAGTTTTATGAGCCTGCAATTCGAAATGCTGCCGGACTAGGAACTCTTTCAACTGAGGCAGATCCTGACACTTACGATAAAGGTTTTCGCTATTGTGATATTCTAATTATTGGCGCTGGCGCAACAGGCTTGTCTGCGGCCATTACAGCTGCCAGTTCTGGCGCAAAAGTAATTCTTGCCGACGAAGACTTTTTAATGGGCGGAAGACTCAACACCGAATCTATAAAAATTGATGGTGGCTCTGGAAGTAAGTGGGCAAAAGATACGGTTGCCGCATTGAGTACTATGGAAAACGTTACATTGATGTCAGATACGACTATTTTTGGTGTTTATGATCACGGTATATATGGTGCAATTGAAAATAGGTCTTCAGAGGCAAGAGAAGATAAAGATAAGCCTCGCCAGGTTAATTGGAGAATTTATGCCAAACGCTCAATTCTTTGTGCCGGAGCAATTGAAAGGTCGATAGCTTTTGGAAATAATGATCGTCCCGGCATAATGCTTGCAAGCGCTGTTAGATCGTATGCAAATAGATTTGCAGTTGCAACAGGCGATAAAGTTTCGGTCTATACTAACAATGATGATGGTTGGACTACTGCAAGAGATCTAGTTTTAAAAAATGTTAGAGTTGTCGCTGTAATTGATTCGCGTTCGATTAGTCCTGTATTAAGAGTGCCAGGTGCTGAAATTTTTATGGGCACAGACGTTGTTGACACTAAGGGTCGAAGAGCGCTTAAATCAATAAAGCTTTCTAATGGAAAAACAATAGATACGGATTGTCTAGCTGTCTCGGGCGGATGGAATCCAAACTTACATTTAACTTGTCATCACCGCGGAATTCCAAAGTGGAATGGTGAGATTGCTTCTTTTATTCCAGATAAAGCAAATCCTCCTGGTATGACAGTTGCGGGTCGCGCAAAAGGAACAATGGTTCTTTCTGATGCAATTATTGAAGGCCACAATGAAGGCGCATCTGTCGCTTCAGATCTTGGCTACAAAGTCAAAAAATCAGACCCATCTGAAACTCCTAGCGTTTCATATAGCGTAACTGCAAACTGGGGCGTTCCAAGTGGCAAAAATCGCGCTTGGGTTGACCTTCAAAACGACGTCACTGCAAAAGATATTAAACTTGCAAACCAAGAGGGATTTAAATCAGTTGAGCACGTTAAGCGCTATACAACCTTAGGCATGGCAACAGACCAAGGTAAAACTGCCAACGTTCTTGGAATTGGTATTATGGCCGATAACATGGGTCAAACTATGGAGGAGACTGGAACTACAATATTCAGGCCTCCATATTCACCTGTTGCTATTGGAGCATTTGCTGGAAGAAGGCGTGGTATGGAATTTTATCCAACGCGATATACGCCAAGTCATAAATGGTCTGTCGAGCAGAATGCTATTTTTGTCGAGGTAGGAATGTGGTATCGCTCACAATGGTTTCCACTTCCAGGTGAGACTCATTGGCGTGAATCTGTTGATCGTGAAGTAAAACAAACAAGAGCATCGGTAGGTATTTGTGATGTTACAACTCTAGGTAAGATTGATATTAAAGGTTCCGACGTTTCAGAGTTTTTAAATAAGGTCTATGTAAATGCTTTTGCAAAAGTACCAGTTGGCAAAACGCGTTACGGCTTAATGCTGCGTGAAGATGGCATGGTAATGGATGACGGAACAACTGCAAGGCTCTCTGAAAATCATTTTGTGATGACTACCACTACTGCAAATGCAGTAAACGTTTATCGTCATTTACAGTTTTGTCATCAGTGTTTATGGCCCGATCTTGACGTTCATATGATCTCAGTTACTGAGCAGTTTGCACAGTATGCAGTTGCTGGCCCAAACTCTCGTAAATTACTTCAAAAAGTAATTGATTCTGATTGTGATATTTCAAATGAAGCATTTCCTTATATGGCTGCAGGTGAAATTACAGTTTGCGGTGGAATACCTGCAAGGCTTTTTAGAATTTCATTTTCAGGTGAACTGGCGTATGAAATTGCAGTTCAAACTCGCTATGGCGATTCACTTATGAGAGTCCTAATGGAAGCGGGTGAAGAGTTTAATGTTGTGCCTTACGGAACTGAGGCTTTAGGCGTAATGCGAATTGAAAAAGGACATGCAGCTGGCCCAGAGCTTAACGGACAAACTAGTGCATATGACCTAGGAATGGGCGGCATGGTTTCTGGGAAGAAAGATTTTATTGGCTATAAGCTTGGATTGCGTGAAGACCTCCTTCGTGACGATCGAATGCAGATGGTTGGCTTTAAGCCAGTTAATACTCAAGATCTTCTCCAAGCCGGATCTCATCTTCTTAATTTAAGAGATAAGCCATCTACTGAAACAGATCAAGGTTGGATTTCATCTTGCATTTATTCACCAATATTAGGTCACTATATTGGTATAGGTTTTATTAAGAGCGGACATAGCCGTAAAGGCGAGTTCGTCCGAGCAGTTGATTTAGTGAGGGGCAATGATATTGAGGTTGAGATATGCAGCCCTCACTTTGTTGATCCAGAAGGAGAACGTTTACGTGTCTGATTATGAATTAGTAGTAGAATCCGCACTTGATGGTGCTGAGCATGAGTTTAAGGGAGTAACTGTCTCAGAAGTTATTGGTAAATCATTGGTTATGATTGCATTACCAAGACCAAAATTTAAAGAGATTGAGTCTTCAATGATAAAATCTTGCGGCTTAGCATTGCCTGAAATGGAGCGTTCAACTCAATCTAAAGACTCCTCCATAGTGCTTTGGCGTTTACAGAAAAACCAAGTTCTAGCCTATTTTTCTTACGAAGGGAATGATGCAGAAGTAAATATTGCAAACAGATTAAATTCTCCTGCTTACTATACTGATCAATCTGATACATGGGCGATGATAAGAGTTAGTGGGCCAAGAAGTAGGGATGTTTTGGAGCGAATTTGTCCAATCGATCTTAGTAAAAATGTATTTTCTGTTGGTAATGTCTCTAGGACTATTATGGAGCATATAGGAACCATAATTTATAGAGATGATGAGGATTCTTATGTTCTTCTAACAATGCGATCTTTCGGAATTTCAATGCTTCATGCTATTGAAGTATCAGCGAAGAATGTTTTGTAAAAAAAATAACCCTATAAACCATCCTTCTTGCTCAAAGAACATTCGTAGTAAAATTTAAGTTTCTAAGCGATAACGGTTGCCTGGATGGGTTAATCGGCTAAAGGTAACTGGTATATTGTCACTCCAAGTCACTCTAGAAATTAAAATACAAGGCATTTGAGGTTTAATTTGTAAGTATTTTGCAGTCATTTTATCTGCAGCAATAGCTTCAACAATATGCTGGGCTCCAGACAGAGGTAGTATTTTTTTTAAGTAGTGATTTGCTGTTACTTTCCCAAGGTCAATATCTAAATAGCCAGGAGCCGACTCTTTATTGATATAACGCTCTTCTAATTGAATAGGCTGGTCATTTTCAAAATGCAGAACTAGTGAATAGAATATGTGTGACTCAGACTTGAGACTAAGGTGATGGCAAGCCTGTAATGGCGCAATAATTTCTTTTTGTTGATGGACTTCAGAATGAAAGCTATTGCCACGAGATTTGACCTCTTTTGCAATGTCTCTAATCTGCAAGGCAGATTTAATGGGTTTGTTTTCGTTAACAAAGGTACCTAGCCCTTGAATACGGTACAAGATGCCTTCTTCAGTAAGCTCCCTTAGCGCGCGATTAGCTGTCATGCGGCTAATTCCAAACTGCTCACAAAGTTTGTTTTCAGAAGGTACTTGACTGTGTTCAAGCCATTGTTGGGTATTTATTCCATCAATAATATGACGCTTTAGGGTTTGATAATGGGGAATATTTTCTGGCATATTTCTATTATACGCAACCCATTCAAAAATGATTGTCTATACTTGTATATACAAGTATACTTTGGTTGTATAGTTAATTTAATAGAAGGCGAAATAATGATTAAAGCACCACATGGCAGTAAATTGAGTTGTAAAGGCTGGCATCAAGAAGCCGCTATGCGGATGTTGATGAATAATTTAGATCCTGATGTGGCAGAACACCCAGAAGACCTTATTGTTTATGGAGGTAACGGAAAGGCTGCTCGTAATTGGGATTGTTATCATAAAATTATATCAACATTACAAAGACTAGAAAATGATGAAACACTTTTAATTCAGTCGGGTAAGCCTGTTGGCGTTTTTAGAACGCACGAAGAATCACCTCGAGTTATTATTGCAAACTCTCACCTGGTGCCTAGATGGGGGACTTGGGATAAGTTTCGAGAATATGAACAAGCTGGCTTAACCATGTATGGGCAAATGACAGCTGGTTCATGGATATATATTGGCTCCCAAGGTATTTTACAAGGCACTTATGAGACTTTTGCCGAGTGCGCTAAACAAAACTTTGGAGGCGATTTAGTGGGTCGATTGGTTGTAACAGCAGGTCTTGGCGGCATGGGTGGAGCTCAACCACTGGCTGCAACCATGAATGGCGCTTCTTGCTTAGTAATTGAAGTGGATGAGACTCGTGCACAGAAGCGCTTAGAGAAAGGATATATTGATGAAATATGTTACAACCTAGATGAGGCCTTAGAAAAAGCACTTAAAGCAAAAGAGCAAAAACAGCCTTTATCGGTAGCTATTGTTGCCAATGTTGCGGATGTTTTGCCAGAAATGCTAAAACGAGGCATTATTCCAGATGTGTTGACAGATCAAACATCTGCCCATGACTTGCTATTGGGCTATCTTCCATCAGGATATGGCGTTAAAGAGGCTGAAGAATTTCGCACTAAAGATTCAAAGGGTTACCAAGAAGCTGTATTGGATTCAATGCAAGTGCATATAGGCGCGATGCTTGAGATGCAAAAACAAGGCGCCATTACTTTTGATTATGGCAACAATATACGAGGCCAGGTCGCTGATCACCGAGGAATGGGTGAGGCTTTTAATATTAAAGGATTTGTACCACTCTACATTCGCCCTTTGTTTTGTGAAGGCTCTGGACCTTTTAGATGGGCTGCACTTTCAGGCGACCCTAAAGACATTCATGTGACCGATAAGGCTATTTTAGAGACTTTTCCACAAAATGAATCTCTTGCTAAGTGGATTCACAAGGCACAAAATCAGGTTCAATTTCAAGGCCTTCCCGCCAGAATTTGTTGGCTTAAGTATGGAGAGCGAGAGGAAATGGGGCTTAAATTTAATTGGCTAGTCAAAAAAGGAAAGGTTGCTGCACCAATTGTAATTGGTAGAGATCACCTAGATTGTGGATCAGTTGCGTCACCAAACCGTGAAACAGAAGGTATGAAGGATGGCTCAGATGCTATTGCAGACTGGCCACTACTAAATGCTATGCTTAATACTGCTTGCGGTGCTAGCTGGGTTTCTATTCATCATGGTGGCGGCGTGGGTATTGGTTATTCAATCCATTCTGGCATGGTGAGTGTTGCTGACGGAACTGCAATGGCTGACCGCAGATTATCACGAGTTCTTTCAGCAGATCCAGGAACTGGTGTGATGCGTCATGCAGATGCAGGTTATGATGTTGCTATTAAAACTGCGAAAAACAAAGGCGTTGATTTGCCAATGATAGGGTGAAAAATTGATTACTTTAGATAATATTTATGAGGATCTTGAGCAAACAATTGATGCGCTATATCATGATAAGAGTGCACTAGAAAAATCACGCGCTATAGTTGATCATGTGCTTGATGATGGTAATAGTTATTACGGAATAAATACTGGGTTTGGTTTTTTAGCAAATAAAAAAATTGACGCAGAGCAGCTGGAAAAATTACAGCATAACTTGTTATTAAGTCATGCTGTTGGTCTCGGGGATTCTATACCAAAAAATATTACTAAGTTAATGTTACAACTTAAAATTGTTGCTCTTAGTTTGGGTTATTCAGGTGTTTCAGTTGAGGTTGTAGAGCGTCTCATGTTATTTTTGAAAAATGACTGGATACCAGTTGTACCTAGCAAAGGTAGTTTAGGTGCTTCGGGAGATTTAGCTCCTTTGGCGCATTTAGCACTGCCATTATTGGGAAAGGGCTACTTTTGGAGTAATAAAGACAACAAGCAGCTTAAGGCAAAAACTGTCCTTAAAAATGCAAATTTAGAGCCAATTAATCTTAAGGCAAAGGATGGTCTTGCTCTTATTAATGGCACCCAAATGATGACAGCCTATGGCGCCCATATTTTGGAGAGAGCTAACAGCTTATTAAAAAATGCCGATATTTTAGCGGCTATTTCTTTAGAGGCATTGATGGGAAGTGCTCGTCCTTTTGATGAGCGTATTCAAGCTATAAGACCTCATCCAGGGCAAAAAGCTGTAGCTTCCAATATGCGCCTACTGCTAACCGACTCAGCAATATTGGAAAGCCATAAAAATTGTGATAAAGTGCAAGATCCTTATTCACTTCGCTGTATTCCTCAAGTGCATGGGGCTACTCGTGATTTATTAGAGTACGCATCTGGCGTAATTGAGCGAGAACTTAATTCGGTAACGGACAATCCTTTGGTTTTTAGTGATGGCGACATAATCAGTGGAGGTAATTTTCATGGTCAGCCATTAGCTCTTGCGATGGACTCTGCGGCTATTGCAATAGCTGAGATTGCTAGTATTGCAGAGCGTCGGATTTATTTATTATTGCGGGGTCTTGATGGACTCCCAACTGTATTAGTCAATGATTCTGGCATCAATTCAGGCTTTATGATTCCGCAATATACAGCAGCCTCTTTGGTTTCTCACAACAAGGTTCTTTGCCACCCGGCCTCAGTGGATTCTATACCCTCATGCTTAGGGCAGGAAGATCATGTGAGTATGGGGAGTATTTCTGCTATTAAGTTATTGGAGGTTTTAAATAATGTTGAGCAGGTATTGGCAATTGAAGCTTTTACTGCAGCTCAAGCACTTGATTTTCGTAAACCTTTAAAAGCTGGCAGGGGAGTTGAAGTAGCGCATCAGGAGATTCGCAAAAGAGTATCTCATAAAGATGCAGATGAGTTTTTTGGAGATGATATTGACGCTTGTATTGATATGCTTAGAGGTAATCACATTCTTAAAGAGGTAGAAAAACAAATAGGCAAACTTCAATGAATCGGATTGAAAATATTACAATAGTGCAATGCTTAGACCAAGGCGTTCAAGCTGACGTTCATTTGCTTGAAGATGCTGCAGTTGTCTGGCAAGAAGACACCATTGTCTGGGTTGGAAAAACAAAAGAGATGCCAGAGCAATATGAACAGAGCAACATTGTCTTTCAAAATGGAGGCTTTTTAGTTCCAGGATTGATTGATTGTCACACTCATTTGGCTTTTGGTGGCTGGCGGGCAGATGAGTTTGGTGAGCGTGTTTCTGGAACTCCTTATGCTGAAATTACTAAGCGAGGTGGCGGCATTTCATCAACAGTTGCCGAAACACGAGCAGCCAGTAAAGAGGATTTGATTGAAAAAGCGAATGGGTTTTTAACAGAAATGGCAGCTTTAGGAGTGACAACAGTTGAATCTGTCTCTTATACTCATCGGACGCTGACGACGCCAA
>CAJXOB010000040.1 GCA_913057955.1 uncultured Gammaproteobacteria bacterium | reverse complement strand
TGTGTTTGAATGGTGCGACGAACAACGAGGTCGTAAACGAGTGGAACGTGGGCAGCGTCAAATGTGTAAAAGAGACAGCTTTATAACATCAAAAGTCTTCACAGGAAATGAATCCTGGGGGCAACCACCAATGTCGTATTCAGAAACTTTACATTCTATTGAAACAAGTCTTGAAAAACTTCAAGTTGATTATTTAGACTTGTTTCTCATTCATGCGCCATTTTGCCAAAATGATAGAGTTGATCAGTGGGCTGCAATGTTAGAAATTAAAAAACTTGGCAAAGCTAAATCAATTGGTGTTTGCAACTACAATATATCTCACATTGAAGAAATAAAATCTGCTGGACTACCCTTGCCTGAGGCAAATCAAATTGAGATTAATCCATGGTGTCAAAAAACTGAACTTGTGTCCTATTTAAAGCAAAATAATATCAACATTATTGCATATAGCAGTCTAGTTCCTCTTTCTAGCTGGCGGGCAAAAGAGGGGGAAGATAGCTCTAAATCTTCACAAATGAAAGCTGATGGCGAAAAATCATCTTCAATCTTTAAAGTGATGGCAAATAAGTATGGCGTGACTGAGGCGCAGATTCTTCTGAAATGGGCTGTTCAAAAAGGATTTCATATCATTCCAAAATCCACAAACCTAGCTCGCATTCAACAAAATATTGACCTAGATTCATTTGAGATAGATCTTCCAGACTTAGAAACAATATCATCGCTCAATCGAAGTGACGCAGGTGTTGCATGGCCATCTGGTGATCCAAGTATGATTAATTAACCCTTAGGAATTATTATGGAAATTCTTTTTAATATATTAAATGTAATCAAATATTTAATCTATGCCCTTCTTATCGTTGCTCTTCTTATTTTTATTTTTCTTAATGTCTCTCCTGTCTTTGGCGCCTCTCCTGACAAAAATACCAAAGAAATAATTGTTAATTCAGAAAACTTTTTTGAGGGTAAATTTCGCAACATTAAAACAACATACACAAACTTTCGAACTTTAGAAAGAAAGTCGACTCTAAAGGAATGGTTCTTTCCGCCAAAAGATAAAAACCCTTTGGGCCCTCTTCCAACAATAAAATTTCAAGGTCAAGATTTAACAGAGGGTAAATTTGTTTGGTTTGGTCACTCCACGCTTCTTATGAAAACTGAAGGTTTGGTTGTTATGACTGATCCAGTCTTTAATAGAGCATCACCATTACCGTCGTTCAGCTCAAAAAGTAAAAGTAGTTTTTTTAATGGGAAACCATTTGTATTTGAAAACCCAATATTGATAGAGGATCTTCCAAAGGTCGACATTGTTATCATTTCACATGATCACTATGATCACCTTGATTCTAAAGCAATTAAAGACTTATCAAATCTAGTAGATCATTTTATTGTGCCTTTAGGGGTTGGAGCACATTTAGAAAGATGGGGGGTTAATAAAAATAAAATTACTGAGCTTGACTGGTATGAAAGCAAGAGCTATAAAGATGTTGAGTTTATCTTTGCGCCAGCCCTTCACTTTAGTGGAAGGGGGATAACAAATGGCAACTCGACGTTATGGGGCTCTTGGATTGTTAAATCAAAATCATTAAGTGCATATTTCAGTGGCGATGGAGGATACTCAGAGACATTTAAAAAGTTAGGTAATGAATATGGCCCTTTTGACATTGCCTTTATCGAAAATGGTGCTTACAACATTGATTGGTCAAATGTTCATATGTTTCCTGATGAATCTGTTCAGGCCAGCATTGACTTAAAAGCAAAAGTGCTATTCCCGATTCATTGGTCTAAATTTGATTTATCGATTCATCCTTGGGATGAGCCAATCATTCGAATTACTAAGGAAGCTGCGAAAAAGAACGTCAACATTGCAACCCCAATGATTGGTGAAGTATTTGAACTAACCAACTTACCAAAAAACCCTTGGTGGGAAAAGCTTAGAAATTAAACTAATATTATTTAAGGAAAAAAATGAAAAAAGAAAATTGGAACGAATCAAATATCCCTGATCAATCAGGGAAAATTTTTATAGTAACTGGACCAACGAGTGGTCTTGGTAAAGAATCAGTTAAAGTTCTTTCTCGAAAAAACGCAACCGTCATTATGGCTGCTAGAAATATTAAAAAAGCTGATTCTGTAAAAAAAGAAATTCTTGCTGAAAATAAAAATGGAAAGATAGATATTCAAGAGCTAGATTTATCAAGCCTCGAATCAGTCAATAATTTCTCAACATCTATAAACAAAAAATACAAAGCACTAGACTGCCTTATCAATAACGCTGGCATAATGGCCTGCCCTTATTCAAAAACAAAAGATGGCTTTGAGATACAGATGGGCACGAATCATTTAGGTCATTTTGCTTTAACAGGTCAACTAATATCTCTACTCAAAAAGACGCCAAATTCAAGAGTTGTAAATGTAGCTAGTATTGCTCACACCTCTGGAAATATTGATTTTGATGATCTTAATTGGGAAAAAAGAAAATATAAAACTTGGAGCGCCTACAGTGACACTAAGCTAGCAAATTTATATTTCACCTATGAATTATCTCGTAAACTTGGTCAGGATAAAGGAAGTCCAATGGTATTAGCTTCACATCCAGGGTGGACTGCTACAGATCTTCAGAAGCATTCTGGTATGGCAAATTTTATGAATATTTTTCTTGGGCAAAAAGTTAAGGTAGGTGCTCTTGGAGGTCTTAGAGCGGCTACCGATCCAACTGCCCAGTCAGATAATTATTTTGGCTCTCCATCAATGGGCGGTATGAAAGGTCACCCTGCATTAGTTAAATCAAATGATTTATCGTATAATGTAGATAATGCAAAAAAACTTTGGAAGCTATCTGAAGAACTAACTGGAGTGAGTTACTCCATTGACTAAAAAATAATGCTCTCAACTAAAGATAAAATCTATCAAAGCGCTCTAGAGCTATTTGCCAGTCAGGGCATTCAGTCAACTTCAACTGCTCAAATTAGCAAAAAAGCAGGAGTTGCCTCTGGAACGCTTTTTATACACTTTAAATCAAAGCAAGAGCTTATTGACACAATATATATAAGCATTAAAAAAAATGCTTTTTCTGACTTAAATGAAAATATGCCTGATAATTCAAGCATTGAACTTCAGTTCAAAGAAGCTTCTCGAAAAATTATTGAGTATTTTTTAACTAACTACAATGAATTTATCTTTTTAGGTTTAGTTAATATCGATCCCATGGTATCTGAAGAGGCAAGGGCAATAGGCTTCAAAAATTTTGAAAAATCAATGACTGATATGAAACTATTCTTTAAAGAAGGTTATTTTAGAGATATGGATTTTGACCTACTTATGCAAATCAACTGGTCAACAATAGAGACGATTATTAAGAACCTAAAATTAAGAAATCTTAACAAACCAAGTGAAAGCGAACTTAAGCTAATCTGGGATATTATGAAAAAGAGCTCCTAAGAGCTCTTTATAAAGATATATGGTGCGGAGAGAGAGACTCGAACTCTCACGTCTTGCGACACTGGAACCTAAATCCAGCGTGTCTACCAATTCCACCACCCCCGCGAAGATTTTGAAATTATACCGAATTAAATCAAACATTTCTTATTTAAGAAATAGATTTTCTTATTTAATTGCCGTACCAGCTTAACTTCTCATTTAGACTGACGACCTCTCCTACAATCATCAAAGTAGGTGCATTAATATCTTCTTTACTTAGCAAATTTGGTAAGTCTTTTAAAGAGGTAATATAAACTTTTTGCTCAGGCATTGTGCCTTTTTCAATAATCGCAATTGGCATCTCCTCTCTCATGCCGTGAGCAATTAACTGCTCACAAATGTAACTTGCCCCACTCAATGCCATATAAAAAACAATCGTCTGCTGCTCAACAATAAACTCTTCCCATGGAAGGTTAGTCGTACCATCTTTTAAATGGGCGGTCACAAAACGGCAGGATTGAGAGAAATCTCTATGGGTTAACGGAATGCCTGCATAAGAAGAGCACCCTGATGCTGCAGTTATTCCAGGAACAACCTGAAAAGGGATGCCATGCTCAGAAAGAGATTCAATTTCTTCACCCCCTCGGCCAAAAATAAAAGGATCACCGCCCTTTAACCTGCAAACTCTCTTGCCTGATTTTGCCAGATCAACCAAAAGAGCATTAATATCTATTTGCCTAGTAGATTTATCACTGCCACCTTTTTTACCGACATATATGAGCTCTGAGTCTCTCCTAACAAGCTCCATAACACCTTTAGATACCAACCTGTCATAAAGCACAACATCAGCTTGCTGAATAAGCCTCAAGGCTTTAAACGTTAATAAGTCAGGATCGCCAGGACCAGCACCAACCAAATAAACCTCTCCCAAGTTCATCTCAACTGAATCAATAAGCTGCTTTTCAATATCAGCCTTTGCTTCTTGAATACGTCCTGAAAAAACTTTTTCAGCTATAACGCCAGAAAAAGCAGCCTCCCAAAATGCCCTTCTATCTTTAATTTTTAAAAACCTGTCTTTAACTTTCTGCCTATACTCGCCAGCAATTTCAGCAAGTATGCCATAAGAGCTTGGAATAACTGTTTCAAGCTTTGCACGAATTATTCGGGCTAGGACTGGCGCCTTACCAGATGAAGAGACAGCAATTACCACCGGAGACCTGTCAACTATTGAGGGCATGATAAAGCTTGATAGCTCAGGAGAGTCAACCACATTTACCGGTATACGACTTTCTTGAGCCATCTTAGAGACAGATTCATTTACTTTTGAGTCGTCTGTAGCAGAAATAATTACTGCATAATTTGAAATGTCGGATGCTTCAAAGCGCTTATTAACTAAACTTACATTGCTATCTAAAGATAAGGTTTTTATGCCTTCACAAAAATGGGGAGAAACGCATGTAACCTTGGCATGAGCTTTTAATAATAAGTTTATTTTTCTTAATGCAATATCTCCGCCACCAACAACTAGGGTTGGCTTTTGTCTTATATTAATAAAAATAGGAAGATGGTCCATAAAAATATATTAAGCTCTTAAGATTAGAATGCTGTTTTCAAATGTTTTACGAAGTATAGTAAACCATTCTATATTGTTATTATTATTGAGTTAAAAGATATAAATATTTCTTAAATATACAAAACTTTAGAAAAATATTTTATATTTCCAAGCAAATTGTTATTTAGTAGCTACTAAAGATGAAGCACTGATTTAACAAAAGGAATTGAGATAGCTTTTTTTGATTGGAGTGATGCTTTGTCTAGCTCATTCATCGCAGATACTAATGTATTTAAATCTCGAGAATAATTCTTAAACAAATATTCATAAATTTTTGAGTCAATAGTTAAATTTCTATCACTCATCTGCTTATTCAGTACATCTATTGTTAACTCGTCATTCAGCTCTTCTAATTTATAAACAGCGGCCAAACTTAGGCGAGTCTTAAGGTCCTTCATAACGTTTAAATCAGCTGGCAAACCGGAGCCACTAACTAAAATAACTACTCCAGCCTGTCTTGCACGATTATATAGATCGAAAAATGTCTCTTGGTTTTCATTACTAATAAGATCAACATTATCAAAACTAATAAAATTTAATTGGCCTATAAAGTCAAATAAATGCTCTGGAAAAGAATCAATACAATCGATATAAATTGCGTTCTTATCGATTTCTAGAGCCTTTAATACTACCCCTTGAAGGACATGCGTTTTGCCTTGGCCTGTTAATCCATATATGTAAATTTCAGAAGCCTTTTTTTTCTGAAAAAGTTGGTGTATTAAATTAACAAGCTCATTATTGGCAATAAAATTATCTAAAAGCATTTTAGAGTCAAGCGAAATCGGCAGGCCAAGTTGGTTCATTTCTTGGACTCTTGTAAGATAAACTTTTTAACCCAAAGTAAAATATAGTCGGCCCCACTCAAAGCTGTGGAAGTGGCAACTACAATGAATACCATCTCCTTTAGGCCTTCTAATTCAATATATATTTGAACCAACAGCAAAAATAAAACGAGTGCAATTTGCAATACAGTATTGAATTTACTAATTAAAGTAGGCTCCAGCAAATCTCTTTCTCCTGAAATTTCACCGAGAAAATAGCCCAAAGCTCCTGCAACAATAATTACATCACGTACAAAAATTATCATAAGAAGCCATAATGGCATTATCCCAACCGAATATAAGGCAATAAAGGAACAGGTTAGCAATATCTTATCTGCCATTGGGTCTAGTATTGAGCCTAGGCGAGACTGAAAAGAAAACTGTTTAGCTATCCAGCCGTCTAACGCATCAGTAATTCCAGCCAATAGAAATAATAGAAGCGTCAAAAGATACTGCTCTTTTAGTAGCGCTATAACTATTGGAACTGTTAAAATAATGCGTATTATTGAAAGCGCATTGGGTAGCATTGAGTAGCTCATTATTTTGCTTAATTAAATTCATTTTTTAGACCTTAATTATACGGAAAACAAGATGTCATCATTGACTTATAAGGACTCTGGAGTTGATATTACCAAAGGTAATCAGCTTATTGAAAAAATTAAACCAATTGCAAAATCAACGTTAAGACCTGGTGTTCTTGCTGGTCTAGGTGGCTTTGGTGCAATGTTTGAAATTCCTTTAGATAAATATAAAAAACCAGTTTTAATTTCAGGAACTGACGGTGTTGGAACAAAATTGATGGTTGCTGAGATGCTTAATAAGCATGACACTATTGGCATTGATTTAGTTGCAATGTGCGTCAATGATCTTATAGTCCAGGGCGCCGAGCCTTTGTTTTTTTTAGATTATTATGCAACGGGCTCTCTTAATCCAGATGTTGCGATTTCTGTTATTTCTGGAATTGGTGAAGGTTGTCGTCAATCTGGATGCTCGTTAATTGGAGGTGAAACGGCTGAAATGCCCGGAATGTATAAAGGCGAAGAGTATGATCTTGCTGGGTTTTGCGTAGGCATTGTTGAAAAAGATAATATTATAGATGGCTCTAAAGTTTCATCAGGCAATCACATAATAGCAATTGGTTCATCCGGTCCTCACTCAAATGGATACTCACTCATCAGAAAAGTTTTGGAAAAAACAAAGCCCACAGCAAGCCAGCTCAAGGAACTTATTGAGCCAACTAAAATTTATGTTAAATCAATCTTATCATTAGTTCAAAATCTACCCGTACATGCAATATCGCATATTACAGGTGGTGGTCTTCTTGAAAATATTCCCAGAGTAATGCCAGAGCATTTAGCTGCAAAATTGGATGCAAACTCTTGGGAGCTTCCAGAAATATTTCAGTGGCTACAGGCTGAAGGAAATATAGATACAAGTGAAATGCATAGAGTTCTTAACTGCGGCGTTGGCATGATTGTTATAGTTCCAAAAGAATCCTCAAGTGATGCTATTAAACTATTAAATTCTAAAGGTGAAAAAGCCTGGCTAATTGGAGAAGTTGTTGACTCTAAAGGTGAGCAAGTAATAATTTAATGCCATGAAAGCTGTTATTTTAATTTCAGGTAATGGCTCTAATTTACAATCAATAATTGATAATGCAGATAGAATTGACTTGCAAATTAGCTGCGTCATTAGTAACAATAAAAATGCTTTTGGAATAGAAAGAGCTAAATCTTCAAAAATTAAAACTTTCACTATTGAGCCTGAATTATTTAATTCCAAAATGGCTTTTGATGAAGAACTAATTCATATTATTGATCAGCACGACATAGATCTAATCATTTTAGCTGGCTATATGAGAATCCTTACTCCAATATTTGTTTCACATTATTTTGGAAAAATTCTTAATATTCACCCTTCTTTGCTCCCAAAATTTCCAGGACTTAATACACATCAAAAGGCCATTGATGCCTCTGAAAAAACACATGGGGTTAGTGTCCATTTTGTTACTAAAGAACTGGATTGTGGTCCGATAATTAGTCAGGAATCAGTAAGCGTTGAAAATTCAGATACTGCAGAAACTCTTTCCGATAAGGTTTTAAAAATAGAACATGTTATCTATCCTAAAGTGATTCATTGGTATACTCAAGGACGACTAACTCTTATTGATAACTTAACTGCAACGCTTGATGGAAAAGTAATATGATTAAAGTGATTTTCTTGTTTTTAGGCCTTATTTTTTCAGCCCAATCTTTTTCGCTAACCCCTTATAAAGGTAGTTATGACCTTTATGCTGAAACTGTAATGGGTAACTTGAAAGTTGGTACTGCTATATTAAATTTAGAGGTTAATAATAATCAATTTGAATTCACAACAGATGCTAAAACTGAATCCTTATGGAAGGCTTTATATGACTATTCAAGAACTGAAAAAAGCATAGGCAATGAAATAGATGGACAAGTCATTAACACCTACTTCAGCGTCATAGAAAAAATTAAAGATGAAGTTAAAAAGAACTACGAAATTACCATTGAAACTGATAAAAATTATGCTGTAACGAGTAATGGTGAGGAATTTAAGATAAAGCCTGGGGTTCTTGTTGACTCTTTAAGTGTTTATCTTGCCTTATCTAACGACATGATTAATAAACCTGATCAGTTAGAGTTTACTTATCAAATTGTTGATGAATCTGGTGTGAAATACCTAATTTTCAAGGTTGATGGGGATGAAAATATTTTAATTAATCAAAGTGAAGTTGAAACTATGAGGGTAATATGCGATGAGCTAAAATTAACTCTAAATTTGTCTACTAAAGATAATTTTCAGCCAATTAGAATTCACAAAATTAATGGAAAAACAGCATTTACAATGACGCTTATAGAGTTTGAATGAAAAACCTAAAGATGCTTTTTAAGGAACTGCCCAGTATATGACTTTGGATTCATGGATACTTCTTCTGGAGTTCCAAACGCAATAATTTCGCCACCTTTGTTCCCTCCTTCTGGCCCAAGATCAACAACCCAGTCGGCAGTTTTAATGACATCTAAATTATGCTCAATTATAACAATTGTATTATTTCGATCTCGTAGTCTGAATATCACGGACAGCAATTGCTTAATATCATGAAAATGAAGTCCACTTGTTGGCTCATCTAATATATACAAAGTTTGCCCCGTATCTGTTTTAGAAAGCTCTTTTGCAAGCTTTATACGCTGAGCCTCTCCACCCGAAAGGGTTGTTGCATTTTGGCCAAGTGTAATATAGGAGAGTCCAACGTCCATTAATGTCTGCATTTTTTGACTAATTTTTGGAATCGCCTTGAAAAACTCAAGTGCATCTTCAACTGTCATGTCTAAGACCTCTGCAATTGATTTTCCTTTATATTTAATCTCTAAGGTTTCTCGATTATATCGATGGCCATGACAAACATCACAGGAGACGTAAACATCGGGCAAGAAATGCATCTCTACCTTAATTAAGCCGTCTCCTTTACACGCTTCACACCTTCCCCCTTTAACATTAAAGCTAAAACGTCCAGATTTATAGCCTCGCGTTCGAGACTCAAGTGTCAGTGAAAATAGATCTCGCACTAAAGTAAAGACACCCGTGTAAGTGGCAGGATTAGATCTAGGGGTCCTTCCAATTGGGCTTTGGTTGATGTTAACAACTTTATCGAACAGATCCATACCCTTTACTTCTTTAAATGGAGCAACATCAGTTTGAGCTCCATTGAGAGTTTTTGCAGCTAATTCATAAAGTGTATTATTAATTAGAGTTGACTTTCCTGAGCCAGAAACTCCAGTAATACAAGTTAAAACGCCTACAGGAATTTTTAAGTCAACATGCTTTAAGTTGTTTCCACTTGCTCCAGTAATATTAAGCCAGCCATTTGATTTCTTTCTAGTTTTAGGAATACTGATTTCTAATCGACCACTTAAATAATCTCCAGTTAGCGATTTAGTGTTGGCTATAACTTCATCAGGGGATCCTATTGCAACAATTTCACCGCCATGAATTCCTGCCCCAGGACCAATATCAACAACATAATCCGCTTGTCTTATAGCATCTTCATCATGTTCAACCACAATAACAGTGTTACCTAAATCTCGAAGATAGGTCAATGTATCGAGTAACTTTTGATTATCGCGCTGATGAAGCCCTATTGACGGCTCATCTAAAACATAAAGCACGCCAATCAAACCAGCACCAATCTGGGATGCTAACCTTATTCGCTGCGCCTCGCCACCAGAAAGAGAGTTGGCCTTTCTCTCTAAATTGAGATAATCCAGTCCGACATTAATTAAAAAATGTAAACGCTGAGAAATCTCACTAAGAATCTTACTTGCGATCTCCCCCCTCTGGCCGTCAAGCTGTAGAGAGTCAAAAAAATCATATACCTGATCTATCGTAAGCTTTGTTATGTCTGAAATGTTTCTATTATCAATAAAAACATTTCTTGCAGATGAATTGAGCCTATCTCCATGACAACTTGAGCAAGGCTTGCTGATTACATACCTAGACAATTCTTCCCTAATTGAACGTATTTCGCTATCTGCATAACGACGCATCATCCTTGGAATGATACCTTCAAAAGGCTTTTTTTTACTTGTCCAGCCTCTTCTTCCTTTTATTTTAGAAAAATCTATAATTTGATCACCACTTCCATAAAGAACAATTTTTTTATTCTCATCAGACAATTCATTAAATGGCGTTGAAATACTAAAATTATAGAAATTACCAACTAGAGTCAGCATTTGATAAAAATAGGCATTACTTTTACTCCAACCATAAATTGCGCCATCTTCAAGACTAAGCTCTGGATTAGCTACAACCCTCTCTTCATCAAATACATCCTTAATGCCTAAGCCATCACACGTTTCACAAGCTCCCACAGGATTGTTAAAAGAAAATAGTCTAGGCTCTAGCTCATCTAAAGAGTAGCCACAATGAATACAAGAAAATTTTGCTGAAAAAGTCAACTCTTTTAAAACAGAGTCAATTTCCATTGGGCAAACTATTGCGATACCGTCACTCATATTAAGAGCCGTTTCAAGAGATTCAGATAACCTTGATGTAATATCTTGCCTCACTTTTAATCGGTCAATTACAATTTCGATAGTATGGTTTTTATTACCATCAAGCTCATTAATCTCCTCAAGAAGTAAAACCTCGCCATCAACTCTAGCGCGAAGAAAGCCTTCATGTGAAAGCTCTTGTAATAACTTTAGATGACTGCCCTTTCTATTTTTTACAATTGGCGCGAGAATCATTATCTTTGCATCTTCTGGTAGCTTCAATATTGCATCAACCATTTGAGATATAGTTTGCGCCTGTAAATCATCGCCATGATCAGGACATCTAGGCGAGCCAACTCTCGCAAAAAGTAGCCTCAAATAATCATAAATCTCAGTTATTGTTCCTACTGTAGAACGAGGATTATGAGAAGTGGCTTTTTGCTCAATTGAAATAGCAGGAGAAAGTCCTTCAATATGGTCAACATCAGGCTTTTCCATTAATGATAAAAACTGCCTGGCATACGCTGACAATGACTCAACATACCTTCTTTGGCCTTCCGCATAGATTGTATCAAAGGCTAAAGATGACTTACCCGAACCAGATAAACCAGTTATTACTACAAGCTTATTTCTTGGAATGCTTACATCAATGTTTTTTAAATTATGGACTCTAGCGCCACGTATGTTGATTGAATCCATAGGTTCAGTATTTTATGGTGGACAAAGGGTTCATTATACTCATGCGTTGTGTAAAATCTTAATTTTGTATTCAATTCTTAGCACATGGTTTCTTATCGTCGAATCTTACTTAAACTCAGTGGTGAAGCGCTAAAAAGTGACAATAATAATATTGACCCTGAAATGCTAAAGAAAGTGGTAACTATTGTTCAATCTGCTCTTGATCTTGGCGTTGAAATTGCTATAGTAATTGGCGGTGGAAACATCTATCGAGGCGCAGCACTCGCAAGTGATGGGATGAATAAAATCACTGGGGATCATATTGGAATGCTCGCTACAGTAATGAATGCGTTAGCCATATCAGATGCTTTTGAAAGAAACAATATACCGTCTATTGTCATGTCTGGTTTTTCGATTGGTGGTGGTGTTTGCGACCCCTTTAATCATACTAAAGCTAAAAATGCACTATCTGAAGGAAAGGTAGTTATTTTTTCTGCTGGTACTGGAAGTCCCTGCTTCACAACTGATACTGCTGCAGCCTTAAGAGCGGTTGAGATTGAGGCCGATATTGTCTTTAAGGCTACTAAAGTTGATGGTATTTATTCAAGTGATCCATTGAAAGATTCAAATGCTATAAAATTTGATGCTCTTAGTTTTAATTCTGCTATTGAAAAAAACATCGAGGTGATGGATACTGCAGCATTTGCATTATGCCGAGAAAACAATATCAGAATTTGTGTGTTTAGTATGTTTGATGATAATTATGCTTTAGCTAATATTTTAAATGGCCAATCAATTGGTACGATGGTTAGTCAAAACGGAGAATAGAAATGATTAATGAAATTCACAGTGACGCAAATAGCCGAATGGGTAAATCACTCGCTTCTCTTGAAACTGATTTTAGCAAGATTCGTGCTGGCAGGGCTCACCCCTCACTTCTTGACCAAATTACAGTTGAATACTATGGAAGCATGGTTCCTCTTTCACAAGTGTCTAATGTAAGCGCTGAAGATTCAAGAACCCTTAAGGTCTCGCCATGGGAAAAAGATATGGTTGGGCCAATTGAAAAGGCAATTTTGACATCTGATTTAGGTTTAAACCCTAATACACAAGGTCAAGTTATGCGTATTCCTCTTCCACTACTAACTGAAGAGCGGAGAAAGGAATTAGTAAAAGTTGTCCGTGATGAGGCTGAAAACGCTAGAGTGGCAATTAGAAATATTCGAAGAGATGCAATATCTGACTATAGAGAACTTCTTAAAGAAAAAGAAATATCAGAAGATGAGTCACATAGAGCTGAAGATAATATACAAAAAATTACGGATCAGCATATCAACTTAATTGAAAAATCTCTAACTGATAAAGAAAGCTCGTTACTAGAAATTTAATTGATACTTATTAAACAATTTTTTATATTCTCTTAGAGCCAACGCAGTCTATATATTTATTCCATCTATTCGAAGTAAATTCTGTTCCATTTGTTACCTGAGGACCAACATTACCCAAATAACCACCCTCTAATGCCTTTTTAAAAAGCTCTATATTACTATCTGACAACCCTAAGTTTACTTTGCAAAAATCGTGTATCGCAACCGTTACTATTTCTCCAGAGATTGCGCCAATAAATTTTTCATCTTCTAGTTTCTCTGTTGCCTCATTTATAAGTTCATCCATGATAGTCGACTTATAATCATCGACTATACCAAGCACATTTAATTGCGTAATTAAGTCATCCATAATTTTAGTTACCCTCGCGTCGTAAGCATTTTTCGCTTGATATGCAGCAGTCGATGCTGCGGCAGCAGCTTTTTCATCCGCTAGTTTTTGTTGGAAGGCTTCAAGGGCAGCTTGTCTTGCCATTTCGGCTTCGATTTCAGCCATCATTTCTTGAGCGGCGAGTTCAGCTTCAAGTTGGGATTCAAAAGCAGCAAGTTCAGCATTAAGTAGTTCATCTCTATAGGCGGCAGTCGATGCTGCGGCAGCAGCTTTTTCATCCGCTAGTTTTTGTTGGAAGGCTTCAAGGGCAGCTTGTCTTGCCATTTCGGCTTCGATTTCAGCCATCATTTCTTGAGAGGCTAATTCTGCAGCCAACTGAGCTTCAAATGCAGCCAGTTCTTTTTCAAGAAACAGTTCAGCTATAAGTGCATCAACCTTAGCATCATTTGCAACCTTGGATTGATACGCAGCTGTTGACTTCGCAGCAGCAGCTTTATCCGCAGCTAGTTTTGCCTGGAAGGCATCAAGGGCAGCTTGTCTTGCCATTTCGGTTTCGATTTCAGCCATCATTTCTTGAGAGGCTAATTTAGCTCGAATCGCCTCTTCAGAGTCTGCAAACACAAACATCATTTGCTCAGGACTTTCTTCAATAGAAACAATAAGATCAGAGCAAGGTACTCCAAAATCAAGAACAAACTCTTCTATAGTAGACACACCTGCACCCCTACCTACAAGTTTTTCATTTAAAGAGAATGATTTAAAACCAGTTTTAGCTGTTTGATAATATGTTAATTTATTGGATATAGGGTCATATGAATCAACAATTGCCTTCGCATTGGTTGAGCTCATAACCATATCGCCTTCAACAAAAAAAGCTTCGCCAGATAATAACAAAATAGAGGTTAAGTTGTTGATTTCTGATTCATTAATTTCATAGAGATCAGCGCATGAACTATATTCGGCTATAAGCGAAATGTCTAAAGCATCCCCGGCGCTTTCATCACTATCAGAACTCACACTAGTCGATATTAATAAAAGACATGCTAATTTAATAAGAATACTTATAAAATTATTTTTCATAAATTCATTATAAATAAAAACCCAGGGCAAGCCCTGGGTTTTTATTTCAAAGTCATTCTAGATTTACATCAAGTAAGCAAAATGACTAATTACCTTGAACCTTAAAAAGGATTTACATAATTACTCACACAGTTTGCGTATGCATCCCATCTATTTGCAGTAAATTCAGTTCCAGTAGAGACTTGAGGGCCTACATTAAACAATGATCCATCAGCCAAGGCAGACTTGAAAAGCGCTACATTACTCTCAGATAAATTTAAAGCAGCTTTACATGCTTCATGTGCAGCCTCTGTAACAACTACTTCTTCAATAACACCTATAACTTCCTCATCAGCAAGTGAAGCTTGATAGGCAGCAGTCGATGCAGCAGCAGCAGCTTTTTCATCCTCAAGGTTTTGCAGGAAAGCCGCAAGAGCCATTTCTCTTTCAATTTCAGCCATCATTGCAGCGGCGTCAGCTTCAGCTCCAATTTGAGCTTCAAGTGCTGCAAACTCTGCATCTAAAAGACTATCTTGATAGGCAGCAGTCGATGCAGCAGCAGCAGCTTTTTCATCCGCTAGTTTTTGTTGGAAGGCTTCAAGGGCAGCTTGTCTTGCCATTTCGGCTTCGATTTCAGCCATCATTTCTTGAGAGGCTAATTCTGCAGCCAACTGAGCTTCAAATG
>CAJXOB010000039.1 GCA_913057955.1 uncultured Gammaproteobacteria bacterium | reverse complement strand
CTTACAGAGTTAAGAGAGCAGGCGCCTGGAAGACGCTTGCTGTAGATAGTACTAGTGATGCTTGTGCCTCTCTTCCGATTACTAACTCGGAGTTTAGTGCATTCACAACTGCGCCAACAATTACTGCTGTTTCAGAGACTTGGGCTTCCAAGCCAGTGGTCACAGATCCAGTTAAAGTAATTCACGGCGTTAAGCAGTTTTAATTAAGTTATTTTGGTAGTTTAAAAAAACCCGCATAACGCGGGTTTTTTTATTAGTAAATTTAATATACATCTTCTATCTTTAACCTCACTCAGATATTGTTGTGAAGTTATCTTGCTATGTTAAATTCAATTTTGAAATAACTCTTTAAAAATTTAATCCACATTTGAGAATCTATTAAATATTTTAAAGCGCCAATATAATATAAATGCCAGTAACGCATAAACCATCTTAGCAAAAGTAAAAACAACTGGAAGTCTTACAAATCTAGCAAGCCACTCATAACCCCTTGTGTTACTCCAAACGTAGACAAAAGCTTCAACTCCTTTAACCTCAGAGCCATCTGGAAACTCAACATATAGAGCCTTGAGATACTTGTCACCCTTGCGACTGCAGTTCTCATATTTGAGCTCTGAGCGTTTTTTATAGTGCTTAATTTCAAAGTTGCAGATGCCGCACTCCTCATTAAACAGAACTTTTCCTTTTGATTCAGTTTTCATAGTCCTATTGAATAATTATTACTCTGTAGATTATGCTTACTTGCTAAATTTCCCATAAAGATAGCCAGCAATAGAGGCAACTATAGCAAAAGGTATTGAACGTATTGCCCAAAAACTTAGTGCTTGCATACTTGGCCCTGAGGCAAATGGTTGAATATAAAATGAAGTTGAAACAAAAAGACTCCACGCTAAAAATAATCTTGCATAGTAAACTTCTTTTGTTCCAGACTTTATTTTTGGTTTTACAATTCTAAAAAATAAATACCCAAAACCAACTGAAATAATTTGAATAAGAATAACTGAATAATCTTCCATTTTTAAACTCCAAAAAAATAACTAATATTTAATTAAGATTACATATAGAACACTTTAAGTCTTTACTAATTTTAATCTTTCTAAAACTTAAATCCAATCCGTCAACCAATAGAAGAGTTCCGCATAGCTCGTCCCCTAAGCTCAATATAACTTTGATAGCTTGTAATGCCTGAATAGTTCCAATGAGTCCAGCTACTGGGGCTAAAACGCCATTTTGAACGCAACTCTCATTGTCATCACCCTCTTCAGTATAGAGGCATTGATAGCAAGGCTGATCTTTCTCATAGCCCTTAAAGACAGAGACCTGGCCTTCGAACCGAATTACCGCTGCCGAAACGAGGGGTTTCTTAAACTCAACGCATGCTTTATTAATTTCAAAGCGGCTTTCAAAGTTGTCAGTTCCATCTAAAACAAGGTCCACATCTTTAACTAATGTAGACAGATTACCCGTATGAACTAGCTCATTTGCGATTGTTACTTTAATCTCAGGATTAAGCGCGGTCAATTTATTTTTCGCAGAATTTACCTTGTCCTCACCAATATCTTTCGTTTGGTGAATAATCTGACGTTGCAGGTTTGATAGCTCTACCTGGTCAAAATCAGCAATAATTATGTGTCCCACTCCTGCCGCTGCTAAATACAGCGCAGTTGGAGACCCAAGACCGCCCATACCGATAATCAGGACTGTAGAGTCCATAATTTTTTGCTGCCCATCAATATCAATTTGAGGCAGCATAATTTGCTTAGAGTATCTGAGTAGTTCCTGATCTTTCATTATTTTTTACTTGAAATATTTGTTTATTTTTGGCAAGATAACCATTTGGCAGTAGGGCTGATTTGAGTTGTTATTGTAATAGTCTTGGTGATAACTCTCGGCAGGATAAAACACGTCGAGCTCAGTAATCTCTGTTACTGCGCCCTTGACCTTTCCAATCACCGATGTAGCAACTTGCTTTTGTAGGTCATTGGTATAAAAAACAGCTGAGCGGTACTGAGTCCCTTTGTCAGCACCCTGCTGATTCAAAGAAGTTGGGTCATGCGTCTCAACGAAAACCTCTAACAAGGATTCATAGGAAACAACGCTCTCATCGTACTCAACTCTTAAGACTTCTGCGTGCCCAGTTTGGCCACTACATATTGCCTCATAAGATGGGTTTTGAGTAGCACCATTACAATAGCCATTTTCTAATTCTTTGACGCCGTTGACGCGCTGAAAGATTGCTTCTACGCACCAAAAGCAACCACCTGCTAGATAAGCCGTTTGCATATATAACTGCCATTTATCAAAAGAATATAGTATATCTTATGATGGCAAAAGAATTAATAAATGAGCTTAAAATCTTAGCAATCTTCGAATTGTAATAACCAACGCCAAGTCTTTTTCAAATTAAATCTCCGCACAAATTCCCAGAACTACTTTAAGATATGCATTTGAGTGTCTATAATTCTCAACTAGCTATATAACCTAAAGGAGTAGTTTTGGAAGGAAACATCAATAAAAGCCATGGGAACGGCTTGGTATTAATTCTTTTAGCTCTCGCTATTCTTGCTTTAGTTTGGCTATTTACTCCCTTCATCGCATACCTATTCTTGTCTCTGTTGATTTGCATATCAACCTACAGTAGCTTTCTTAATTTATCTCAGAAATACTCAAAAAATCGTGCTGCAATAATTATGACGATCCTCGTCACCACCCTTTTAATATTACCCCTTGGATACATCTTGCTGGTTAGCGGTATTGAGATTACGGCTCTTATTAATAAGCTACAGAGTGACTTTAAAATGGGTGAAATTAGTAGAATAACAGACGAAGTAATTATGGGATTGCCTTTATCTGACTCGATTCGTGAGTTTCTTGATAGCTCTCTTCGTAACAATCTTGAATCCATTGCTATCGCTGTCAAAGACTTCTCAATCGTAATCTTAAAAAGCATTACAACGCTGTCTAGTCAGTTTATCTTTTTCGTTATTATTACAATCTTTTCTCTTTATTACTTTTATGTTGATGGGCCATCGTTCATTGAGAAGATTAAAAAGGCATCGCCTCTTGACCAAAAAATTGACAACTTACTTCTTAATCAGTTCTCAGGATTATCTTTAACGCTTGTAGGCAGTGTCTTTTTAGTTTCACTAACGCAAGGCGTTGCCTTTGCAATAGGGGTAATGATTGTCGGATTGCCAGCTTTATTTTTTGGCGTTGCAATGGCTCTTGCAAGCTTTATTCCTGTGCTTGGAGGAATACTAGTATGGCTTCCGTTGTCGATCTATTTATTTGCAACAGGGGAGACGGTAAATGCATTAATCATCGTCTTTTTTGGCGCAATTTTAGCGGGCACACTCATTGATAATTTTCTAAGGCCTATTATTATTAAGAAGTTATCAAGCTCTATGAATCGTCAAAGTGCTTTAAACCATACTCTGATTACCGTCCTTTCAACTTTTGCTGGAATTATTAAGTTTGGTATCTTGGGCCTCTTTATTGGTCCAATCATTGCTGCAATGTCGATAACTATATTTGAGATTTATCAGATTCAATTTGGCAGCTCCGACCAGGCTTCTTAATAAACGCCTTTTAAATATGAATGTAAATGGATTAATAGAAATGGCTTGGAGCGATGAGGCAACCTTTTCAGATATTGAAAGAGAATTCGGTATCAAAGAGCCTGAGGTCAAACGCATCATGCAAAGTAATCTCAAGCCAGGATCTTATAGACTATGGCGTAAACGAGTGCGCTGGATAAAAGAAAAGCAAAAGAAACACCTAAAAGTTTGATACCAATAACCCTATCTAAAGGTTAGGTATTTTCTAAAACAGCCAACTAAAAATACTACTATAACAGTAAAATAATTTTATGGGTTTAAATACAGACATTAGCGAAGTTATTACGCAGATAGACAAGATTATTACATCAAAAGATGGCAGATGGCTCGATGTGGCTGACTACAATCTCAAGAGCAAAGATCGTAAAAACATGAAATCAGTATACGGCCTTATTCATGACATTCTTCATCATAATGATAATGACCAAAGGATTATTGATCGAACTCATAAAGACAACCTTGAATATCTTTACAAGAAAACTGTAGAGCACGTTAAAAGTCTTGGTTAGAAAAAGGTTTACTAATAAAAATTGTTACCGCTGAACCTTTAACATCATGAAGACTCTAGATTGTTTAATTTATTTAAAGCAGAAATAACATCCTGATCTTGTTTTAGCGATTCATGAATATAATCAAAGTAATTAAACTCCTGGTCTTGAAACTCTATACTCGTCAAAGGGTAGAACCACTTTTCGTTCATAGCGCCAAGAACAAACCCTTTATCACGCCATAAAAACTTACGGACATGATTAAAAACTAGTTCAATGTCATGCTCCGCCTTTAAACAAGCCCATACCAAGCTTTCATCCTTCCAAAACTCAATTGAAAAAGCGCCGTACTGGTCTACATCTAATGAGTCATTAGCAATACCCTCTTTAACCTCTTCTAGAGATTTACCAGCCCACTCTTCGTTTCGCTTTAGTTTCTTTTCTTCTTGAGCTGAATACCCATCTTGATAAAAGTATTTGTTTTCTGCCATTTTTAATCTTCAATTATTAATCTATCGCATAGGATACAGTATGGCAAAAATATACTTAGAGAATAATTAGAAAGTAACTGATCATAATTTGAAAATTCTCAGGCAATTAATACACTTTTTGATTAACCGTTGTATTGGTTTTTGATAAAATCCTTTCTTACATTTCCTCATTTATTAATTTATGCTTAAAGAGTTAATTCAATATATAAAAGAGTACGAAGGTGACAATGACCTTGGAGATTACCTTGATACCAGATACGTAAGGCTAACGGATCAACACTTCGACCAGATAGCAGGCGCCATGTCGGAGGGTGAGCTGGAACTAAAAAAATCTTCGAGCTGCCCGGCAGAAAGGTTCTTTCTCCACTTCAATGAGACAATCCTTTTTGTTAACAAGTTGACTGAGGAGCCGAATGCAATTTACGACGTCGAGATGGTTCAGAATGAAGGCGAACTAGAAAATGAAAAAGAACTGCTATTTGTATCATTTTCTCTAGACGATGACTACGCCCCTTCACTTAAGAAAAGAGTTGCGAGCGGCAAGACGGCGGATGAAAACCTACAGCAACTTGTAATGCTTAGCATAATTCCAATATTGAAGGGGTTTATGGTCGCGATAAGCGACTAGACTTAAAGCTTACCGTTTTGAGTCGCTAGTTTTAATTTTGGGCCTGCTTTAAAAGTCACAACTTTTCTGGCACTGATCATAACCTCTTCACCCGTTTTTGGGTTTCTACCAGGTCGAGCTGTTTTCTCTCGAACAACAAAATTACCAAAGCTCGACAACTTAATTTCTTCACCCGTTTTAAGGGTTTCAATTATTTGATCGAAAAACTGATTGGTTAGAGCGAGTGCTTGGCTTTGGGAGAGTTCTGTTTTTTTAACGAGGGTGTTTGCAATATCTTGTTTTGTAAGCGACATATTTTTTTTATCTAAGTTTAGCGGAAAATTTTGATTCTAAATGAGCCACTATTTTACTAACTTTTTCAGCCAACTGTTCATCAGTTAATGTAATTTCTATGGATTGATACGTGAGATTCAAGGCGATACTTTTGCTGCCCTCATCGATGTGCTCACCCTCATAGACGTCAAACAAGTTAACGTCAACAAGGTCGTCTTGCTTTAATGACCGGATTGAATTGATAAGCTGGTCAGCAGTAATCTCTTTGGATACCACAACCGCTATATCTCTTTGGGAGGCCTGAAAAGAAGAAAAAGGCTCGTAACATGAAATTTCACCCTGATCAATCGACTTCTGATTAACTTCAAAAAGAAAAGAATTTGGCATTGATAGTGTCTTCTGAAGCTTGGGAGATAGTGCCCCTATCCATCCAATAAGCTCCTTCCCTTTCATAATTTTAGCGCTCTGACCCATCTGCAGGGCTGGGTGGTCAGCCGCCTCAAAGGCATATTCACTCTTGGAATGAAATAATAGCGACTGAACGTCTGACTTTGCATCAAAAAAGTCAACCTCTCTTTCACTTCCGCTCCACTGCGAGTCGTAACGGTTGCCGCAAATAATTCCAGCAATTTTTTGGACTTGGTCTTCAACCGATGTTCCTGAAAAGCATTGGCCTAATTCAAAGAATCTAGCATTATGGTGCCCTCTTCTGATGTTTGACTTAGCAGATTGAATCAGTCCAGGCCATAGGCTTGAGCGCATAACCGCCATGTCATCAGAGATCGGGTTTTTTAATAATATTTTTGCTGCATTAGGGCTAACAAGCTCATGCATCTCATGAGAGATAAAGCTATAAGTAATGACTTCCTTGTAGCCTCTATTGACGAGAGAATTTGAAAACTCATTGGCGCTAATTGCTGCCTGAGATGAGGTTGATATGTTGGCGTTAATCGAGAGCCTTTGGACTGGAATTTTATCGTACCCATAAAGCCTCGCTAACTCTTCAATGATGTCCGCTGGAATTCGAATATCAAAGCGAAAACTTGGCGGCTTAATAGTCCATGAATTATCAGTATTGGCTGTGAAATCAAACTCAAGAAACTTAAACTTTGATTCAATCCAAGACGGCTCTAGATCAAAACCCAGGACCTTTGAAATCTTATCGTTAGAAATGTCTATTGGTTCTAGCGCTGGGAGTGATGTTGAGTCAACACACTCGTTAATCTGTGAAGCCTTTCCGCCGCAAATCTCAAGGACTAGCTCGGTCGCTCTTTCTAAAGCCTGGTGAGTAATATGAAAATCCACTCCCCTTTCAAAGCGAAGCGAAGCCTCGGTGTGAAGTCCATAAGACCTTGCTATACCGGCGATAGCTATTGGATCAAAAAAAGCACTCTCTAGTAAAATTTCAGATGAATCAGGCATGGTGGCAGTCTTCATTCCGCCCATAACGCCAGCAATTGCGATCGCTGAGCTTTCATCGGCTATAACTAGTGTTTTTTCACTAAGCGAAACCGTTTGACCATTTAACAGCTCAAGTTTTTCATTTTTATGTGCAGATCTAACTTCAATGTCGCCGCTAATTGTTTTTAAATCAAAAGCGTGCATCGGCTGGCCGAGCTCTAATAAAACATAATTCGTAATATCTACTATCGGTGAATGCAATTGCTGAGAAGCTCGCAACAATTTTTGAGCCATCCATTTTGGCGTCTCTGCATTATTATCAACACCCTCAATAACTCTCGTTAAATACTTTGCACACTCATCAGGATTGGCAACTTTTGAATTGAATGGTGTATTGCCTTTTTGATCGGCTTTATAGTGAATGGATGGCATTGAAAGGTTGTAGTTAACACAAACCTCTCTTGCAACGCCAAGAACACTGAAGCAGTCGCCCCTGTTAGGCGTAATATCAAGCTCAATGATTTGATCATCAAGATCAAGAGTGGACCGAATATTTTCGCCAAGAGTACAAGGCCCATCAAGCTCTATTATTCCTTCATGACTCTCTGAAAGTCCGATTTCAGATTCTGAGCAAAGCATACCGTTTGATTCAACGCCTCTAAGCTTTGCGCGTTTAATTTTTAGTCCGCTTGGTAGGACTGAGCCGACCGTCGCAACGACAACTTTTAAGTCTTTTTTTACATTTGGAGCGCCGCAAATTATTTGCAGATTGCTGCCATCACCAATATCAATTTCGCATAGGCTAAGCTTGTCCGCGTTTGGGTGCTTTTCGCAATTAACAACGTGACCAACAACCAGGCCTTCAAATGCGGGAGCAACTGGGGCAATTCTGTCTACTTCAAGACCTGCCATAGTTAGCTTCTCAGAGAGCTCACTATCGCCAACATCTGGGTTAGCCCATTCTCTTATCCATCTAGTTGAAATGTTCATACGCTATTCCTTTGCACTAGAATTGGTTTAGAAAACGTACATCGTTTTCAAAGAATAATCTAAGGTCATTGACGCTATACCTTAGCATCGCTAATCTCTCAACGCCCATCCCAAAAGCCAACCCAGAAAACTCGTTTGGATCTATATTGACAGCCGTTAAAACGTTTGGATGAACAACGCCGCATCCAAGTACCTCGAGCCACCCTGACTTCTTACAAACTCGGCAACCCTCTCCTGCGCAAATTACGCACTCAATGTCGGCCTCAGCTGAGGGCTCTGTAAACGGGAAATATGATGGACGAAAACGAACTTTAAGGTCGTCTTTTTCAAAGTATGCCCTTAAAAAATCAATTAAAAGACCCTTGAGCTGAGAGAAGGATGCCTCTTTGTCAACGATAAGACCTTCCACTTGGTGAAACATTGGCGTATGGGTTACGTCAGAGTCGCAGCGATATACCTTACCCGGAACGATAACTCTAACGGGCGGGTCTTGTCTTTCTAGAGTTCGAATTTGAACGGGTGATGTGTGGGTTCTTAAGACGGTATTTGCATCAAAATAAAAGGTGTCATGCATCGCCCTTGCAGGGTGGTGCTCTGGAATATTTAGTGCACTAAAGTTATGAAAATCATCTTCAATTTCAGGGCCAATTTCTATTTCAAAGCCGGCCTTGGTAAAAATATCTTGTATGTGATTCAGTGTTTGGGTAATCGGATGTAGGCTTCCTTTTTCAAAGTTTCTTGCTGGAAGCGTGACATCAATTTTTTCATCAAGAAGTCGTTTCGTTAGGGCAATTTCTTCGAGCTCATTCTTGCGACTCTCTATAAGCTTTTGTATTTGAACTTTGGCCTCATTGATCGCCTCACCCATGACTGGACGCTCTTCTTTAGAGAGCTTACCCAATCCCTTTAGTAGGTCGGTTAGTTCACCTTTTTTACCCAGATAGAGCACTCTTGAGTCGTCAAGAGCCTTCAAGTCCATAGCACTCGCTATCGAATTTGTGGCGTCGGTGATAATCTTCTTAATCAAAATGCCTGCTCTATTATTCTGTTTAAAAGACTGTAACCTAAGTTACAGTCTTTTAGTAAGATTTTACTACTCAGATAAAGCAGATTTTGCCTGATCCGCAATTTTTGCAAAGGCATCTTTATCAAAGATGGCAATGTCAGAAAGAACTTTACGATCAATCTCAACACCAGCTTTATTAAGGCCATTGATAAATTGTGAGTAGCTCAAGCCGTTGTTCCTTGCCTCAGCGTTGATACGTACGATCCATAATCTACGGAACTGACGACGACGTTGACGACGGTCACGATAGGCATACTGTCCAGCTTTGATTACCGCCTGCTTAGCAACGCGATAAACTTTAGAACGAGCACCATAGTAACCCTTGGCTTTCTTTAATATTTTTTTATGTTTGGCGTGCGCCTGCACACCTCTTGAAACTCTTGCCATAGTAGTACTCCTAGTTTAGCTGTAAGGTAACATTTTTCTAACCATTGGAACGTCAGCCTTGTCAATGAAGTCTGGTGAACGCAATGATCGTTTTCTAGAAGTACTCTTCTTGGTCAGAATATGCCTCAAGTGCGAGTGTTTACTTTTGTACTGACCGCTAGCGGTCTTTTTGAAGCGCTTTGCAGCACCTCTATTTGTCTTTAACTTCGGCATCATTTACTCCTTCACCCTTTTCGGGTTCAATTTTTCGGGCGACAGGCGCCTTACTTTTCTTCGATATGGGTGCTAGCATCATGCCAAGCTGGCGACCCTCCATTTTTGCACGTTGCTCAACAACGGCAAATTCTTCTGTATCCTTTTCAATTCGATCTAACATAAGTGCGCCGATCTCTCTATGCTGCACTTCTCTGCCACGGAACCAAATAACGACCTTAACTTTGTCTCCGTTTTCTAAAAATTTTGTCAAGTTCCTAAACTTGATTTGGTAATCCCCTTCCTCAGTTCCTGGACGATACTTAATCATCTTGACTTGAGTTTTTTTCTGCTTCTTCTTGGCGTCATTCTTTTGTTTCTTTAATTCATATTGAAACTTACCAAAGTCCATAACACGACAAACTGGTGGATCTGCACTTGGTGAAACTTCAACTAAGTCTAAACCGACGCTTACTGCTAATTCAAGAGCTTCAACGTTACTAAGGACTCCCATTTGCTCACCCTTATCATTAATGACTCTGAGTGTTGGTGAACTAATGTTTTCATTAATCCTTGTCTTTACCCTGCTTGGTTTTTTAATAATTACTCCTGATTTATTAATTCAATCAACGCCTCTAAAGACATTGAACCAAGATCCTCTCCGCCCCTTTGGCGAACAGACACCTGGTTATTTTCTACTTCTCGATCTCCAACCACTAAAATATAAGGATAGCGTTGCATCGAGTGCTCGCGTATTTTAAAGCCTATCTTCTCATTGCGCAAGTCGGATATGACCCTAAGTCCTTGTTTTTTTAGATTCTTCTCTACATTTTTACTAAATTCTTCTTGTTTTTCAGAAATATTAAGAATAACCGCTTGAATTGGCGCAAGCCATGATGGAAACGCTCCTTCGTAATGTTCGATCAAAATCCCTGTAAATCGCTCGATTGATCCAACGATTACCCGGTGGAGCATTACGGGCGTTTGTTTGGAGCCATCTTCAGCAATATACTGCGCATCAAGCCTGCCCGGCATGGAGAAGTCGGCCTGTATTGTTCCGCACTGCCATTCACGATCCAGGCAGTCTTTTAAAACAAACTCAACCTTAGGGCCATAAAAGGCGCCCTCACCCTCTTGAAGCTCCCAGTTAATTCCTTTTGCATCTAATGCTTCAGACAAAGAGGCTTCTGCCTTATCCCAGTCCTCGTCCGAGCCAACTCGCTTTTCCGGTCGGGTGGAGAGTTTAATATCAATGTTTTCGAAACCAAAATGCTTATAAACTTTAAAGGTAAGGTCAATAAACTTAGACACCTCGTCTTGAATTTGATCGATTGTGCAAAAAATATGGGCGTCGTCCTGAACAAAGTTTCGAACCCTCATAATTCCGTGAAGCGTTCCAGAGGGCTCGTTACGGTGACACGATCCAAACTCGGCTAAGCGCAAAGGCAGGTCACGATAAGACTTAAGTCCCTGCTTATAAATCTGAACATGTCCAGGACAGTTCATCGGCTTAATCGCGTAATCACGGTTCTCTGAATGCGTGGTAAACATAGCGTCGCCAAACTTATCCCAGTGGCCTGATTTTTCCCACATTGATCTGTCCATCACCTCAGGAGTGTGGACCTCATGGTAGTCATTGTCTTTGAAAACTTGGCTCATATACTGGACAATTATTTGATAAAGCGTCCATCCCTTTGGGTGCCAAAAAATCATTCCCGGTGACTCTTCCTGGGTATGAAAAAGGTTCTGAGTCTTACCAATCTTCCTGTGGTCTCTTTTCTCAGCCTCTTCCAAGCGATGCAAATGAGTCTCAAGGTCTTCCTTGTTTTCCCAAGCCGTCCCGTAAACCCTTTGAAGCATTTCATTGTTTGAGTCACCGCGCCAATAAGCGCCTGCCAGCTTCATTAACTTAAACGCTTTAAGTTTACTGGTTGAAGGTACATGGGGACCGCGACAAAGGTCTACAAAGTCGCCCTGCTTGTATAGCGATAAAGCCTCGTTAGAAGGAATCGATTCAATAATCTCTGCCTTGTAGTGCTCGCCCTTTGATTTAAAGAATTTAACCGCCTCTTCACGGCTCATCTCCAATCTCTCGATCGGTAAATTCTGCTTAACAATCGCGTTCATCTTTTTTTCAATCTTTGCGAGGTCTTGCTCTGAAAATCCGTCCTTATAAGCGAAGTCATAATAAAAACCATTATCAATGACAGGGCCAATAGTTACCTGGGCCTTTGGATAGAGTTGCTGGGTGGCTTGTGCCAATAGGTGGGCAGTAGAATGGCGAATAACTTCAAGCGCCCTCTCGTCTTTATTGGTAATGATAGCAAGGGATGCGTCGCTCTCAATCATGTAAGACGTGTCAACCATTTGACCGTCAACCTCACCCGCGATAGCGGCCTTTGCAAGGCCGGAACCAATCGATGACGCTACCTCTGCAACCGTTAATGCCTGGTCGTAAGATTTAACTGTGCCGTCAGGCAGTGTTACATTTGGCATATCACAAGAATCAAAACAAAAAATCCATTTTACCTTGATAGCGCACTTATCTTGGTCAAAAATTGAGACTTTAAAGAACTTTTAAATGGTCCTTTTAAAGGTATATTAACACCCTATGAAAATCGCTCGTAAATCACCCGAACTATTAATCCTTCTAATGACTGTGGGCTCTGCTATAAGCTGGGCTGTGTGGCTTAACCTGCTTAATAATTTTGCAATTGATGAGATCGACTTTACGGGCGCAGAAATGGGGATCCTTCAAAGCCTAAGAGAAGTTCCTGGATTTTTAGCCTTCACGGTCATCTTTGTTTTGGCTTTTATTCGAGAGCAGAAGTTGGCGTACATCTCTCTCGCCCTGCTTGGCGGCGGAATAATACTAACGGGTCTCGTTGAAACCAATATGACCTTTTACTTGGCGACAATAGTCATGTCCATTGGATTTCATTACTTTGAAACCATTAATGGGTCATTAACGCTTCAGTGGATTGAAAAAGACAAAACAGCGGAGTTCTTAGGGCGAGTGATTGCTACCCGATCAGCCGCATCAATCATTGCATTCAGTCTGGTTTGGGTTCTGTTTGAGCAATTTCAAGTTGCCTACATGTGGATTTACTTGATTGGCGGCGGCGTCTCTATTGCGATCGTACTATTTTGCTGGCAGCACTTCTCGCTGTTCCCAGAAAAAGTGGTCCAGACTAAAAAAATTATCTTAAGAAAGCGCTACTGGCTCTACTATGCCCTTCAATTCATGAGCGGCGCAAGAAGGCAAATATTTGTGGTTTTTGCGGGCTTCTTGATGGTTGAAAAATTTGACTTCACGGTCGCTGAAATATCACTCTTACTGCTTGCAAATGCGGCGGTAAATATAGTTGTTGCCCCTAAAATAGGACGACTTATTCACAAATTTGGTGAGCGCAAAGCGCTCATATTTGAGTACGTCGGTCTCACCTTTATCTTTGCTGGTTACGCGTTTGTAGAAAGCAGCTATTTTGCAGTTTTCTTATACATTGCAGATCACCTATTTTTCTCAATTGCTATTGCACTTAAAACCTATTTTCAAAAAATTGCGGACCCTGCTGACATAGCTTCTAGCGCTGGAGTCTCCTTTACAATCAATCACATTGCGGCGGTCTTTATACCGGTTGCTTTTGGTTTGATTTGGCTTTATTCGCCTTCTTTAGTTTTTTTGGCAGGCGCTGGAATGGCAATAGTTTCACTTCTACTCGCTCTTAATATGCCAGCAAAGCCCGCTGCTGGAAATGAAGTATTACTTGGTAAATTAAGTTAAGCGAAACCCATCACTCTCGCCTATGTATTTGATTACTCTAATATAAAGAGGAGTGAAATTTGAATTTCGGTTTAAATTAAAATATGATAACATTCGAATTTTAAAGATGTAATCATTCGGAAACACTTCCATGAACAAGGCGCCACTTACTGGACGCGAAGGCCAAAAGATAAACCTTGGCCTGCTCCTCCAAAACTCTGCCAAGCAATACGGCTCCAAACCTTTTGTGACCCAAGCTGAAACTGGAGAGTGCTTAACCTATACAGAATTTAATAAACTAACAAATCATATTGCCCATGGCCTCATTGAACTCGGCTTTGGTGATGAAGAGTACATCGCCATAATGCTTCCAAGTTGCGTTCAATTTTTAGCTTGCTCCTACGCACTTAAAAAAATTGGCGTAATCGAAGTGGCTATTAATAGTAATGCGCGCGGCCCCTCACTTGCGCGCATGATTAACATGACAAAGTGCAAAATACTGATTACTTCTGGGGAGCATTTGCAGCAGTTAGCTGAGGTTTCTGAAAGCCTAAAGCACTTACAGCAAGTTATCATGACCGATGAGCAACAGAGGGCTAAAGAGCACCTTCAAAGCTTTAATATATTGCCGTGGCAGTCAATTCTTGGTCAGTCCAGCACAAACTTTTCTTGTGACTTTAGTGACGAAGAAACGGCTGTAATTCTTTTTACTTCAGGCACTACGGGCGCATCAAAAGGTTGTGATATTCCCCACCGATCCTCAGTTCGAGCTGCAGAGTCGATGATAGAGGCATTCAGTATTACTGAGCAAGATTGTGTCTACAGCCCATACCCTTTGTATCATGTAGGGGCAACACAGTACGACATATTGCCAGCCATGATGGTTGGCGGCCGAGTGGTTATTCGTCAAGGCTTTAGCCTGTCTAATTTTTGGAGTGATGTTTGCCGCTATAAGGCAACATGGTTTATGTCGATGGGCTCTGTTCAGCAGTTGCTTTGGTCAGCAGAGCCGTGCATTGAAGAAACGCAGCATAGTTTGCGCTTTATATGGGGAACACCTTTGCCTGTTGACCATGACGATTTTGAATCTCGCTTTCAGCTTAAGCTGGCCAGAGGCACTGGATATGGCTCTACCGAAGCTGGCGGCGTAGCGCTTCCGCTTTTTGATAAGAGCGGAGCTGGCAAGGTGCTGGATCGTTATAAAGTAGCTATTGTGGATGCAGACGACAATGAACTCCCTATAGGAGAATCTGGCGAGCTTGTGATTCGCTCACTTGAGCCCGCCATTATGGCATCCAAATATATTGGCATGCCTGAGGAGACTGCTAAGGCTTGGCGAAATTCATGGTTCCACACGGGAGATTTTGCTAAATTGGATGACGAAGGCAACCTTTATTGGCTAGCACGCATGTCCGAAAGGATCCGAGTGAAGGGAGAAATGGTTTCAGCTTACGAGATAGAAGAAAGCATATTTACTCACCCTTCTGTGACTGATTGCGCAGTAATTGGTATCCCAGATGGAACTGGAGAAGAGCAAGTTAAGGCGTTTATAACGCTGAAAGAAAACAAGACACTGACCCTGGAAGAGTTACGCTTATTCTGCGCTCCTATTATTAGTCGCTTTATGAACCCTACATCACTTGAAGTGCTCCAAGAAATGCCGCGCACGCAAACAGGTAAGCCCGCCAAAGCAGAACTCCAAAAAAAGTAGTAGGCTAGTCCACGTTAATATCTGATAAGGAAACCCTCCTTCAATAAAAATTATGGTTCAATATAGTATGT